>JAZKIK010000467.1:0-2618 GCA_040384925.1 Pseudomonadota bacterium | reverse complement strand
GATCTGGCTTCATCCTAGAAACCGCAGTTGGATGCGCCCGAGTGTGCCGCGAGCGGCGTGCCTGGCAAGGCGTGACGACGCCGCGCACTAGAGTGCGCAAGGAGGAGCGTGTCGCATGGTCTCTGACGAGCCCATTCGAGTGCAGCCAGGCGCGCCGGGCGCGGTGCAATCGGGTGCATAGCGCTCTCACCCAAAGGGTAAAGGCCAACGGAGGCAAAAAAGTCAATATCCATATGGCTTTGGAGATGTTTACAAGCGGTCAACTGCGGTTTCTAGGATGATTGCAAATATTCAGGAACAAAGTGTCAGTTCAAACGAGGCATCCACTGCGGCGGGATGCAGCCTGTCGTCACCCTCATGACGCATCAGACGCACCGAAACCATCAGACGGTTGCCGCTGATTTCCGGAATCAGGCCGAGCTCCGGGTTGATTCGCAGACGCAGCAGCTGAAAAGTGCGCCCTTGCGGGAGATTCTGCTGGTATTGGCTGGCTGGTGCCATGACTTTTTGCGGCGCACCTGAGTCCCGTAGCAATTGCAGCAACAGGCGAACTGATTCGGCCAGCGGCACCAGAGTCCCCGCCCAGCGCTGCAAGTCCTGCTGCCTGGTCTGAACACTCAAATGCTGCCAGGCATAGTAGGCCGGCAAATCGAACTCACAGGTTCCACCTGGAATACCGACGCGGCTGCGAATGCTCATGAGCCAGTCGTTTTCGGTCAGGGTCTGACCAGCTTTGCCAGCAGACCCGTTCAAAGCCGAAAAACAGCGTTCCAGCTGAGCCGTGACCTCATCCAGAACCGCCTCTGCAATGGCCGGATTGCCGCGGTAACCATTGAGAACCTGTTTTTGTTTTTCCAGATCCTTGAGCACGTCCATTTTCAGGTCGGCGCGGGCTGCCACCTCCATCACTTCAAAAATGGTGATGATTGCAAAATGGTGATCGATGGCCTGTTCACGCGCAACCAGCTCGCCAAGACGGCGAAACAGGTGCTCAAGCCGCAGATAAGTGCGTATACGTTCGTTGAAGGGATACTCGTAAAGGATCACAGCGCTGTCTTTGTCGGCTCAGTCATAGGGTCATCATAGCCCGAAGCGTACTGCTAACTGCCTAAGCAGCAGGGACAGACCCTCCAGCGTCAGGCCATCGTTGTAAAGGCATGTATCACCAGCCGCCCTGCGTTGCGCCCGCCCGGCCTGCCCGGCCATGACTTTTTGAACCGCCTCTGGTGTCCAGCCACTGCGCGAGACTACGCGGCTGATTTGTGTGGTTTCACGGCAGTCAACCACCAGCACATGATCAAGCTGCTGGCGCCAGCGCCCCGATTCAACCAGCAAGGGAATGTCAAACACAATGCAGCGCTGGCCTGCGGCGCTTGCAGCCGCAGCCTGACGCTCACTTTCCTTGCTGACAAGCGGGTGAATGATGGACTCAAGTTTCGATTTGACTGCCGGGTCGCTGAAAACCAGCTGCCGCATCACATCACGGTTCATTGCACCGTCAGGCATGATGGCTCGCGGGCCAAACTGCTCAAGAATGGCCGGAATGGCCAGACCGCCAGAGGCAGTGGAGCCGCGCGATATTTCATCGGCATCGACAAGCGCAGCACCATACTCCAGCAGCATGCGGGCCACTGTGCTTTTTCCACTGCCAATACCACCGGTTAGACCAATACGCAGACTCATTTGGACAGCACTGAATTTGCCAGGAAGCGTGCGAGGGGGTTAAAGACCGACAAAACGGAGTATCGATTGCGGGCCAAATACCATGGCCGTAAAACCGGCACCTGCAAGAAAAGGACCAAAGGGCACGTAACCACCTTCACGCAGGCTACTGGAAAACTTCATCCCAATACCAATCACGGCACCAATCACCGAGGCCATCAGAATCATGGGTATCAATGCAGTCCAGCCAAACCAGGCACCCAGAGCGGCAAAAAGTTTGAAATCTCCATAACCCATACCCTCCTTGCCTGTGACGAGTTTAAAAGCCCAGTACACCAGCCACAGGGACATATAACCCGCCACAGCACCCCACAAGGCATCTGCAAGCCTGAGCTGCGGATTCCACTGCAAGGCAGCCGCAATCAGGCCAGCCCAAAGCAGGGGCAAAGTGATGTCATCAGGCAAAAGAGTGGTGTCCCAGTCAATCAGGGCCAGCGCAAGCAGGGCAGCCGAAAATCCACACCCGATAACTGTAGTAAGTGAGGCACCCCAGCGCCAGCCACAAAACACAAAAAGCAGGCCGGTAAGCAGTTCTACCAGCGGATACCGCATGCCGTATGCGGCACCACAAGCTGAACATTTTCCCTTCAGCAACAGATAACTCAAGACCGGGATGTTTTCATGCCACCGAATCGCGTGACCGCAATTTGAGCAGCGTGACCGCGGAACCAGCAGATTAAAGGCTTGGGATTCGGCGTCAGGGACAGGTTTGCCTGATAAGCTGGCACATTCAGCAACCCATTGCTGCTCCATCATTTTCGGAATGCGGTAGATCACCACATTGAGGAAGCTGCCAAACAGCAAGCCGATGATGCCTGCCAGGGCTGCAAGCATCTCGCGCGGCAAGTCTGCCAACATCATACAATTGCACCCAGCTTGAAAATCGGCAGATACAT
>JAZKIK010000466.1:9081-10716 GCA_040384925.1 Pseudomonadota bacterium | reverse complement strand
CTGGCTGGTGAAGGTCATCCTATTGCCGGTGACGACAAATACGGTGACTTTGAGCTGAACCGGGCGCTGCACAAGTCTGTGGAAGGCGCGCCAGCGCTGAAACGCATGTTTTTGCACGCCTGGAGCCTCAAGTTCAACCACCCCAAGACCCGCAAGACCATTCACCTTCAGGCTGCGCTGCCGCATGAACTGCAGCAGTTTTTGCCTGGCCGCGTCGAAGACCCTGCCACGGGTGATTCGCAATAAGCCCGTCGTATGGCAGTCATGTGGCGCGGTGACAATAAGCACATGCACACCCGAAATTTTGACCTGATTGCCTTCGACTGGGATGGCACGCTGTTTGATTCGACAAAAATCATAGTCCGCTGTATCCAGGCCGCCGTGCTTGACGTGGGCGGCAGCAAGCCAAGTGACAAGGATGCGGCTTATGTGATTGGTCTGGGCCTGATGCAAGCCCTGGCCCATGCCGCGCCCGATGTACCACCTGAAAAATACCCGGCCCTGGGCGAGCGTTACCGGCATCACTACGCCCTGCATTTTGACGACCTGAGTCTTTTTGACGGCGTGTTGCCCATGCTTGATGCGTTGAGGGCACGCGCCTGCCGACTGGCTGTGGCTACGGGAAAATCAAGACGTGGCCTGGACGAGGTATTGCGCAGTGCGGAGCTCAAAGGCCGGTTTGACAGTTCACGCACGGCTGACGAAACGGCTGGAAAACCGCATCCACGCATGCTGCATGAGTTGATGGAAGAATTTAATCTGCCTGCAGAACGGGTCTTGATGGTTGGCGATACCACTCACGACCTGCAAATGGCCCTGAATGCCGGTTGCCCCAGTGTGGCGGTGAGTTACGGTGCGCATGAACCGGAAGCTTTTGTGGCCCTGAAACCGCGTTTTGTGGCCCACTCGGTACAGGAATTGCACAGCTGGTTGCTGGCCAACGCTTAGTGTCGGCTGGTCAGCCACCGGGAGATGTTTGATGAATGACCTGCAGCTTCTTTGCAACAGCCATGATTTGCCCGAAGGTGGCCTGGCACTGCCTTTTGACATCAACTACGCTGGCCAGACCTGCCGTGCCTTTGCAATTCGTTTTGAGGGTCAGCCGCACGCTTATTTAAACCGCTGTACCCACGTGGCGATGGAACTCGACTGGCAACCCAACCGCGTTTTTGACGACAGTGGACAGTGGCTGTTGTGCGCAAGCCACGGCGCGGCATATCAGCCCGGTACCGGGCAGTGCGCTGGTGGCCCTTGTCGTGGCAGCTTGATAAAAATCACGCTTTCCGAGGCCGACGGGCTTGTTTATTGGCATTCTGCTTACAACCTTAAACCGGTGGTTTTTTGATAGCCCCCTAAACTCACGTATATGAATGATTCAAACCGCCCCGATTTGCCTGAACCAGCACCTGATGCGTCTTCAAACCACAATTTTGAACACGATCAAGCGATGGTGCAGGCAGAACGGGAACAGACAGCTTCTGAAACAACAGTAAAAATGAATTTAAAAGATGATCCGTCCGGCACACCGGGCTGGGAGCGTGCAACGCTTGAAAAACTGGCTTTTGCCTCGCTGAACGAGCAAAAAGCCACACGCCGCTGGAAAACCTTTGTGCGTATGGCCTGGCTGGCGTTTTT
>JAZKIK010000466.1:0-9071 GCA_040384925.1 Pseudomonadota bacterium | reverse complement strand
TTAGTAACTACTACTGGGTTCCTGGGGTTGCTGGCCTGGCTGGCGTTTTTTGTTGCCCTGGTCTGGATCGGTTTGCATCGCGGTACACCGGCCACCGATGCCGCCGTTGCGCACACCGCCGTGGTCGAAATCAAGGGTGAAATCGCAGCCGGTGCCGACGCCAGCGCCGAATTTGTAAACGCTGCGCTCAAGGCTGCTTTTGAAGACGAGGGTTCCAAGGCCATCGTGCTGCTGATCAACTCACCAGGCGGCAGCCCGGTGCAGGCCGGCATGATGAATGACGAAATCCTGCGCCTGAAGGCCAAACACAAAAAACCGGTCTATGCCGTGGTGGAGGAAAGCTGCGCTTCTGCGGCTTATTACATTGCCGTTGCCGCCGACCAGATTTTTGTCGACAAGGCCAGCATCGTTGGCAGCATTGGGGTGTTGATGGACGGTTTTGGTTTTACTGGCCTGATGGACAAGCTCGGCGTGGAGCGCCGCCTGTTGACTGCTGGCGAAAACAAGGGCTTCCTCGACCCTTTCAGTGCCCAGACTGAAAAACAGCGCGCTTTGGCGCAGGACATGCTGAACCAGATCCACGAGCAGTTTATCGGTGTGGTCAAGGCGGGCCGCGGCACACGCTTGAAAGAAAACCCTGAAATCTTCAGCGGCCTGTTCTGGACTGGCCAGAAAGCTGTTGAACTGGGTCTGGCTGACCAGTTGGGCGGCCTGGAGTTTGTTGCCCGCGAAATCGTGAAAACCGACGAGATCATTGACTACACGCGCCGTGACAACGTGGCCGAACGCCTGGCGAAAAAGTTTGGTGCCGCCATGGGTGAAGGTGCAATGAAGGCTTTGAAGGCGATTCCGGCGATTCGGTAAATAGTTTGCTGAGTTGCCAGACGTAAAAAAGCCCGCAGACTGCGGGCATTTTTACGGGCGTAAGCAGCGATATTTCTGCCTCCCTTACCGGCCAATACAAAAAACAGCCGGTAAATCCAGCGGTGGTACAGGTTTTGTCTTTTTCCAGTTGCTGGCCAGCGCGCTGTGTGACCAGGCTTTTTCCAGGGTCAGCCCACAGCTCAGGGCCAGCCGGGTATTGCCTTGCAGCGCTTGCAACAGCGCCTGCAACAAGGCGGCGTTTCTGTAAGGCGTTTCAATAAATATTTGTGTCTGCCCGGTTTTGAGCGCAATTGACTCCAGCTCGCGAATCCGCTGCGACCTTTCACCAGCATCCTGCGGCAGATAACCGACAAAAGCAAAATTCTGCCCGTTCAGGCCACTGGAGCTGAGGGCCAGCATCAGCGACATGGGGCCGGTCAGCGCCACCACCTGTATGCCCAGGTCGTGCGCGGCCCGCACCACTGACGAGCCGGGGTCGGCAATGGCTGGCATGCCGGCCTCGCTGACCAGGCCGATGTCGTGTCCCTGAAAGATGGGTGTCAGCAGGGGACGTGCATCAAAGTTGCCGCTGTGGTCGCCTTTTTTGTGAACCTCCCGTGGCAGTTCCTGAATTTGCAGCGACTGAAGCGTCTGGCCCAATTGCTGCAAGTCATTGACACGTTTCAGGTAGGCACGGGTGCTTTTTGCATTTTCACAAATCCAGCTCGGCAGGCGTGCTGCGATTCTGATGGTTTCCAGCGGCAGCACGTCCTGAAGTGGTGCTTGTGAGTCACAACCGAAATCAAGCGGTGCTGGTACGAGGTAAAGTTTTCCTTTTTGCGGGGCGATCATTCCGTGCTTCCTTTGCGGTCTGATTTTGTGCCAGATTTGCTGCCTAAAAGCTGCAAACCCGCTGCCCGAATCATTTTGCAGGTGCGAATCAGCGGCAAACCGACCAGCGCCGTCGGGTCATCACTGTCGATGGAGTCAAGCAGGGTAATGCCCAGGCCCTCGCTTTTTGCGCTGCCCGCGCAGTCGTAAGGTTGTTCGGCGAGCAGGTAGCTTTCAATTTCATCATCCGTCAGTTCACGAAATCTGACCTTTACGGCGGCCAGGCTGCTTTGCTCAAAGCCAGTTTCAAGACAAACCACGGCCACGGCGGTTTGAAAAACAACTGTTTGCCCGCGCATCTGGCGCAACTGTGCGACGGCTTTTTCATGCGTGCCGGGTTTGCCCAGCGGCTGGCCATTCAGATCGGCCACCTGATCCGAGCCAATCACCACGGCAGCCGGAAACAAGGCGGCTACCGCCATGGCTTTGGCCAGGGCCAGGCGATTGGCCAGCGCCAGCGGACTTTCAAAAGGCAAGGGTGTTTCGTCCACATCAGGCGCTGCCACATCAAAGGGAATCTGCAGGCGCTGCAGCAGTTCGCGGCGGTAGCGTGAGGTGGAGCCCAGTATCAAGGTTCTGACGGGCGGTTTGTCTATTGTGAGATCAGCTGTTTCGGCTGGGGTCTGCGTTGCAAGGTTCATGCTCCGATTCTCTTACACTGGCACCCATGACCAGACCGTTTTACGCCAGCCGCCTCAACATGCAGGCCTTCGCCAAAGAAGGCGCATCTCTTGTTGAAACCACTTTGCTATCAAACCTGGAGCGCCTCGCGCTGGAAGCCCGGTCACCGGAGCCTGATATGGCTGTGGATTGGCAGGCTGCGGGTGAATTGCGTGCCGGCTCGACGGTTTCGGGCGCTGCAGGTGCTGAAGAAGAGGTCTGGCTGCACCTGCAGGCCAAAACCACGATTCCCCTGACTTGCCAGCGTTGTATGGCCACGGTATCAACACCGCTGGAAGTCGATCAGTGGTACCGGTTTGTGGCAAGTGAAGACATTGCCATGGCTGAAGATGACGAGTCGGAAGAAGACCTGTTGGTCATGGAGCCGCAATTTGATCTGCTGGCCGTGCTGGAGGATGAGTTGCTGATGGCTTTGCCGCTGGTGCCCATGCACGAGGAATGCCCGGAAGCACCTGTGCTGAGTGCTGGCGATATTGATGCTGGCGAGCCGGCTGGTGGTGGTGAAAAACCAAATCCGTTTGCTGTTCTGGCCCAGTTGAAGGCTAAAAAATAGTTGTTTGGTATTAATTTTTTCTACCTGAAATCCCGATTGCGTCATGCTGTTTGAGGTCTGAAGCGTTTCAAGATGATGTCTATGAATTGTGATATGCCACAGTCGGTTCATATCGGGCTATAATCAAAGGCTTCGCGTACTGATAGGTGACGCATGCAGCGAGTCTGCTGCCTGGTTTTAGCTTTTGCTTCAGCCGGGTCGCTACAGGCTGTTTGCCGGGCAAAATCGGTTGCGCAATTTACCAACCCATACACTGGTGTCATAGCCCATCAGCGTGTTAACCAGGAGCGGATCATGGCCGTCCAGCAGAACAAAAAATCACCTTCAAAACGCGGTATGCACCGCTCGCACAACGCACTGAATGTGCCGGGTATTGCAGTGGAATCCACCACTGGCGAAACCCACTTGCGTCACCACATCAGCCCAACCGGCTTTTACCGTGGCCGCAAGGTGCTGAAAACCAAATCTGAAGCGTAATTCAACGCTTTAAGCACTGGCCCGCACTTGCACTGCGGGCTTTTCTTTTGGCTCACGTTCTGGCTTTCCCCTTGTCCTTACTCCCTTTGACTGCCTGGGTTTGCGCATGATCACGGTTGCAGTTGATGCCATGGGCGGTGATGTCGGCGCTGCCGTGACCATTCCGGCCAGCCTGGCATTTCTGGATGGCCACCCCGATGCGGGCCTGATTGTTGTCGGGCAGCCCGAGGTGCTGGCGATCCATGCGCAATATGCGCAACTGGTGGCCAATCCGCGTTGCCGCGTAGTGGCTGCAAGCGAGGTTGTCACCATGGACGACCCCATTGAGGTTGCACTCAGGCGCAAGAAAAATTCATCCATGCGCCTGGCCATCAATCAGGTCAAGGACGGCGCAGCCCAGGCTGCCGTATCTGCTGGCAATACCGGCGCGTTGATGGCCATTGCCCGTTACGTGCTCAAAACCATGGATGGCATAGACAGGCCGGCCATTGCGACGCAGTTGCCCAATGCTGCAGGTGGTGCAACAACCGTGCTTGACCTGGGGGCAAATGTTGATTGCACCGAGGACCATTTGCTGCAGTTTGCCGTCATGGGCTCAGCCCTGGTAGCGGCCATTACCAGCAATCCTTCGCCCAGCGTGGGATTGCTCAATATCGGTGAAGAAGCCATCAAGGGCAGCGAAGTCATCAAAAAAGCTGGTGAACTGCTGCGATCTGCTTCCAGAGCGGGTGATCTCAATTTTTATGGAAATGTTGAAGGCAATGACATTTTCAAAGGCACCACAGACATCGTTGTGTGTGACGGTTTTGTCGGCAATGTTGCCCTGAAGACCAGTGAGGGTCTTGCCGGCATGATCAGCGGTTTTATGAAGGCCGAATTTTCACGCAACATTTTCACCAAAGTCGCTGCTATCGTTGCTTATCCGGTGTTAACTGCGTTTAAAAAGCGCATGGATCACCGGCGTTACAACGGCGCGGCATTGTTGGGCCTGCAGGGGCTGGTTTTTAAAAGCCATGGTTCTGCTGACGCATTTGCGTTTGAGAGGGCTCTGAATCGGGCTTATGATGCGGCTCGAAACAACCTGCTTGAAAGAGTCCGCGAGCGTATCGGCCACGCTGCGCCTCTGCTGGTTGCAGCGCAGCTAACTTCATCCCTTGATGGAGCGTCTGCAGTCTCTTCAACGCCCGTCGATGCAAGCGCAACAATAGCTGCTTGCTGAGACGTTTCCGGATTTGCCATTGAGGCGCGTCAATCAATGATTCCTTATTCCCGCATCACTGGCACTGGCAGTTTTTTGCCTCCGCGCCGTTTGACCAATGCCGACCTGGCTGCAGAACTGGCCGAAAAAGGTGTTGAAACCTCCGATGAATGGATTGTGGAACGCACCGGTATCCGGGCTCGCCACTTTGCCGCGCCCGATGTTTGCAGCAGTGACCTGGGCCTGGAAGCCGCAAAAAATGCACTTCAGGCAGCCGGACTGCAGGCCTCGGACATTGATCTGATCATCGTCGCCACCTCCACACCTGACATGGTGTTCCCGTCGGCCGCATGTATTTTGCAGAACAAGCTGGGTATTGCGGGTTGCCCGGCTTTTGATGTTCAGGCGGTCTGCAGCGGTTTTGTCTATGCGTTGACGGTAGCTGATGCCATGATACGCACCGGTTCAGCCACCAGGGCGCTGGTGATTGGTGCCGAAGTGTTTTCACGCATTCTTGATTTTTCTGATCGAACCACTTGTGTCCTGTTTGGTGATGGTGCCGGTGCGGTGGTGCTTGAAGCATCCGACACGCCAGGAATTCTTGCCAGCGACCTGCATGCGGACGGCAAACATGTCGGCATCCTGTGTGTGCCTGGAAATGTCTCTGGCGGCCAGGTGCTGGGTGATGCGCTGCTCAAGATGGACGGGCAGGCTGTTTTCAAGCTGGCGGTGGGTGTTCTGGAAAGCGCAGCCCGCGCCACATTGGCCAAGGCCAAACTGCAGGAAAGTGATATCGACTGGCTGATTCCGCATCAGGCCAATATCCGCATCATGCAAAGTACGGCCAAAAAGCTGAAGATGTCAGCCGACAAACTGATCGTGACCGTGGACCAGCATGGCAATACATCTGCGGCGTCGATTCCCCTGGCGCTTGATGTATCGGTGCGCAGCGGCAAGATCAAAAAAGGTGACACCCTGATGCTCGAAGGCGTGGGTGGAGGCTTCACCTGGGGCGCTGTTCTTCTCAACTATTGAGATGACGGCGCTCTTCTGCTGGCCGGCGCTGTTTAAACAGGTGACCGCTTGATTTCCACGCACCCAGGCCAGCGTCAGCGCTTTGGCCCTGCTGATCGTCTGGTCGCCATGGTGCTGGTGCTGGCTTTTGCCCTTGCCGGGTGGAAGACATTTACACCTCAGCCAGCTGCGGATTTTGCATTTGCGTCGCAGCAAGTCATCAATTCAAAAGACAGGCAAAAAACGCCAGCAACGCTTTCCCCGGCAAATCAGTTGTCACCGGATGGGCGTTTTCATTTCGACGCCCAGTTCGTTTCTGCGGTGCCGGGGCAAGCCGTGCATGCTGCCTCCGTGGTCGAGCTGAAGAATGGCGATCTGCGTGCGGTCTGGTTTTCTGGTTCGCGGGAAGGGGCGCGTGATGTCAGCATCCAGACGGCGATACTGGATAGCTCGACCGGGCAATGGCTGGCTGAAAGCAGGCTTTTTGAGCGCTACCAGATTGAACGCGGCCTGTGGCGTTACGTAAAAAAGATTGGTAACCCGGTGATCGCCCGGGCCCCCGACGGATCCTTGCTGTTGTGGATGGTGAATGTGTCTCTCGGTGGCTGGGCTGGCAGTTCCATCACCTGGGCGCGCTCGACTGACGAAGGCAGCAGCTGGAGTATGCCCAGACGCCTGGTGACTTCGCCTTTTTTGAATGTCAGCACGCTTGTCAAAGGTGCACCGCTGATTTTTGAAGATGGTCAGATCGGTCTGCCGGTTTATCACGAGTTTTTGACCAAGTTCGCTGAAGTCATTCGTCTTGATGCGTCTGGCCGTGTTGTTGATAAAACCCGGATTCCGGGCAGTCAAACCAGTCTGCAGCCGGTCGTGCTGGTTACCGGGGCAAAAACCGCCCAGGTTTTCATGCGGTCCGGTAATGCACAGGCGCTGATGGTTTCGGGAACGCAAGATGCCGGGAGCACCTGGTCGCACAGCGCAGCTGCGGCCTGGCCCAATCCTGACTCTGCACTGGCAGGGCTTGTGACCAGCACGGGTGGCCAGTGGCTGGCGCTGAATCCGACAAAAAACAACCGCGAAACCCTTGCCTTGCTGCAGGCAGGCACAGCGCCCTTTTTTGCGGATGCCTCGCAGTGGATTGTGGAGTCGTCCGCCACACCGCAAAGCCGTCTGTCGCTGGCCGGGTACGAAAGTGTGCTTGGCAAGGAACTCAGGCATGCCGGCTCCAATGATGAGCAGGTGAAAGCCTATGTGGCCAGTGCCCGGCGCCAGCTGTGCGGTGCCGAGACCTGCTCCCAGGAGTTTTCCTACCCTTACATGCTCCAAAGCAGGGATGGTTATATCCATCTTGTCTACACCTGGCATCGCACCCGCATCAAACACATTCGTTTTGACCCTCGGCAGCCAGCAATGGCCGCAGCCCCCAGACTGGTTTTGACCGATGTCGCTTCCGTTAACTGATTTGATAGCTCTTGTGGGTGTCAATCTGGTGTGCTGCGCCATATTGCTTCGCCTGCTGTCTCTGGTGCACCTTGCCAGGCAAGCAGTGGGGTGGTGTGTGCTGGGCTGTTTTGCACTGCTTTGGCTGCCTGCAGGCGCAGCCCAATTGCCTCTTGTTGCCTATATAAGAGGCGTGAGTTCTGATTTGAGCTTCACCCTGGTGTTGCTGGCCTGCATGGGTCTGGCCCAAGGCCTGTTCGGGTTTGTGCTTGCCGGAAAACGTGAATACACGGCTGTTTTTGTTGCCGTTGCCAGCGCCGCAGTATTTCTTTATCCAATGGCCCTGGGCTGGGGAGACTGGGACGCTTACCGGCCGGGCTGGGGTTCTGCGGCCATGTGGGCGGTTTTGTTGGGTGTGTGTGTTCTGGCTTGGTTGGTGGGGCTGAGGGTTTTGCCCTTGTTGATTGCACTTGCCCTGCTGGCCTGGACCGCAGGATTGCTGGAGTCCAGCAACCTCTGGGACTACTTGCTCGACCCCTGGCTGGTGATTGTTTCGTTTTTTCAATGCGCAAGCTGTGGTATCGGGCATTTGAAAAAACGCTTGCAGCGTGTGCGCTCTCGGGCCACGCATGATGTGTTGCCGGACTGAATAGTCAGGGTTTTCTTAAAAAGAGTGCGGATTGTTCAAGCCGCCTGATAACTGGAGTCCTCGTTTTGAAACCTTTTGCTTTTGTTTTTCCCGGTCAGGGTTCGCAGTCGGTGGGCATGCTCGATGCCTGGGGTGACCATCCCGTGCTTGCTCAGACGCTGGCCGAGGCGTCTGACGCCCTGAATCAGGATATTTCCCTTCTCATCAGGGAGGGCCCCAAAGAGGTGCTGGCCCTGACCAGCAATACCCAGCCAGTGATGCTGGTTGCAGGTGTCGCCGCTTACCGGGCGTGGCTCGCCGAAACCGGCCTGGCTCCATCGGTTCTTGCCGGACACTCCCTGGGTGAATATTCAGCGCTGGTCGCCGCAGGCGTTTTGACCCTGGCAGAAGCCGCACCCCTGGTGCGCTTTCGTGCCGAAGCCATGCAGCAGGCTGTGCCGGTAGGCACAGGTGCCATGGCTGCCATTCTTGGCATGGATGCCGTCAAGGTCATCGCTGGTTGTGCAGAAGCGATGAGCACTTTTGACAAAAATACCGCAGAAACGGTAGAGGCCGTGAATTTCAACGACCCAATGCAGACGGTCATCGCCGGCAGCAAGGCTGCAGTTGACAAAGCCTGTGAGGTGCTGAAGGCCAATGGTGCCAAACGGGCTTTGCTGCTTCCGGTTTCTGCCCCGTTTCATTCCAGCCTGATGAAACCGGCTGCGGAAAAACTGAAGGACAAACTGGCCGAAATGCATTTTTCAGTGCCGCTGATCCCGGTTGTCAACAACATTGATGTGCTGCTTGAGACTGATCCAGAGCGTATTCGCGACTCACTTTACCGGCAGGCTTTTGGGCCGGTTCGCTGGGTGGAATGTATTCAGGCCATCAAGGCAGGGGGCGTCAGCACTGTCATCGAATGCGGTCCGGGTAAAGTACTGGCCGGTCTGGTCAAAAGAATTGATCCTGAATTGACGGGACTGCCCTTGTTTGATCCTGTTTCCATGGCCGCAGTAAAGGAATTATTGTCATGAGTGAAATGAAGTTTGAGGGGCAACTGGCCCTGGTGACGGGTGCGTCGCGCGGCATTGGTGCGGCAATTGCACTTGAACTGGCCCAAAAAGGCCTGAAGGTCATTGGTACAGCCACCAGCGACGAGGGCGCGGCAAAAATCAGCCAAGCACTGGCGGCTTTTCCTGGATGCTCTGGCAGAAACCTGAATGTGAATGATGCTGCAGCTGCAGAATCGCTGATCGACAGCCTGGTCAAGGAGCACGGCGGTTTGCAGGTCCTGGTCAACAATGCCGGAATCACGCGTGACA
>JAZKIK010000465.1:49182-56244 GCA_040384925.1 Pseudomonadota bacterium | reverse complement strand
ATCATCAGCGCCGCCAGCCCAATGCTCCAGCTAAAGGAAGCGCCGCTTGCCAGCATCAGCAGGGTGGTGGACAGCAGTGGGGTCAGGTAACTCAGGATGCCGATCTGTCTGGCGTCGCCCAGCTTGAGTGCCTTGTCCCACAGAAAAAATGCTGCGCCCAGCGGGCCCAGGCCGAGTATGGTGAGCAGCAGCCAGTCGTTGCTTGACAGGGTTACCGCAGGTTCCAGCAGGGTGTGGCATAACAAGGACAGCAGGCCGGATACCAGGCCGAACAAGCCTATGGCGGCGGTGGGGAAGCTGCTGACACGTTGGGTCAGCAGTGAATAACTGGCCCAGATAAATGCTGATGCCAGGGCGGGCAGGTAGCCCCAGTGCCAAGTACCGCTTGCAGTGCCGCCTGTGCCCAGGATGGCGATGGCGGCGCCTGCAAAACCCAGCAGGGCGGCGATGAGGTGGGCGGGGCGCAGTTTCAGGCCGGGCAAAAACACCGGTGCCAGCACCACAATCAGCAGCGGCCAGAGGTAGTTGACCAGGTTGGCTTCCACTGGTGGGGCGTAGCGCAGGGAGATAAACAGCAGAAAGTGAAAACCAAACAGGCCATACACACCCAGCGCCAGGGTCGAGGGCAAAATCTTCCAGAGTTGCGGTTTTTGTATCACCAGCGGCAGCGCGAGTGTGCTGCCTATCAGCAGTGCAATACCGGTCAGCAAAAAGGGCGGCAGATGTTTGAGTGACACGCCGAGGCTTGCAAGTGTGGCCCACAGGGCGATGGCGGTTAGTGCGTGGAGATTGGCTTTCATGCGCAGCAGCTTAAGCGCGGCGCTGAATCAGGATGACGGTGTGTTGTTGTCAGATGATGGTTTGTTGGGCTGCTTCGGTTCGCATTGCGTGCACCAGAGCGGATGCAGACTGGTAACCGCAGCGTTTTGCCGTCAGGGCGGTGTCGAGTCCACCTGCGCGCAGGGTGAAAGCCCGTGCCAGACGCAGCTTGCGCAGCCATTGCATGGGGCTGAAGCCAGTCTCGCCCCTGCAGCGGGTGGCGAACTGGGTGGGGCTTAAAAACACCTGGCTGGCGATGTCGGCTACCGTCAGTGGCTGGTGCAAACGGGTTTCGGCCCAATCGGTCAAGGCTTGCCAGTCGATTTTCCGGCCCCGACTCAAGGTGCTTTGGGGTGGAATCTGCCAGCAATCAAGCAGCAGACTGGCAGCGTTTTGAATTGTCCAGTGTTGTTGATGCTTTAGCGCCAGCCGCAGGTAGGTGGCAAGTGCCAGTGCGCTGTCTGGCCGGGGTGCGGCGCTTTTGCAACTGGCCCAGGCGGTTTGTGTGCTGTCCAGCACCAGGCAGTGGCTGCCGCTGCGGGCTTCAAAATCATGGCGCTCGCCGGGTGCTATCACGCAGCCGCCGCCGGCCAGAACACGTTGCGCTTTGCCGGCCACTTCCAGTTCCAGCTCGCCTTCCAGCCCCAGCAGCACCTGAAAGTGCGGGTGGGCATGGCTGCCGGGTGATGCGCCGTAGTGGCGCAGGGTCAGCGTGTTCATGGGCCGGAAAGTCTGTTGTCAGGCCGCAGGAGGTGGCGGAAACATGTCGTTGACGATTTTTTCGCGGTTGTTTTTGTAAAAGGTCTTGAACTTGGTGATGTTCATGGTCATGCGGACCAGCTTGGGCATGCCCTGATAGAAGATTTCGCTGGAGGCGTCAAGGTGATCGTCTGACAGCAACATGTCGCGCACCGGCAGGTTGACCTGTTTGGCCAGGGCAATCAGGGCGTCTTTCTGGGCTTTGTTTTTTTTGTATTTCATGAAGTCAGGGTGAGTTTTTTACTATGTTTTTAGTAGCTACTTATGCCAACAGGACGTGCGAAAAAGGCATATTTTGCTTAAAAATGAAGGTTTTTGAGGCTTTCGGGGTTTACCGCATCTTTTTGCTGCGTTTTTTTGGCCCGGTACAAACTCAAAGCTGTTTATAAACCATCCGGAGCCGGGCTGGCTGCCACTTTCAGGGTCTGATCCATGCGTTCGGCGGCGCGGTGCATCAAATTGCGCAGCCAGATCAGTGCCGGGTCTTGTGTGCGGTATTTGTGCCACTGTATGGACTGCTCCATTTTTGGCATGGCCATGGGTGGCGGCAGGGCCGTCAGCGCCATGGACTGGCAGGCGATTTTTGCCAGGCGGCTGTGGACGGTAGCGATGCGTTCGGTGTTGACGAGCAGCGGTGGCACCGATGCAAAACTGTAGGTGCTCACTTCAACCCGGCGCGAGACGCCGTGGCGTTTTAAAAACCAGGATTCAAAACTCGGTTCGGTATTGGGCGGCTGCATCACCACATGGCCAGAAGCTACAAAACGTTCAAAGGTCAGCGGCGTACCGGCTAGGGCGCTGTGGCTGCAGACCAGGCAGACAAATTCTTCTTCCCATAGCGGCTCTATCGGGTGTTCGTCCGAGCAATACACCCGTGGAAACACCAGCATGTCGGCCTCGTTTTGCTCTATCACCCGCAGTGGCTGATCGACTTGTGGCAAAAACCTGAAACGCAGGGTTTTTGAGCTTTCATGCGCCAGTGCCAGCAGATGCGGGGCCAGAGTGGTCAGTGTGTAGTCAGACACCAGGATGCGGAACTCGCGGTCGGAGGTGGCAGGCGTGAACTCCGGCTGTGCGGCAATCGTGCTGTCAACCCGCACCAGCACGTCGCGCACGGCTTCGCGCAGCACTTCGGCGCGCGGCGTGAGTTCCATGCGTCTGCCAACCTGCACCAGCAACTGGTCACCAAAGTAGTCACGCAATCGCCCCAGCGCACTGCTCATGGCGGACTGGCTCATGTGCAGCCTTTCGGCGGCGCGGCTGATGCTGGCATCAAGCAGCAGGGCGTTCAGGGCTACCAGCAGGTTCAGGTCAAGTTTGTTGAAACGCATGTGATGTAGGGGCTGAGGCTGGCCTGCGGGTAAACCCGAAAAGTATGCATGGAATCGATATTGAACATCCATCCAAACGCTTTTGTGAATTGGTCGGGCCATCGTAACCTTCGCTCACAGTTTTCGGAATCGGTACTGACACCACCTTCAGTTATCAAAACGGTGGCCACTTTTCGGAGAGTGGACCTGGCCAGAACCGCCCCGCTGTGACCCCGCACGATTTGAAAAAACCAATATGGAGACAGTCATGAAAGACAAACCCGCTAGAGAGTCCCGGCCTGCTTTGCGCCGCCGGCTTTTGCAGCCAATAGCCGTTGCCGCACTGAGCGCCATTGGCGGTACTGGCGTTATGGCGATGGAGCTGGACACCGGCAACCCTGATCTGAAAGTGCGGCTGGACAACACCATCCGTTACAGCGGTGCCTACCGTCTGGGTGATCGTTCATCGGGGCTGGCGGCGACGGTGCCGGGGGCGGTGCCTGGGACTTTTGTGGGCACCAACAATATCAATCAGGACGACGGTGACAACAATTTCAACCGGGGTGTAGTGTCCAGCCGCATAGATGTGCTCAGTGAACTGGATCTGAGTTACCGCAACCTGGGTGCACGTCTATCTGGCGCGGCCTGGTATGACCAGGTTTACAACCGCAACACCGACAACACCAGCACCAGTGCCAATCACCTTCCGGGGCGTGAGTTTGCCCCTGAAACCCGAAAAGTCATGGGCCGCAAGGCTGAGTTGCTGGATGCCTTTGTGTTCGGCAAATTCGAGCTGGGCGAGACACCCGCCACCTTCCGTCTGGGCCGCCATACCTTGTTGTGGGGTGAAAGCCTGTTTTTTGGTGCCAACGGTATTGCCGGTGGCATGGCACCGATTGACATCATCAAGGCGCAGTCGGTGCCGAACTCGCAGTTCAAGGAAATCGGCCGACCCACTGGCAAGCTGTCAGGGCAAGTCCAGCTGTCCAGTGATGTGGCGCTGGGTGCCTATATTGGCTACGAGTGGGAGAAGTCCCGCCTGCCCGCCAGTGGCTCCTATCTTTCCACGATTGATCCCGGTGGGCCAGGTGGTGAAACGCTCAGGGCTGGTCCCAACACCGTGCGCCGCGCATCGGATCTGGACGCGCGCAGCGGCGGGCAGGGCGGGGTGCAACTGCGCTGGCGGCTGGATTCGGTGGACACGGACCTGGGCTTTTATGCGATTCGTTTCCATGCGCTGACACCCAGCAATCTGAACTTCAGTGCGCCACCAACCGTAGCTGGCAGCAATTACCGGTTTTTGTACCAGGAGGGCATCAAGGCCTACGGTGTCAGCGCAGCCAAAACAATTGGTGACTGGAGTCTGGCCACAGAGGCGTCATATCGCCAGAACGCACCGCTGGCCAGTTCATCACAGGTCAGTCCGGGTTTTGCCTTCAACAACAGCAACAATCCGGGTTACGCCGTCGGTGAGACGGCGCATTGGCAGGCGTCCTGGCTTGCCAGTCTGGGGCCGAGCTTTATCGCCAACGAGGCCAGTTTTGTGGGCGAAATTGCCTGGAACAAACGGGTCAAGGTCACCAGAAATGCGCAGATGCTCAACCCGGAGGCTGACAAGTCCGCCACAGGCATGCGCATGGTGTATTCGCCCACCTATCGGCAGGTGCTGCCCGGACTGGATCTGACGCCCAGCATCGGCCTGGGCTATACCTGGGGCAAGTCATCCGCGCTGGGTGCCGGTTTTGGTGTGGACAAGGGGGGCGATTTGAACATCGGCCTGGCCGGGGTTTATCTGGGCAGATGGAACGTGAACCTGAATTACGTCCATTTCCTTGGCCCCGAAGGCGGGGCCAATAACAACGCTGGCAATGCCCAGTTCAAGCAGGCCTTGAAGGATCGCAACTTCATATCCCTGTCGCTTCGCACCACATTTTAAAAAAACAGGAGACTTTCATGTTGTTCAATTCCAAGGCCAGTCTGGCCGCACTGGTCATGACATTTGCAGCCGGAGCCGGTCAGGCCGGTGTGTCGCCTGAAGAGGCTGCCAAACTCAAGACCGAACTCACGCCGCTGGGCGGTGAACGTGCCGGTAACAAGGACGGCAGCATTCCGCCCTGGACGGGTGGCTACACCACACCCTTGGCGGGTTTTACCAATGGCGGGCGTCGCAGTGACCCGTTTGCCTCGGAAAAACCGCTGTTGTCGATCACGGCTGCCAACATGGCACAACATGCCGACAAACTGACCGATGGCACACAGGCGCTGCTCAAAAAATACCCCAGCTTTCGGGTTGATGTCTACAAGACGCACCGCACCGCCGCTGCGCCGCAATGGGTGTATGACAACACCTTCAAGAACGCCACCAGTGCCCGGCTGGACGGTGAAATCGTCAAGGGGGCTTTTGGCGGCCTGCCTTTTCCCATCCCCAAAACCGCCAAGGAAGTGGTGGCCAACCATCTTCTGCGCTGGCGCGGAGAAGCCTGGCAGACCAACTTCCGGGGTTATCTGGGTACCTCAAGCGGGCAACGTGTGCTGTCGGTCGAGGCCATGGGTGATTTTCAGATGCCTTATTACGCCAAAGACGGTACAGCAGACAAGTTCACGGGTGATTTCTGGGCCGTGCGTGTCACCAACTCCGGCCCACCTGTGCGCGCCGGTGAAATGATTACCGGCCGGGAAAACCTGGACCACGACAAAACCGGTGCCTGGGTTTACCTGACAGGTCAGCGCCGCGTGCGCAAGTTGCCCAACGCTTGTTGCGACACGCCTTCACCAGCCACCAGCGGTGTGGCGTCTTTTGACGAAGTTGACGTGCTGACGGGTCGTATTGACCGTTTCGACTGGAAGATTGTTGGCAAGAAGGAGATGTATATCCCCTACAACGCCAACCGCATGCATGTGCCGATGAAGGACAGTGACCTGCTGCTGGCCAGCCACCTGAATCCCGACCATGTGCGCTGGGAACTGCACCGGGTCTGGGTGCTGGAGGCAACGCTCAAGGCTGGGCAGCGTCACCAGGCGGCCAAAAGCCGTTATTACATGGATGAGGACACCTCTGTTGCCGTGCTCGGTGACCGCTGGGACGCCAATGGGCAACTGTGGAAAACGCTGTGGGCCCACCCGGTCGTGATGCCGGACCTGCCTGCCACCACACCGCAGGCGCAGTGGGGTTTCAACGACCTGATCTCGGGCGCCTGGTATGCCAGCGGTGTGGTCAATGAACGTCCGCAGCATTACAAGATCGTGCCGCGCCGTCCTGACTCCTTTTTTACTCCCGAAGCCATGGCGGGTGAAGGTGTCCGTTAAGCGGGTGTGTTGAAAAAAGAAGAAAAGCAGAAAGACCCGATGATGATCTCCAGCCTCGCCACAGCGGCGTTGCAATTGTTTTTGCTGGCAGCAGCCGTCGCTGCCTGCCTGCCCGCCTCCGGCTGGGCAGCACCTGTGGTGGATGCACTGATGCGTCCGGCACTGATGGTGCGTGACCCGGCGCGCAGCGTGCTTTTGGGGGCGGCGCGTGCCGGTGAACGGCTGGTTGCCGTGGGCGAGCGCGGCATCATCGTGGTGTCTGAGGATGGCGGGCAACACTGGCGGCAGGTGCCTGTTCCCGTCAGCGTCACCTTGACGGCGGTGCGCTTTGCCGATGCACGCAAGGGCATGGCAGTCGGGCACGGCGGCACGGTGCTTTCAACCACCGATGGTGGTGCCAGCTGGCAACGCCGGCTGGAGGGGCGCCAACTGGCACGGCTGGCACTGGACGCAGCCGTGGCCAATGGCCGGCCAGAGCTGATTCAGGATGCCGAGCGGCTGGTGGCAGATGGCCCTGACAAACCTTTGCTTGACCTCATGATGCTCGATGCCCGGCGCGTTCTGGTGGTGGGTGCCTATGGGCTGGCGTTTTACAGCCAGGACGGCGGCGCGAACTGGACACCCTGGATGAGTCGGCTGGACAACCCAAAGGCCTTGCACCTGTATGCACTGCGCAGGCACGGGGACACGCTGCTGATGGCGGGGGAGCAGGGCCTGCTGCTCAGGTCCGACGATGCGGGTGCCAGTTTCAGGCGGCTGCCAAGCCCGTATCAGGGCAGCTTTTTTACGGCTGAAATGCCGACGCCTGCAGAAACCGTGGTGGCCGGTCTGCGTGGCAATGTCTGGCATTCGAGCGACGCGGGTGCAA
>JAZKIK010000465.1:0-49172 GCA_040384925.1 Pseudomonadota bacterium | reverse complement strand
GACGGGGGCACCGCCGCGAACGGCACCCAGGCCGGTGCGAACTGGCTGCAGATAAACGCAGCCATGCCGGTGACATGGACGGCATCGGCACTTGACGGTGATGGTGCGGTGCTGCTGGCCAATCAGTCTGGTTTTGTATCGCGTCTTCAGGCCGGTGTGTTGGTGCCCGTCAACAAGACGGCTTTGCCTTCATTGAGCGGCTTGTTGCCCAATCGCGACCGGGGTGTGCTGGCTTTGGGTGTCGCCGGAATACGGCATGTGCAGGCGGCAGGCGCGATGCCAGATGGCGTGGCAAAGAGCGCGGCCATGGGAGTGGCAAAGTGAGCGGCGCGGCTTATTCCAGTGCCGGAGCGGCTGGTGACGCAGGCGGGTTTGATGCGCAGTCCGGGTCGCTGATAGAGCGGGCGCTTTTTAACCACCGCTGGCTGGTCATTGTCTTGTGTGCCATGGTCACCGTGTTGCTGGGCTGGCAGGCGAGTCGGCTGCAGCTCAATGCAAGTTTTGAAAAAACGATTCCCGTCAACAGCCCGTATATCCAGAACTACCTCAAGTACCAGTCCGAGTTGACTGGTCTGGGCAATGCCGTCCGGATTGCTGTTGCGGTTCCGGCCACGAGTGGCGCGCAGTCGATTTATGACGCCCGATATCTGGAGACGCTACGCAAGCTCAGCGACCAGGTGTTTTTGCTGCCTGGTGTTGACCGTGCCCGGATGAAGTCACTCTGGACACCCACCACACGCTGGGTTGGTGTGACCGAGGAAGGGCTGGAGGGCGGTCCGGTGATACCCGAGGGTTACGACGGCTCGGCCAAATCTCTGCAACAGCTGAGCGCCAATGTGGCCAGGTCGGGTGAGCAAGGGCAACTGGTGGCAAGGGACGCACGTTCGAGCGTGATTTTTGTGCCCTTGCTCATCAAGGACGCCAACGGGCGGGCGCTGGACTATGCCCGGCTCTCGGCAAGCCTGGAGCAACTGCGCAGCCAGTACCAGGCAGAAGGTGTCGAGATTCACATCACCGGTTTTGCCAAGATCGTGGGTGACCTGATTGACGGTGTACGTGCGGTGTTGCTGTTTTTTGCACTGGCGGTTGCCATCGCAACGGTGACGGTGTTCTGGTACACGCGGTGCTGGCGTTCTACCGCTCTGGTGGTGCTGGCTTCACTGGTGGCGGTGGTGTGGCAGCTAGGCATGTTGCCAACCCTGGGTTATGCACTGGACCCGTATTCGATTCTTGTGCCGTTTCTGGTGTTTGCCATCGGCATGAGCCATGGTGCACAGAAGATGAACGGCATCATGCAGGATGTGGGCCGGGGCATGCACAAGCTGGTGGCTGCCCGTTTTACTTTCAGGCGGCTGTTCCTGGCTGGCCTGACTGCCCTGCTGGCCGATGCAGTGGGTTTTGCCGTGCTGCTGGTGATTGACATACAGGTGATTCGCGAGCTGGCCGTTGCGGCGTCCATCGGGGTTGCCGCGCTGATTTTTACCAACCTGATACTGCTGCCGGTGCTGCTGTCATACACCGGCGTCAGTGCGCAGGCCGCCGCGCGCAGCCTGCGCGCCGAGAATGCAGGTGAAGGCGCTGCTGGAAAGGCAAGCCTGTGGGCCTGGCTTGACCTTTTCACACAGCGGCGCTGGGCTGGGGTGGCGGTGGTGGTGGCCGGTGTGCTTGGTGTGGCCGGTTTTGCCCTCAGCACCCAGTTGAAGATCGGTGACCTTGACCCCGGCGCACCGGAACTGCGCGCCGACAGCCGCTACAACCGCGATGTGGCCTTCATGACGGCGGCTTATGGTGCCTCCAGTGATGTGCTGGCCGTGATGGTCAAAACCCCTGAGGGACAGTGCTCCAGCTACAGCACGCTGAACAAGGTGGATGTGCTGGAGTGGGAACTGCGCCAGCTTGAGGGCGTGGAGTCAACCAATACCCTGGCATTGCTTAACCGGCGCGTCCTGTCGGGCCTGAATGAAGGCAACCCCAAGTGGTACGAGTTTTTGCAAAACCAGCAGATGCTCAATACCGTGACTGCCGGTGCCCCGCGTGGTTTGTACAACGACAGTTGCGGACTGCTGACGGTGTATGTTTACCTGCGGGATCACAAGGCCGACACCCTGACCAGGGTGGTAGAGCATGTGGAGGCCTTTGCACGCGACAACAACGGCCCGGATAGCGAATTTCTGCTGGCTGCAGGCTCCGCCGGCATCGAAGCTGCGACCAATAGGGTGGTCAAGTCCGCCTGGCGGCAGATGCTGTTTCTGGTGTACGGCGCGGTGGTGCTGCTGTGTTTCATCACCTTCCGGTCATGGCGGGCCGTGGTGGTTGCGGTGTTGCCGCTGGTACTGACTTCCCTGCTTGCCGAAGCCTTGATGGTTGCCCTGGGTATGGGCGTGAAAGTGGCGACCCTGCCGGTGATTGCCCTGGGTGTGGGCATAGGTGTTGACTACGCGCTGTACATCCTGAGTGTCACCCTGGCCCGCTTGCGCGAGGGTGAAAGCCTGTCGCAGGCCTATTACCGCTCCCTGCTGTTTACCGGCAAGGTGGTCATGCTGACCGGTGTCACGCTGGCAATTGGGGTGATTACCTGGAGCTTCAGCCCCATCAAGTTCCAGGCTGACATGGGTTTGCTGCTGGCTTTCATGTTTTTGTGGAACATGCTGGGCGCACTGGTTCTGCTGCCAGCGCTTGCGCACTTTTTGCTCAAGCCCGCGCCAGTTGAAAAAAGCCGTGAGCTGGCAGCGCGGGATTTGCATGTTTCACCTTTGGCGGCTGGCAGCGTATGAAACGTTTTGTCTTGTTGCTGCAGGCCCTGCTGTTCGCGCATGGCATGGCCCTGGCAGAGCCCGGCGTGAGCAGCCAAAAGCTGGTGCTGGGCATGTCAACACCACTTTCGGGGGCGCTGGCACCTTATGGTCTGGAACTGCAGCGCGGACTGAACCTGGGTTTTGCACAGGTCAATGCGGCGGGTGGTATTGCCGGGCGGCAGATTGACCTGCTGGTGCGTGATGATGCCGGTTTGCCTGAACGTGCGGTGCTCAACACACAGGAACTGCTGGCGACAGGTGTACTGGCCTTGACGGGTTACCACGGTTCTGCATCCATCGAAGCCGCCCTGCCACTGTGGGATGAGGCCGGTGTGCCGGTGATTGGCATAGCCAGCGGGGCTGAAGTGCTGCGCGACCCTGTGCGCCCGGCCCTGTTCAATCTGCGCGCCGGTGCACGGGACGAGTCGGTGGCCATGGTGCTGCAACTTGACACCATAGGCCTGACCGACATTGCCATCATCACTCAGGACGATGCAGCAGGCCGCGCCGCGCTGGAGACTTTTAATACCGAACTGGTGCGGCTGGCCATTTTGCCCACTGCCCGTGCCCGGTTGCCATTGGCAGCCAGCGATGCTGCCGTGGCACAGGCCGTTGCAACGCTGTGCAAAAATAGCCCGCAGGCACTGGTGATGGCGCTGGACGCCCGCAGCACGGTGGCCGTGATACGCCAGGCCAAAAAGCAGGCTTGTACGCAGCAGTTTTATGTGATGAGCGAAGCCGGCTCACAAATGCTGGCCAGCACGGCGTCGCCCAGGGAACTGGCGGGTGTGATTGTGTCGCAGGTCTTGCCCAACCCATCGTCCTCATCACCTTTGGCGGCCGAGTTTCAGCGCCAGTCAGCGCTGGCTGGCAAGGCCAACCCGAGCTACGCGGCCTTTGAGGGTTATCTGTATGCCGTGGTCATCACCGAGGCGCTCAAACGCTGCGCCAAGGATCTGACCCGCCGATGCCTGGTCACGGCGCTGGAAGCGCGTCCTCTCGATATCGGGGCTTACCGCCTGCAGTTCAGCCCTACTGACCATCGTGGTTCGCGTTTTGTCGAAATGACCATCGTCACGCCGGATGGACGCTTTCGGCGATGACTTGTCGAAGGTTTCGGTTTTTTGATTGATTTTTTCTGGAGTTCTTATCGTGTTTCGTTATTTCCCCACCAACTACGTCTGGGACTTGTCCGTCAATCTGGCGATTGAAATGGGTGCCCGCATGGGCGAAATCCAGGAGATGTGTGCTCCGTTGCAGGAGGCTGCAAAACAGCCCGACGCTGCAGGTACTGCGGCCTTTCGTGAAACCTGGTCGCGCATGGCCGACAAACTTTGTATCCTGGCCGCCGAAGACGAGGCCAAGGGCCGTCTGCTGTCTGCGGGCGAAAAGTACAAACGTGCAGCCAACTACCTGCAGACCTGCGAACGCCTGCAGGCCCATGGTGCGCCGGGCCGAATCGAGCTTTACAGCCGGTTTCAGGACATGTTTGCCAAAGGTTTGAAACTTGCGGGTGATGACTGCGAGCTGGTTCAGATTCCCTACGGTGAATCGTTTCTGTCGGGGATATTTGTTCCGGCCAAGGGCGTGAAAAAAGGCGACCGCGCACCGGTTCTGCTTCAGGTCAATGGTCTGGACTCCACCAAGGAGATGAAGTATCTGGTCGGCCTGCCGCGCTGGCTGGCCGAGCGTGGTGTGTCTTCGCTGATTGTTGACCAGCCAGGCACAGGTGACGCCCTGCGCCTGCGCGGCCTGACGGCGCGTTTTGACTCCGAACACTGGGCCAGCCGGGTGGTGGACTGGCTGGAAACCCGGGCCGATGTGGATGCCAAACGCATAGGCATGGAAGGTGTGTCGCTGGGCGGTTATTACTGCCCGCGCGCCGTGGCTTTTGAGCCGCGTTTTGCCATGGGCGTGGTCTGGGGTGCCAATCATGACTGGCGCGATGTACAGGCCAAACGCCTGGCCAGAGAGGGCAACCTGCCAGTGCCGCATTACTGGGCGCATGTCTGCTGGGTATGGGGTGCCAAGGATATTGACGACTTCATGCGGATTGCTCAGAACGTGCATCTCGACGGCATCCTTGACCGCATCAAGGTGCCGTTTCTGGTCACCCATGGTGAAAAGGATTCACAGATTCCGCTGAAGTGGGCGCATGCCACCTACGAGCAATTGGTCAACAGTCCGAAACGCGAACTGAAGATATTCACCGAGCGTGAAGGTGGTGTGCAGCACAGCAGTTTTGACAACAGCATCAACGCCGGCCACTACATCGCCGACTGGGTGGCCGAAGCGCTGGGTGGCCATACCGCAGCAGCGACTTCTTCCCTCTAAAACCATTCAAGGAGAACTCATGAAAATCATTGGACCTGATGCGCTGGTGTTTGGCGTTGATGATGTGGCCGCATGCGCGCAGTACCTGACCGACTACGGTTTGACGCCTGTTGATGTCAGCGCAAGTGGTGGCCGTTTTGAGGCACTGGACGGCACCTGCATCATCATCGCGCACAAGACTGATCCGGGCCTGCCGCCAGCTATGCCCACGGCCACCATGCTGCGCAAAACCATTTACGGTGTGGCCGACAAAGAGGCGCTGGAGGCGGTGGCCGCAGAACTGGGCCGCGACCGAACCGTTCGCCGCCTGGCGGACAATTCGATTGAAGTCGAGGACGATGCCGGTTTTGTGCTTGGCTTTCAGGTCACGATACGTCGCCCCCTGAGCCTGCCAGCAGAAACCGTCAATGCGCCGGGTGCATCGTTGCAACGACCTGCCAATGTGCTGGCCTTTGACGAGAGTGTGGCGGTGGTGCCGCGCACGCTGTCGCATGTGGTTTATTTTGTGCCTGATGCCGCCAAGGCCGAGGCCTTTTACACGCGCCTGGGTTTTGTGTGTACCGACCGGTTTGTGGATGCCGGGCCGTTTCTTCGCCCCGCAGGCACAACCGACCACCACACGCTGTTTCTGATACAGACCCCGCCCTTCATGAAAGGCTGTGAACACTTCACCTTCCACATGGGCGGGCCGACCGAAGTCATGCGTGCCGGCACCCGTTTTATTGAAAAAGGTTACCAGTCCTTCTGGGGGCCGGGCCGTCACCGTTTTGGCTCCAACTGGTTCTGGTACTTCAACAGCCCGCTGGGTTGCCATGTTGAATACGACGCCGACATGGACCTGCATGACGACCAGTGGGTGGCGCGAGAAGTGCCCATGGGGGCGGATGCATCGCAGCTCTTCCTTTTCAAAAGTACCGAAAAATGGGCACCAGGCGGCCCGCCTCCGGGTGCCAAAGGCGGAGCACCTGCCGCAGCCGCAGAGCAGGCGCACTGACCCGCCAAATCATGACCAGCGACATGACCAGACTTTGCGCGAGCAGTGAACTGCCTGAGGGCAGTGCGCGCGGGTTTGCCGAACTGGGTGTTTTTGTGCTGCGCTGTGCGGGCCAGGTATATGGCTGGCGTGATGCCTGCCCGCACTACGGCGACACACCGCTGGCCTGGCGCAAGGACGCCTACCTCAATGCCGATGGCTCGCGTATTGTTTGCGCGGCACATGGTGCGCAGTTTGAGCCGGACAGCGGGCTTTGCATATTGGGCCCCTGTCTGGGCCAGTCCCTGACGGCTGTGCCTGTGCAGGTGGCGGCCAACGGTGACATCCACATTGACTTTTTTCAATAACAAATAGACAAGCAAGTTTTTAGCGAGACAACATCATGACTGACAACACAAAAAAGGCCTTGACTAAAGCGCTGGTTATCGGCGGCGGATTCTCCGGCATGGCCGCTGCCATCGAGCTGCGCAAACGTGGCATCGAGGTTGATCTGGTCGAGATTGATGCCAGGTGGCGCTCCTACGGTGCAGGCATCAGCCTGGGCGGCGCAACCTTGCGTGCATTTGAAACGCTGGGCATCTACGAGGGCTTTGTCAAGAATGGCGCACCCAGTGACGGGCTGGACTTGTTTACGCCCCATGGCCACTTTATTGTCCGTCTGCCTACACCGCCTGCCGTTGGTGCCGGTGCGGCGGTAGGTGGCACGGCAGGCATCATGCGGCCGGTACTGGCAAGGCTGATGTCTGAGGCTACCCGCAGGGCTGATGTCAATGTCAGGCTGGGATGCAGTTTTACAGCCATCACGCAGGATACCGAAGGCGTAGAAGTCGCTTTCACCGACGGCACGAGGGGTCGATATGACCTGGTGATTGGTGCTGACGGTGTGTATTCCAAAGTGCGCGAAGCGGTGTTTCCCCAAGCTCCCAAACCCCAGTACACCGGCCAGGGGGTCTGGCGTGCAGTGCTCAAACGTCCTGCTGATCTGGAGCGGGGCCGCATGTGGATGGGCGGCCGGGTCAAGCCCGGCATCAACCCGGTGTCAACGGACGAGATGTATATGTACATCACGGAACAGCGCCCCACCAATGAGCACATTCCTGCTGAGCTGCACCTGGGCCTGATGCGTGACATGCTGGCACCGTTTTCTGACCCGCTGCTGCAGCAACTGCGCGAGCAGCTTGATGAACATTCCCAGATCGTTTACCGCCCGCTTGAAAGCATGCTGCTGCCGCAACCCTGGTTCAAGGGCCGGGTGGTGTTGATCGGTGATGCGGTACATGCCACCACGCCGCACCTGGCATCAGGTGCCTGCATCGGCATTGAAGACGGGTTGGTGCTGGCTGATGAACTGGGCAAGGGTGCCACGGTTGAAGCCGGCCTGCAAAACTTCCAGAGCAGGCGCTGGGAGCGTTGCCGCATGGTGGTTGAAAACTCGGGCCGCCTGGGTGAAATCGAAATCAGCAACGGCGACAAGCATGAACATGCCCGAATCATGAACTCGTCTTTCGCAACGCTTGCAGAGCCGATTTGATGCTGCGCTGAAAAAACAAGGAGACAAAAAATGGTCAGAACAGACAGCAAACTGGGGCGCATCGCCCTGATGGTGGCGCATTGCGCGGGCATGGTCGATCTGGTTGCGCTGCCGGTCTGGGTCGGCACGCTGATTTCAAGATACGGGCTGGACCCGCAACAGGCGGGCGGGCTGGTCACCCTGTTTCTGGCCGGGGCGGTGGTCAGCAGCCTGGTTTTTGCGCCGCGTTTCAACCGCATCAGGGGGCGTCTGGCGGCACCGCTGGGTTTTGTGCTGGCGGCCGCGGCTTTTTTTGCCGTGTCCAACACCACTGACTTTTTGACGCTGGCCTTGCTGCATGCGCTGGCCGGTTTGTCTGCAGGGTGTGGCCTGAGTTTTACCCACGGCACGATTGGCCGCAGTGCCAATCCGCACCGGCTGTTTGCGGTGGTCGGCATTGCGCTGGGCATTTTTGCAATTGTGTTTTTTGCCGCTGTGCCGCAGCTGATTGCCAAAACCGGCGGGCCAGCGCTGTTTGTGGTGTTTGGCTGTGTGATGTTGCTGGCTGCCGTGGTCGGGGCATTTGCCTTTCCTGTGCCTGATGCAGAGCCGCAGGACACATCAAGGGCGCAGGGCAAACTTGCGCCTGCCGTGTGGTTTGCTGTTTTTGGCGTGGCCTGCATGGGGCTGGTGCAAGCCATGATGTTCAGTTTTGTCGAGCGTATTGGCACTGACAGTGGGTTTGGTTTTGCCGCCGTGTCTGGGGTGCTGATTGCGATTGGCTTTGTCAACCTGACACCGGCACCGCTGGCGGTGTTGCTGCAGCGGCGGCTTGCTGCCCATCAGGTCGTGCTGGCCGGGCCGGTGTTGCAGGCCGTGCTGGCCCTTTTTATCACCCAGAGCAGCAGTTTTGTGCCCTACGCGGTGGCCACGGCCATGTTGCCCGCCATCATCATTTTTACCCACACCTTCGCTTTTGGTCTGCTGGCCAGGCTGGACCCCAGCGGCCGCGCCGTGGCGGCAACGCCAGCCATGCTGATGATTGGTGCGGCCATTGGCCCGGTGCTGGGCGGCACATTGACCAAAGTCGCCGGTTACGGCAGCCTGGGGCTGGCCGCCGTGCTGGTGGCAACGCTGGCTGTTTTTTGTTTCTGGCGTGCGCGCCCGCAGCCACTTGCTGCTTCCGCTTCCCTGAAAAACCTGGAGCCCGCCAAATGATTTTCCCTGCTATCCACAGAGTTGTTACAGGCCACGACGCCAGTGGCAAAGCCATCGTCAGCCTTGATGGGCCGCTTGCCAAAGTAGTTGAGCTGGACGCCATTCCCGGCACGGTGTTTCATGAAGTCTGGAGCACTGCTGAAAGCCCGGTGCTGATTGATACCGGAAGTGACCCCACTGTGGGTCCGCTAAGCCTGCCGCCACCCAAAAACGGCACACGCATCCGTTTTGTGGACATTCCACCTGACACGGCGGAGTTTCTGGCGCAAGGTGCTGCAAAAATGCATGACGCTTTCAGCCAGATTGGTGATGCCAAAGCCTCTACCGTGGCGGCTGGCTCGCCTCATCCATTGATGCACCGTACCGTATCAGTCGATTACGGCATCGTTATAGAGGGTGAACTGACCCTGGTGCTTGATGACTCCGAGGTGCAGCTTAAACCCGGCACGGTTGTTGTGCAGCGTGGCACCAACCACGCCTGGGCGAATCGCTCTGGCAAACCTTGCCGCATGTTGTTTGTGCTGGTCGGTGGTGAGTACGAAGCTGCACTGAAAACCGCGCTGGAGGCTCATTGAGCAGCCTGTTTGATCTGTCCGGCAAGGTGGTGCTGGTGACTGGCGCGACGGGCGGGTTGGGGCTGGCGATTTCAGGTGCCATGTCGGCGCAGGGCGCGACTGTGCTGGTGTCTGACAAGGACGCCGACGCCTGTGAAAAGCTGGCTGCCGAGCTTTCCCAGGGCACAAAACCATGTTTTGCGCTGCCTGCCGACCTGGGCGAAGCGTCGCAGGTCGATGCGCTGGCTGATGCCGCGATTGAAAAATTCGGTTGTGTCGATGGGCTGGTCTGCAACGCAGGTGTGCAAGGCCCCGCCGGCCCCATCACGGCCATCACCGACGACGACTGGGACAAGGTCATGAATATCAACCTGCGCAGTGCCATGCGGCTTTGCAAACAGCTGATTCCGCAGATGGCCAACAACGGTGGAGGCAGTGTGACCCTGATGGCCAGCATTGCCGGGCTGCGTGGCAACAAGGCGATTGGCCTGTACGGCCTGTCCAAAGCCGCGCTGGCGCAACTGGCGCGCAACCTGGCGGTGGAGTGGGGGCCGCAGGGTGTACGTGTCAATGCGATTTCACCCGGCCTGATTCGTACGCCCTTGTCCAGCGGCCTGATGGTTGACGCGAGCTTCATGCAGCGCCGGCTGGCTGCCACACCGCTGCGCCGTGTTGGCGAACCGCATGAAGTTGCCGGTGTTGCCGTGATGCTGGCCAGCGCCGCAGGTGCTTTTGTCACCGGGCAAAACATGGTTGTGGATGGCGGCACTCTTATCTCTGATGGAAATTAAAACGATGACAAGAAAATTTGTGGACCTGTCGATTTACCTCGAAAACGAAGTCCTCTCCGACCCGCCGCCGCTGGCGCCAAAAATCACTTACCAGAAACACACGGACACGCTGCCCGAGTTCATGGCCATGATTCCTGGCACCACGGTAGATGACTACCCAGACGGTGAGGCCGCTGCAGCCGAATGGGTGACCATGACCACCCACAGCGGCACCCATCTGGATGCGCCTTACCATTTCCATTCAACAATGGACGCCAAAAACGGCGTACAGAAACCGTCGATCACGATTGACGAGGTGCCGCTTGAATGGTGTTTTCAGCCCGGTGTGAAGCTGGACTTTCGTCATTTTGCGGACGGTTATGTCGCCACCGCCGCCGATGTCGAGGCCGAGCTGGCTCGTATTGGCCACACCCTGCAGCCACTGGACATTGTGATGGTCAACACCCGTGCGGGCAGCCGTTATGGCTTCAACGACTTTGTCAGCGCTGGTTGCGGCATGGGTTACGAGGCGACCATGTATCTGCTGGAACGTGGTGTGCGCCTGACCGGTACCGATGCCTGGAGCTGGGATGCCCCGTTTTCATACACCGCCCAAAAAATTGCCGAAACCGGCAACAAGGCCCTGATCTGGGAAGGCCACAAGGCCGGACGCGACATTGGTTATTGCCACCTTGAAAAACTGCACAACCTGGAAGCGCTGCCCGGCCATGGGTTTTATGTCAGCTGTTTTCCGCACAAGGTCAGGCGCGGTTCTGCAGGCTGGACGCGTGCAGTGGCAATTGTTGACGATGCACTGTTGGCCTTGCCGCGCTAAAACGGGAGTCAAAAAATGAAACTAGCCACACTCAAAAACGGCCAGCCCGACGGACGACTTGTTGTTGTCTCACGTGACCTGGCGCTGGCGCTGGATGCGACGCCCATAGCCGCCAATCTGCTTGAAGCGGTACAGCGCTGGGACGAGCTTGCTCCGGCGCTGCAGGCCCTGAGCGACTCCTTGAATGCTGCAAAGGCAACAAACAGTTTTCCATTTGACCCGCAGCAATGCCTGGCACCCTTGCCACGTTGTCCGCAATGGCTGGATGCCTCGGCTTTTCTGAATCATGGGCGTTTGATGGAGCGGGCTTTCAACACGCCACCCATCCCCCTGTTTGACACCGTGCCCGTGATGTACCAGGGTGCCAGTGACGATTTTCTGGGGCCCTTCGACGATGTGCCGCTGCCCAGCGAGGCAGATGGTATTGATTTTGAAGGTGAATTCGGCGTTGTCGTTGGCCCGGTGGCGATGGCGGCCACTCCCGCGCAAGCACAGGCCGCCGTCAGGCTGCTGGTGCAGATCAACGACTGGAGTTTGCGCGCGCTCGGCCCGCATGAGATGAAAACCGGTTTCGGCTTTCTGCAGGCCAAACCCTCGTCCTCGTTTGCGCCGATTGCCGTCACGCCTGATGAGCTGGGCAGTGCATGGGTTGACGGACGTGTACATCTGCGCCTGCATGTCGAGCTGAATGGCCTGCGTTTTGGCGAGCCCAATGGCGGCGAGATGAACTTCAGTTTTGGCCAGCTGGTTGCCCACGCCGCCCGCACCCGGCGTTTGAGCGCTGGCACCATTGTTGGATCGGGCACCGTGTCCAATGTCGCCCGCAGCGCTGGTTCAGCCTGCCTGGCCGAACGTCGGGTGATTGAAATGATTGACGAAGGTGCGGCCCGCACCGCTTTCATGAAGTTTGGCGACAGGGTGCGGATGCAGGCGCGTTTTGAAGATGGCAGTGCAGGGCCATTTGGTGTGATTGACCAGAAAGTGGTCGCCATGAACCGTGCGGAGGCGGCCTGATGCATGTTCTGGTGACTGGGGCTGGTGGTTTTGTGGGGCAGGCGCTGGTGCAGCGCTTGTTGACAGATGTTGCGGCAACGCCTTTTGCACTCACACGGCTGACTGCCATTGACCAGCGTTTTGGGCCAGGTGCCGAAAGCTGGCGTGTTGACCAACGCGTGTCGTTGCTTGAAGGTGACTTTGCCGACCGCGTGCTGCTGGACAGCGCCCTGGCGCAGCGCCCGGACTGGGTGTTTCACCTCGCCAGTGTGCCCGGCAGCCTGGCAGAACGTGAGCAGGCACTGGGCTTGCAGGTCAATCTGCTGGCACCCATCAGCTTGCTGCAGCGCCTGGCTGACAAAAGCAGTCCGCCACGTGTGGTTTTTGCCAGCTCCGTGGCGGTTTACGGTGCCTTGCCAACTGAAGGGGTGGTGGATGAGTCCTGCCCGGCCCGGCCCGCGCTAAGTTACGGTGCGCACAAACGCATGACCGAAATCCTGCTGGCCGACCTGAGCCGACAGGGCCTGCTTGATGGTGTTTCCTTGCGTCTGCCCGGCATTGTGGCCAGGCCTCGTTCACCCACTGGCCACGGCTCGGCCTTTATGAGTGACCTGATCCGCAGCCTGATGACGGATGAGCCGGGTGAGGTGTATGACTGCCCGGTTTCCGCAGCAGCGAGCTGCTGGTGGATGTCGCTGGCCTGTTGCGTCAACAACCTGCTGCATGCCGCCCGTTTGCCTGCGGAGCAACTGCAAGCCGGACCTTGCCTTCAATTGCCGGTGCTGACAGCCACGGTGGGTGAACTGGTGGCAGCTATCGAGCAACTGACCGGCCATCCAGCAAACCTGAGCTACCACCCCAATGAAGTGATTGAAACGCTTTTTGGCCGTTTGCCGACCTTGAGCACACCGTATTCGCGCAGTCTGGGTTTTGTCGATGACGGCAGTCTGGCTGATTTGATACGGCAGGCCATGGCTGCATGAGCAACACTTTTTTTGACCCGGAAAACCTATGCTGAAACTGATGATTGTGGGCCGCCGCCGTGGCGGTATGACCGTAACGCAACTGCACCGCTATATGCTGGATGTTCACGGCACCGCCGTGGTCGCCGGTATTGCGACTGACCCCGGCCTGATGCCGCAGCGGTATGTGCAAAACCATGTGTTTGACAGCAGCTTTCGGGGGCCGGGTGCAGCGCCAGATCCGTTTGCCGTCGCCCGTGACTTTGTCACCCAGGTCTGGTTTGAAAGCCCGGCCCAGGCAGCCGCAGCCACCCAGACCGCGTTTTACCTGGAGCAACTGCAGCCCGATGAAGACAATTTTGTGGATCAGGCCAGTGTGGTCAAGCTGCCAGTAGCGCCTGAAGAGGTCTTCACCAAAGGAAGCAAGCGAGGCAGCAGCAAGTTGTTTGTGTTTCATCAGCGTGCATCGGGTGTGGCCGCAGATGTGCTGGCTGAGACCACGCTGGATTTATGGAAAGCGCTGCTCGCTGACGCTGGCCACGGCATCGACGCTGTAGTACGAAACCGTGTGCTGCAGCGCCCCGGTGATTCGGCTCCGGCAGATGTTGTTGATGAAGTCTGGCTGGCCGACGAAGCCGCTGCGCGCAGCCTGGGTGAACAATGGCAGGCGCTTTTTGAAGGGGGGCGCCTGAAGCCGCTGCTGGCCTCTGGCTCCGGTTTTGTACTGCTGGCCCGTGAGAATGTCTTGTTTGCCGGGTCTTCAGGCTCCTAGGGATGTCTGCATAACTCCCTGCGGTCTGTGATCAGCCGGGCTCGGGCGGTCTGCTGCGTTGCTTTTCTTGCCAATAGGCATACTATTGGCTGCAAAAAGACGCCTTGCAGCCCATCCCAATCCGACTGCCACAGGACCGCGAGGGTTATGCAGAGCATCCCTAGCCGGCCCAAGCTGGTGATACGCCACTAATCCGGGCCTTGTTTGCCGGGTTTCAGCTGCTTTACAGGCAATCCTTTGGCGTCTGTGGGCCGACCCGGTCGCCACAATAAAAGCTGGTGCCTGTGCGACGGCTCCAGACCGCATTCATGTGGACGGTGAAAGGGGACGCCGGAATCTGCCACTTGCGTTCGAGCCGCACAATCAGTCCGCTTCGGTGCCAGTCGATGATCGCATCCGACACGGCGGTTTCCAGCCTGCCTCCGCGATCAGCCGCGTGCAGTGCGACCGACCAGGGTGTAAGGTGCAGGGACTTCAGTGGCATCTCGAAGTTGCCTGCCCAGGCGGCGTCCTGCATCAGGGCGACGATATTGGTGTCGTCATAGAGCAGGGCCGCACAGCGGCCGTCGCGCAGTGCTGACATCGAAAGCTGGTTGTTATAAAGGGCGACGACGTCTATGCCGTAGGCCACGGTGATCTGGCGGTTGTAGAACGCGCCCAGCCGTCCGCACACGCGGCGGTTGCGCAGGTCAGGCCAATCGCGAAACTTTGCGTCCTTGCGCGCCAGTATGTTGACGCCCGAAGCGTAGTAGTGCGGGACGGCCAGCGTCATCCGCTGGCGCCGCTCTGGCGTGTCGGACAGCGTGGCAATGAGCAGATCAACGCGCCGGCGTTCAAGCGCGTCGTTGCGCTCCGCAGACAGCAATCCCACCAGCTTCAGCCGGACACCCAGCCGCGCCGCCAGGTCGGCCGCCAGGTCGGGCTCCAGGCCTTCGGGCACGCCGGTCGTGCCCTTGGCCAGACCCCACAAGGGCACGTCCTTTTTCACCCCGATCACCAGGGTGCCGCGACGCTGTATATCGTCCAGTGTGTCGGCGCAGGCCCATGGAGCCATTTGCACCAGGACAACCGCCAGGGCCAGTGCAGCCAGCGTGCGTATTTTGCTAGATCGCATGCCCGCCTCCTGTGGTCTCGCCAGCGGCTGCAAGGCTGGCGGTCTGGTCCAGCGCCACGCATCGCAATGCCACGCAGGTGATGTCGTCGAACTGCTCCTCGGCCTGGGCAAAGGCGCTCACGGCGTCCAGGACCCGCTGGATTGTTTCCTCGGGTGAGGTGGTTGGCTGGCCGTCGAACAAGCTGGCCAGTCGCGGCTCGCTGAACTCTTCACGCTGTGCATTCATGGCCTCGGTCACACCGTCGGTGAACAGCAACAGGGTGTCGCCGGGGACCAGCTGGACGACCGACTCTTCATAGTCGATGTCGTCCATGATCCCCATCATCGGACACGTACTTGTTGGCAACCAGCGAATGCGTCCGTCGGCATGAACCAGAAGCGGCGACGGATGGCCAGCGTTTACACAAACCGCGATGCCGCTGGCGGGGTCGTACTGCGCGTAGAGCAGCGTCAGGAACATGCAGTTCTCGTTTTCGCCGTCCGCGCAAAGCGCTTTGTTGGCCAGCGTCACCATGGCTCCCGGCCCGACCGAGGTGCGCGTGGCGACCGCGCGCAGGTGGGTCTTGGAAACCATGCCGAACAAACCTGCCGAGATGCCCTTGCCGCTGACATCGGCAACCACGATGCCCCGCAGGCCATCGCCCACGACAAAGTGGTCGTAGAAGTCGCCGCCCACGTCCTTGGCGGGGAGCATGGTGCCCCAGAGCTGGAAGCGTGGATCACTGGGCCAGCGGCGCGGCAGGATGGATTGCTGCAGCCGGGCTGCGATGTCAACTTCCCGGCGCAGGCTGCTGAGCTGCAGGGACTGGCGAAAGGCTTTTGTGATGGCCTCAAACCAGGGTCGCCATGTTGAAGGAACCGCAGGGACGGGCCGTGGTTGCTCGACGGATTCCGCAACCAGGTGGTCGACCAGCTTGGCTGCTGGCCCGACGAAGAGCCGGGACGTTAAAACATAGGTCACGGCCATGAGCAGGGCCAGGCCTGCAAACACTGCGGCCATGCTGGCGCCGTGCTCTTTCAGCAGCTTGAGCCACAGGGTGTACCTGGGCACGCTGTAAAGCAATTGCCAGGGCGCCGAGACGAAGCGCTGGCGCAGCAGCAGGGCATCACCAACGCTCTCGACCCGGCCTTCGGCAAGGGCGTCGATCGTGGTCTTTGTTGCTGCGGATACTTCGGTGGCAAGAAGCTGCTGAATGGTGGGCGGCTCGCGTACGATCAGCGGGTCGCGGTAAAGCTGCGGGTGTGCAAGCACGCGACCACCCGCGTCAATGACAGCGACGCTCCCCAGCGGGTAGGCAAAGTCGGAGTTGATCCGATTGAGATAGTCGAGGCTGAAGTCAAGCACGATGACGCCCATGAATCGCTGACCGTCGTAGACCGGTGCCGCGACCGGCGCGAGCAGGCCAGCCTGCTCGCCAGCGAAATACGGTGGAATCCAGTATCTGGACCGGTCAGGGTCGGCATCGGGGGTACCAAGCCGCCAGACCGGATCGCTCAGGCTGGCGGAGTTGAAGGGCAGGTCGGCTGAGGGGCGCCACGGCGAAACCAGATGGAATCCGTGGGCAGAAATGAAGCGGGCCCGCGCGACACTGGGCAGACTGAATGTCATGCCTTGCAGGCTGCCGTTGAGCCCCATTGCGGCGGCAATGTCACAATAAAAATCGCCATGGCGTCCCACCAGACGGCCGAGCCCAACCAGATTGCCCCCCAGGTCCTTGTCCTGGATGGCGTCGCGGTTGAAGCCGCCAGCGACCTCCCGGAGGTCGGGAAAGGCGCGCGCATTGCCGCCCTGCATGCAGCGCCGTGCGCTGCGGGTGTCGGAGCCGGCGATCATTCGCAAGGACTCCAGCTGGTCTGTCGATGAGCGCAGGACGAACTCAAGAAACTCGCCATGCCGCGCAACCTGGGTTTCGATGACCGCAAGCTCTTCGTTATACCGCTGCCGAAGCTGGAGGGAGAAGAACAGCAGCAAACCAAAAAGGATGAGCGCATAGGCCACCGAGATCACCCGGTTGTAATCCCGAAAGAACCGGGGAGCCGAGGCGGCCGGAGGCAAGGCGGTACTCATTTTCCGGACACCAGGGTCAGGATGTTCCACTCGCCCTGCCGCTCATAACTGAGCTCGGACAGAAAATGCATCATCAGGCGAACGCCGTGTCCTCCTATGCGGGCCTCGCCCATGTCATCTGCCAGATCAGCCGGTGCGTGCTGGGTGGGGTCGAAGGCGGGACCGTTGTCGAGGATCTGGACCATTACATGCCCTTCCCGAGGTTCACAGCGAAGCTGGACTTGACCTTGCCCTTCCTCCATCGGTGTCTGGCCGCCGGCCGGGTTGCCGAATCCGTGCGTCATCACGTTGACCAGGGCCTCGTCAACACTCAGCGTCAAGCCGTAAGCGGCGCGCGTCGGCATGTCAAGGGCCTCAAGCTGCCCTTCGATCCAGGCCATGGCACGCGGCAATTCGCTGAGCGAGCCGTTCAAGACTAGCGAATGGGTGGATGGTGCGGCACTGGGCTTGGGTTCTGTCATGCGCTGAGCCTGTGGTCGGGATCGATGTTTGCTTCCATTGTGCCTCGGCAAATTCAGCTTTTGGACAAAGGTTGCAGAATGTAGAATGCCAGCCAGTATGACTGCCGCAAGAACGTAAGAAGGTATTCAAATGACATCACTTGCAGAAGAATTGGTTTTGCTGGCCGTTGAAGATGACGGAAAAATCGCTTATACGGCGGGCAATGCAGGCTTCATCCTCGCGCTGTTCGGGGCCTGCCTGATTGACTTGAACATTCGCGGCCGGATTGATGCCGATCTCAAGGAACTGACGCTGTTGTCCTCCGAGCCCACGGGCCTGGCGCACCTCGATTGGGTCTTGAGCAAGATTCATCCTGGCGGAGGAATGCCGGTTTCCCGCTGGCTGATCAACACCCAGAGGGAATCGCAGTCTCTTGTAAAGCTTACCCTGTCCGAACTGGTCAAGCGCGGCATCCTGAAAACCGCTCAGACGCAGTTTCTGTGGGTGTTCAATTCGCGGCGCTATCCTGTGATTGACGGGCAAGAGCAAAAGGAGGCCAAGTTGCGCATCCTCGCCACCTTGTTGAACCTGGGCCTTCCAACGCCGCATGACACGGCCCTGATCGGGCTGGCCCGCGTGGGTGATCTGCTCCAGGGTTTCATGGCCACCGACGAAATATCCCGCTTGTCCGCAAGGCTGGACCTGGTCGGCGGCGTTGACCTGATCGTGCGCGAGGTCGAGGCGGCCATCCGCGAGAACTATCAGATCCAGGCGCAAGCCCTGATGTTCATGCACTGAAAATCCACCTCAAGACAAATTCCAGCACAGACCACCAATATGACCATTCCAAGCGAAAACACAGGCAGCACCCTTATTGTCCGGCCTACGGGCCGGATCGACTACAGCGCGTCAGCCGCTTTCCAGGCGGATCTGGAAAGCGTGGTTTCCCAGGCGCAATCGGCCGGACTGGGGCTGGTAGTCAATTGTGCGGGTATCGACTACATCTCCAGCGCGGGCCTTCGGGCCTTTCTTGTGGCCGCCCGCTCAGCCAAATCCGCCCCGGTCAAGCTGGCGCTGTGCGGCGTGAATCCGAACGTCAAGGAAGTATTCGACGTCAGCGGCCTGACCCGCTTGATCACGGTGGTCGGCACCGAGGCTGAGGCAGTCGCCAAAGTCGCTTCCTAGAACGTGTTCATGGCAGTACCGGAACGGGCTCAGTTGGGCCCGATACCGTCAGCTTGGGTGCGGTGTCTCGCCCGCCCGCCAGTCGCATCAGTGCTCGAAGCGAAGCACCAGCCGATGACGGATACCGTCGGATGTTTGCGATAGGGAATCAGCCAGCTTGCGAACGATAAAGCCTGCGAACTGGAACAGGTTCTGGTCTTCACCCAAGCCGTCCTCACTTTTGGACAACTCGGTCGGGAACTCAAGCACTGTTCCGTCATAGCCTACCGTGACATACAGATTCAGTTCGTCGTAGCGCGCCTCAAGCTTGACCTCGCCCTCTGGATTGATGGCGCTGGCAATCTCGATCACTTCGCTGGTGGCTTGTTTGGCCCTGCGCACGACGTCGTGGCGTGCGCCCCAGACCTTGCCCATCTCATCCAGGAACTCGCCTGCCGCCTCGTGCCCCGCGCTTTGGCGCGGAATCATCACTGATGCCTCTTGTGCGATGCCCAGGCGGAATATAAGGTTCAGCCCAATTGCTACCAATGCGGAGATCGCCAGACTTGACTCGAAGATGGGTGCCACGAGTGGCGACATCTTTCCGAAATAGCCGGGCAAGATCAGCGGGGTCAGGCCTGCAAGGATAGACAGGCCAATGGTGAGCATGCGGCGTTCGCTGTACATGCGCGACTGGACAAGCTCCATGCCCGCCACCAGCATGTGTGCCGCAGTGTAGATCATGATGGCGCCCACGACAGGTGGCGGCAGCATCATCAGGACCGCTACGATTTTTGGTGTGAAGGCTGCCATCAGCAGCACACCGGCAGTACAGGTCCCGACGATTCGTGATGCCGTGGCGGTCGCAAAGACCAGGCCCATATGCGCTGACGACACGCCGCCCGGCATGCCGCCTAGAACCCCTGCGCAGACATCAGCCATCCCGCTGGCCTGGACACCGCCAGCGCACTGCGTGGTGTCGATTTTTTTCCAATCGGGATCGACCATGCGCTGTATGCCTATCATGACGCCAACAGTGTCAATACCATTGAAGATGGCCAGGACCACCACAAGCGGAATGAGTGACAGGTCAAGAGTCGGCATGACAAATTCAAGCTGCGGCCAGCCAAACCACGCAGTGGCATCAAGACGCGCCAATGCCGCAGCGTCAAATAGCCCAACGGCCAGCGATAACACGACGCCGATAGCCAGCCCCAGGGCAAGAGCAAACAGCTTGATGGCACCGCGGGCAAAAACCGTGACCACCATGATGCCGACCAGCGTTCCTGCCGCAACCAGCATGTGCTGGTAGTTGAGGCCATGTATTTGCCCGTCGGGACCGAAGCTGGCGCCTGTCGCATGCTTTAGTGCAGGTGAGGCGATGGCAATCCCCAGCATCAGGATGACAACTCCACAGACTTCTGCCGGGAACAGGACGCGCAGGTGGCGCAAAAGGCGACCCAGGCTCAGTACGGTGGCGCCCATCAGTATGGTCATACCGGCGATCAGGCTCAGGCCCCCGGTGAGTCCCGCCTGGATGATCGCAGGCAGCATCAGGGGGGATGGAATGTAAACCGCGAGCGCGCCGCTTCCAAATGGCGGGCGCAAGGGTTGCAGAAAGGCCCCAATGGCCATGGCAACTATGCACCCGGTAAGAAACGCAGTGGTCTGATGAGGGGAAAACCCAATGGCTGTCGCAGCCGCGACAGAATATATCAGGAAAACAAGTGCCAGGCAGGCATGTTGCAAACCCAGGACAAGGGTGACGCGCCATGGCGGCCGGTCATCGGCACCATAACGTAGTCGGTCTGATTTATTGGCCAAAAGTTAACCTCGTTTTTCTGGTGTCACAGAGCGGCAACGATAGATGGATGCAAAGTCTCCACGCACAAACACGTCATCTATCGAAGCGCAAACCTTGCGTGTATTGCAAGTATATTTACACCGAATATCAACAGATGATTTTTATTTGGAGGAATCATGGAGCGTCTGCAATTGAGCGTGACACCATCTGCGACGATCATGCAGTGGATATCGCAACGCAATTATCATGCCCTGAGCGAGTGCATCACCTCGGCCGACTTGCCCCACGACTTCAAGCAGGCCATGCTGAAGGATGTGAACCCGGCATCCACGCAGGGGCGCGGTGAGGAGAACAAGTCACTTATCAACTCGGCACGCTTCGATGAGTTTTACGGACTTTTCGACGCCAAGTATTTTCCGTCGCTGGCGCTGGACGGCGTGCGGTTCAAGCGGATTGCGCTTCCGCATTACGACGGCCTGGATTTTGATTCACCCGTGGTGCCTGTGACTACGCTCGCCTGCACTGTTGGTTTCGAGAGTCCGGTGGTCGTCGCCCTTTTTCCCGAGAATCACCTGAACGGCCATCAGGAAACCCAGGACAGCATCTTCTACTTCATCGACAAGTTTGTCTCACGGCACTTGCGACGGACTCGCCCCATCCTGGAGCACTTTGTGCATGCGGATACCCTGCAACTGGTGCGTACCCTGGCCCGCGAAGGGCTGGAAGACAGTTGCGTTCACTGGGTCTGGTTGCATGAGCATTTCCACCGGGTGGGTCCGGCACCGGTACCGGAATATCTTCAGATGAAGTCTTACCGACCACTCGCCGGCCTCGAAGAATGCCGGGTTGACATGCTTGCCATTTGCGCCATCAATGATTGCCAGGCGATCCCCAGCGAGAAGGTTGCGGTGATGACCGAATTCATCCTGGCCGAGCGTCTGCTGCGCTATTCGGTAGAGGGCATACCGACACCCAACTACGATGCCATCGGCTCGCAAGTTCTGGTGAATTACCTGCGGCGCGAAGGCCATCTGGTCATTGATAACGGGAAGCTGCGGCTACTGCCCACACATCTGGATGGCGTGCGCGGTTTTGTGGAGCGGATTCACTCCATTGAGGCAGGAGTTGCTTCGGCGTCAGTCGTAGAGGTGCAGGCCAGGCTGCTGGAGTTCGTCAATGCACACATGAACATTCCCTATGGCTCGAAGCTGTATCAGCATGATCCTTTTTTTCTTGGGGTGCGCGATGCGCTCAATACAGTCTTCTCAACCCAGGCTGCATCGGCATCGGCACCGGCAGCCAGGACTGCGACTTTGCCTGCATCCGACTACCCGGCTCTTGAGGCCGGTTCAAGCACCTTTGAAATGTTGCCCGAACCAAAAGGGCTGGGTGACGCCCTGGCCTGGCTTGACGAACGCAGCAGCGAAAGCCGCTTGAGCCTGCGGCAATGCTTCGCACTAAACCTTTGCCTTGACGAGGCCGTGGCTAACGTCCTGATGCATGGTTTTGTCCATCTTGCGAGCCCCGGTGAGTCTGACGCTTCGCAGGCACCCCGAATTCGGCTCGCGTATCGCTTCGATGGCAAGACGGCATCGGTCACGGTGCAAGACAACGGCATGCCCTTTGACCCTAGGGCCTACGTGCCCAGTGAACTGCCCCGATCACTCCAGGAGGCCGAACTTGGGGGCCATGGAATCCGCCTGATGCGCAACTACCTGTCGGATATGCGCTACCAGCGTGATGGCGACTGGAATGTTCTGACCATGGTGCTTGATGCAAACGAAGCAGGCAAGTCTTAAGGGCTTGCGTCAACATAAGTTGACCATTATTTTTTGCGAAGCGGAAGCCGCTTGTAGTTCCATTCACCGTGGAAGTCGGCACGCTTGAGATTCAGCGCGGCCAGTTCCTCATCGGTAACGATGAGGCCAGTGGGGTAGTTGCCAGTGTCCGGTGCGGCGCGAATTTTCAATCCGGTTCCGGTCGTGGTGTTGGTCATGAGCTTGATGATGACTTCATGGCTGACCAATGGCCTTGGCGGCAAAGCGCGCGGTGTCGAGGTCGATGCCCGCGCTCACCCAACCCTGGTTCTCGCTGATGTCGTAAACGCCATAGGCAATGGCCTTGCCAGGTTCGGTGCTCAGGTAGTCGTGGACCTTGAGCTTTTCGGGCTCGGCCTTGGGCTGCCATTCACGACCGCCGCCCTGTTGCTGAGGCTAAGCCGGCCCCAGGCGTTGACTCAAGCGGTGGCGTAAAAAATCTATCAGCCGGTAAATCGCCTGAAAAATGACGGTGAACATCAGCATGACCATGGCAATCAGCATCAGGCGGTCACTTACTTGCGGCATGCGCTCTATGGCGCGCAGTGTCACCGTCGTCGCTTCAACAACACCGACGGCAGCGCCGAATCCGGAAGACAGCACCATCACAAAAAACGCGCGCACCAGGCTCATCAAGAACAGCAGCGCCACCACCGGCGAGCCCTTGCGCAGCTGGCGTATCGGCTCCATGGCGTTGTCGGACACATAGGCGGTGCCGTAAACGGTCAGCGACAGCACCACAGCCAGCCACGGCGTCATCGATATCTTCCAGCCGGCCAGTGACACGCTGGCCGGCACTACATTGACCAGAAAAAACATCACGACAAAGGTAGGAGCGGCACGGCAAAACGCCACCAGCCCGCCTGCAACACGGGCTATCGGGCCACCCGCAAGCCTTGCAATGGCGAGGGGAGAGCCCAGCAGCAAGCCGCCAAACACCGACCAGATGGCAATCTCGAAATTGATGGTCAACCCGGACAGGAAGGCTGGCAGAAATTGCGCAAATTGCTCAGGCACGAGCAAACTCCCTGCGGGCCAGGCGCGCCTGCCAGGCATGGCTCAGGCGAACCACCAGCGCAACCACCAGCATGTAAAACACTAGCAGCAAGGTGTAGGTCGTAACCCGCTCGCTGGAAAACGATGCGATGTCCGTCAGTGCGGACAGAAGCTCAGGCACCCCGATGACAGATGCCGCTGGACTACCGCGCGTGGCGTTCACTATAAAAGCCCCAACCTGGGCACTGCAGCGGTGGACTGCTGTAAACAGGGGGGGCGGTGACTCGCCAGGCCTTTCAGCCTTCAACATGGCCATGGCCTCGGCAATGGCCTGGCCAGCGTTGCTGCCATTAAACAGCCCCAGCACCACAATGGCACCCAGCAAGGCTGAAACTGGGGAAATAGCGCCGAAAGCGCTGATCAGCACGCCGGCAAGAATCATGAGCAGGATCATGGGCGTGGACTGCATGACCCAGAGCAGGCAGCGCATGGGCCAGCGCAACCAGGCATGACGCGAACTCAAGGCGGCACCAAAGACCAGCGCCAGGCCCAAGGTAGCTGCTACCGCACCCGACACAAGGAGGAGCGAGAAAAAAATACCCTCCATGAAGAGGCCAAGCGCCACCTTGGTTTTAAACATCGCCAGCGTGACCTTGGCCCCGGTAACTTCCTTGATGCGCTTTTCAATGGTATCGACGGCTGGGGCAAATGAGGTCGGCACCAATTGGCTGTCGCGTGGCGGCAATACGCAGCCTGGATCGGCAAGCGCCTGACCCGCTGCGCAACGGCTGCCACTCCATAAAGCACGCTGATCCGCAAGAAACCTGGAATCAACCCCATGCACGGCTGCAAGCGCCTGCAAACCACCGCCTGCATGCATCTGTTTTAAAGCCAGGGCCAGCGCTTCGGCCAGCTTGCCACCACCCTCGCGTGCAACCGCTACGCCCCAGGGAAGCGGCGCAAACCCCAGCTTCACCTCGTATACAGCAGAAAATGCCGGCTGCTGCAGATAAGACGCGAAAAAACTGTCGTCCTGGGCCGCGAGCGAACACGCACCCAGCCTGAGCTCATCCAGCAGGCGCAAGGCATTGTCAAACAGCATGAGCCGCACGCCCATGGAAGAAAGCTCGGCGTTGGTGCTGTTACCCAGCGTGACGCAAACTGTCTTGCCGCGAACTGGCTCAGTCTTGTCCAGCACAAAGTCCTTGCGGCCCAACACGATTGTTTGCGACTGGTAATAGTGAGGCCTGACAAAAAGCACCTCGCGGTCCCGTTGCAGCGTGTGGCCCATGGTCGCGACAACCAGGTCGATCCGGCCTTCACCCAGCAAGGTGATACGGTTGGCCGCCGTCACTACCGAGAACTCGGCAACTACGCCCAGCCGGCTGGCAAGTTGCCGCGCCAGATCAATCTCAAAGCCCTGCAGCGAATCAGTTCCACGCCAGCCGTAAGGCGGGTAGTCCGCACGCACGCCCACCCTGAGAATGCCGGTACACAACACGCGGGCCAAAGCATCAGCCTGAGCATTGCAGGCACTGCCATTTGGCGGACCAGACAGCTTTGGCAGCCGCGCCTCACCACCAGATGACTGCTTGCTAACTGGAGTTTGAGGAGTTTGCGCGAGTGCATCCAGGCCGACAAACAACAGGCCGGCCACCAGCAAGCCGGCTGCGCGCAGCACGGCGCGAAATACTTCACCGCCCGGTTGGCGCATCAGGCTTCCAGCTGATTTCAAGAATGTCAAAGTCACCAAACCAATACCTGCCAACTTTATGGATGCCGCGGCCGGCGAAGCGCTCAAGCACCTCGGGGCTGAGTTTTTCAAACTTCTGCGGCGACAGCAGGGCTGAGGCTGAATAGACAATTTTGGCCTGCAAGCCCCACGGCTCCAGCATGGCCTGGGTCCTGGCCACATCAATAAAGACGTTGTGGGTCATGATGGCCAGGCCGCCGGGGGCCAGATGGTCGGGCAGGCCACTCAGGAACCGGTCTACCAGCTTGCGCCCGTCCAGTCCGCCCGTACACCAGCTTTGCAAACGGCCATCGGATTCAAACAGTTCGGCCGCAAACTGAGGCAGGTTGCTGATCACAAGATCGAATTGCTCACCGTTGCAGGCGGGCCACATGTCGCCCTGAACAACCCGCGCGCGGCCATCAAGGCCCTCCTGGCGCAATAACTCCTGCGTGGTCTGGACGGCGCTGGCTTCAATGTCTATGCCAAGTGCGCGCTGCGCACCACGGGCGAGCAGGGACGCCATGATGACGCCGCTGCCGGTACCCATCTCAAGCACACTGACGAGATTGGCCAGTCCAGGATGCCGGCGGGTATGGAGCAACAAGGCGGCGGTGTACTCGCTCGGGCTAAAAGGGTTAGTGGCTATCAACATGCTCTCCAGTTCCACGCAATGATGGCCTTTCGGCCATACATCCTGCGACACAAATTGCAATGTTAGCCCAGCCTTTACCGGAAAAAGGAAGCCTGCGGCGCTTGCACCACAGGTATTTGAAGCAAGCTGCTCCCGACCCCTTCCTGCATTTGCCCTTGGACCTTGCCGACACACCCGCATCCACGCTGGATTTGTGGAAACCTCTACTCGCTGACAGCAGCAAGGGAATTGACGCCGTAGTACGAAACCGTGTGCTGCAGCGCCCCGGTGATTCCGCTCCGGCAGATGTTGTTGATGAAGTCTGGCTGGCCGACGAAGCCGTCGCGCGCAGCCTGGGTGAACCATGGCAGGCGCTTTTTGAGGAGGGCCGCCTGAAGCCGTTGCTGGCCTCAGGCTCCGGTTTTGTGCTGCTGGCCCGTGAGAATGTATTGTTTGCCGGATCTTCAGGCACCTAGAGGTTGCAGCAGGGCCTGCAGATCGGTTTCGGTCAGAATGCCCTGGCCTTGTGAGGCCACGCCGCTGTACATGCTTTCGGCCAGTGCGGCCTTGCGGTCCTGCAAATCAAGAATGCGTTCTTCAATCGTGCCCTGCGCCACCAGCTTGTAGACCATGACACGCTGGGTCTGGCCAATGCGGTGGGCGCGGTCTGTGGCCTGGGTTTCGGCGGCGGGGTTCCACCACGGGTCGTAATGAATCACGGTGTCGGCCTGCGTCAGATTAAGGCCCACGCCACCGGCTTTCAGGCTGATCAGAAACAGCGGCACTGCGCCCGAGGTAAAACGTTCAATGATTTCTTCGCGGTTCTGCGACTGGCCGGTCAGTTTTGCCCAGGCCATGCCGCGGGTTTCAAGCTCCTGCTCGATCAGCGCCAGCATGCTGGTGAACTGTGAAAACAGCAGCACCTTGCGGCCTTCGGCAATCATCTCCGGCAGCAACTCCATCAGCAGTTCCAGTTTGGCCGATGGTCTGGCCTTGTGGGCTTCAGGCAGGGCCAGCAGGCGCGGGTCGCAGCAGACCTGACGCAGTTTGAGCAGCGCATCAAAAATCTGTATCTGTGATTGCGCCAGGCCTTTGTTGCCCAGTGCGTCACGCACGGTTTTTTCAGTTGCCAGGCGTATGGTTTCGTAGAGGTCGGCCTGGCTGTCGCCCAGCTCGACGCTTGAGATGGCAATCTGTTTTTCAGGCAGGTCGGTCGCCACGTCACGTTTGTGGCGGCGCAACATGAAGGGAGTCACGCGCTGGCGTAGCCAGTCGGTGCGTTCATTGTCCTGGTGTTTTTCAATCGGCGTGCGGTACAGCGCCTTGAAACGGGCCTGGCTGCCCAGAAAACCCGGCATCAGGAAGTGAAACAGGCTCCACAACTCGCCGAGGTGGTTTTCCATCGGTGTGCCTGACAGGCACAGCCGGTGCCGGGTGTTCAGTTCGCTGACAATTTTGGCGGCGTGCGAGTTGGCGTTCTTGATGTTTTGCGCCTCGTCCAGCACCACCAGGTGCCAGGCCTGCGCCTGCCAGCGCTCGCGGTCACGCTGCAGCAGGGAGTAAGGGGCAATCACCATGTCGTAACGTGCCATGCCAAAAGCCGCCTGATGGCGCTGGCTGCCGTGCAGTACCAGTACGCTGAGGCCTGGCGCAAAACGGCTGGCTTCACGCCGCCAGTTGCCCATCAGGCTGACAGGCGCCATCACCAGCACGGGCAAATCAAGCCGGCCAGCGTTTTTTTCGGTCAGGATGTGGGCCAGCGTCTGCAGTGTTTTGCCCAACCCCATGTCGTCGGCCAGAATGCCGCCCAGGCCGTTGCTGCGCAAAAACTGCAGCCAGCGCAGGCCTTGCAACTGGTAGGGCCGCAGTTCGGCCATCAGGCCGGCCGGTGCAGCAATCTGGGGCAGGGCGCTGTGCCCGGCCAGCTGGCTGACCATTTCACGCAGCTTGTCGGAGCCCTGCCAGCCGGTTGCGGCGCGGCTGTCAGCCAGCAGGGTGGCACCCACACGCAAGGCCTCCAGCCGCGACAGGCGCAGCGCCTGGCCTTTGAAGTCGCCGTCTTTATGGCTGCTGCGCTCGGCCATCAGGTCGAGCAGAGCCTGCAGCCAGGGCCGCAGCGGTTCACACGGCAGGCGCAGATAGCCGCCGCTGTCCTGTTTCAGGTAAATGTGCGGCGGCAACTGCAGGGTTGAGCCCGGTACCCTGGCAACTTTGGTACCACCGCTTTTGCCCTGGCTGCTGGACGACAGTTGCGCCAGCAGCTCTGGCAGCAGCGGCAGGATATTGCGCCGCACGCCATTGATATTCATGCCCAGGGACAGGCTGAACCAGGCCGAATGGCCAGCGTTGATGGTTTCACTGGCGCCGTGGTCTTCGTTCCCGTCATCCATCAGGCCTGCGCCAGAGGCCAGGTCCTGGCCTTCGGGCACCATGCAGGCGTCAAGGCTGTCGGCGCGTGTGATCCAGCTGCCAAGGCGCGCTTCGGTCGTCACCACAAAACCGCTGCCTTGCAGTTGCGCAAAGTCGTCGTCCAGCCACTGCAGCCACTGTTGCTGTTGTGCGCTGGATATGAAGGGCAGGTAAAACTGGCCTTTGGTGTCGCCCGCAAGCCCGAACATGCGCAGTTTGTCATGTGCAGCCCGCTCGGTCGTCAAGTCACGCTGCAGCAGCAGCCGGGGTGTGGTCTGGCTTGGCGACTGGGCGTCTGCCCGTTCAATCAGCACCGGGTTGTGGTCGTTCAGCGCGTAGTGAAAAATGCCCTTGTAGTTAAAACGCAGGCTGGCGCGCAGCAGGCCAAGCTGTTCCACACTCTCAGCGGCTACTGGTGTGATGTGCAAATGTGCCGTTGGGGTAATGCCCTGCAGCAGCTCGTGCGGTATGACGGCGGGCGCGCAGGTTTCTGCGGCTGCATGGGCAGCTGTTGCAGGCGGTTCTGGGGCAATTGGTTCTGCTTCTGGAATGAGCAGTTCTGCCAGACCCGGTTTTTCGACTCTGGCTCTGACCGGCTCCAGTGCTTTGGGTTTGGCCCTGGGCTTCGCAGCAGGCCGGACAGCGGTATCTGCAAACAGGTCAATCGTGAACATGTCCAGCGACTGTGGCGCGGTTTTGTTCGCGCGTGACAGTTGTTTTGGCGGCTGCGCTGGCGGCGCAGCCGGGCTGGCAGTTTTGCCGGTTTCAACTGCGGCACGAATCGTTCCGGCCTTGTATGTTGCCTTGACGGCCAGCGCCACGCTGTGCTGGCAGTTGATGCCAACACGGCAACTGCAGCTACCGCTGAAAAACGTGATCACTCCCTCGTCTGACGCTTCAAGCACGACAGATACCTCGCAAAGCTCGCGTTTGCTGTCCCGCACGCTGCCGACCACCCCCCATTCCTGGCGGTTGACGCGGCTAAGCTCACATTCCAGCACCTGCTGGCTGCGGTACAGGGCCAGGCCCTGCTCAAAAACGGCGCTGGAAACCCTGGCTAGAAGTGTTTGCGGATCGAGAGTCTGTTTTGCCGCGCTCACACCAGCGGGGCGGCGCTATCAGCCAGCCTGTGAAGAATCAGGGGCAATTGAGACAATTGAGCACTTTCGGAGTCTTTTCATTCAGAATTTATGGAGGCAAAACGCAGAACCTGGCGGGACTGGTTTTGGGGTGGTAATTCTACGAAAGACTCCGGCCTGCGCGTCATAAAAATGGCAAATAAGGATTTGTTCCTTATTTGGGGTCGCTCCAGCCGCAAAAATCAATAATCAATGCTTTCAGGTTGTTTTTGAGGGAATGGCTTGCTCGGCACCCAGCATGGCTTGTCTTGGTGGCCAAAAAACTCGCGGTCGCAGCAGCCCTGCCTGCCCAGCCTTAAGCTTGCGGAACATAAAGCGGCATGGAGTCTTCCCATTTGCTGTCCGTCAAGATGCGCTTGCCGGAGCCATCCGCGTTCATGATGTAAATCTGCCCGTATTGCTGAAAGGTCTGTTCATACAGCGCCGCTTCGTCGCGGAAGCCGTGTTGCGAGCCGCTCCACATGATGCGGCCATCGGCAGTCCACACGGCATGGCCGTCGCCTGACTCATGGTCGGTGCAGCGGAACAGGGCACTGCCGTCCGGCCTGATGGTGTAGATGTCAAAATTGCCGTCCTCGCGCTTGCGGGTGAACACAATGCGTTTGCCGTCCGGCGACCAGCCTGGCAGATTGTCATAGGCCTCGGTCAGCACACGCGTCTTGCGGGTTTGCAGATTGAGGATGCGCAGCCCTTTTTCCTTCTCGCTCCAGACGCGGTAGACCAGTTCCTTGCCGTCCGCCGAGTAGCTGGGAAACCCGGAGTGTTGTGTGCCGTCAGTCAGCTGTTCTGCGCCGCTGCCGTCACGCCGCACACGCCACAATGCTGCTGTCATGGTGTTGCGCTCGGCAAACCAGTAGCCCAGGCCAAAAGCAATCCATTCACCATCAGGCGACCAGCCGGGCTGGAACGCACCGGCCAGGCCCATGCGCACCTTTGCCTCGTCCAGCCCACGCCCGCTGGACTCGAACACCTTGCGCCTTTGTGATCCGTCGGGACGCATGACAAAAAGCGAGCTGTTGCCCAGCTGCTTTTCGGTAAACACTATCCAGCCGTCGCGCGACATCAGTGGAAACACATCAATGTGGCGATATTCCCAATCGGGGTCCCAACTGAACAAGGGCTTGAGCAGCGGCCTGACAGGCTTGAATGCCACCTTCTCGTAAATCACTGACTTGCCGTCCATGCTCCAGCTGGGGGAGCGGATGAAGGCCTGTTTTACAGGGGAGCGGCCCGAGGTGTAGGCCAGGCCCTCATTGGGGCCGTATTTGACAAGATAGCCTATTTCTGAGTTGCTGATGAACTGCGGCTGCAACTTCAAATCCACTCCGGTGGTGTGCTCGACCCGGTCGCCCGTCGCCACATCAACCGAAACAATCTGCGAAAAGGCCTGGCCGACATAATTGGGGCGGCGGGCCCCCCAAGTTGCCTCGACCGTCATTTCGTAAAACACAATGCGTTTGCTGTCGGGTGACCACTTGGGCGAGCCCAGGCTGTAGCCAGGCCTGGACGCCACCTTGCGAAAGCCCCTGCCGTCGGGCCGGATGAGGTAAATGCTCAGCTCCTGCGTGTGCTCCCAGCCATGCCCCTGATGATGGCCCGTCCATTCGGTGTTGCGGTCGCTGGAAAAGGCAAGCCACTGGCCGTCAGCCGACCAGGAAGGGCGGAAATAGCAGTCAGGCTTGCCCTCCTTGCCGCGCACCTCGGCCACACCTGTCAATTGCCTCAATCGCCCTGTCAGGACATCCAGAAGCCAGATATTGGCGCGATAACCATTGCGCGTTGATACAAAGGCCAGGGTGCGCCCGTCAGGAGACAGCGCGGCCGCATCGTCCATGGAATCGCTGCCAATCAGTGCGGCAATACCCGTGCCGTCGGGCCGGGCGCGATAGATGTCGGACTGGCCGTCCGCACGCCGTTCCGAGGTGAACAGCAGCCAGTCACCACCAGGCGACAGACTTGCGTTGTACTCAAAGGCCGTATCGACCAGCAGCTTGCGCTCGTTGGATCCATCCATATTGGCAATGAACAGTTGCGACACCGAAGGCGCAATGCGGTTCATCAGCATCACGCCTTTTGCCCGGCCTGTTGCGGACGCTTCGCCTTGTGCCCTGGCGATGGTTGCAAAGGGTGACTGCGCAGCCAATGTGGCCATGCCAAGCAGGCGGAGGGTTTGTCTGCGATTCATGAGGTGCTCCTGGTAATGTGTCTGAAAATTCAAGATAAGGAGTTGGATCTGCTGCAGGCGTGTTGCTGGAAGGGATGGACCAGGCCGGTGTTCGGAAACACAAGGTCTCCGCTCCAGCCCGGAGGCCATTTCCAGGAGCCGCGCCTACTCACCACTCACAAAGGTGATGCTCAAAGGTGCTGGGGCGTCAGCCGACTGGCCAGTGTCTGACAGCAGGCCGGACTCTGGGTTGATGCTGAACACGTTGACCTTGCCGCTGCGCTGATTGGCGACCAGCATCCATTTTCCGGAAGGATGGATTGCAAAAGCCCATGGTATTTCTCCGCCTGAGGATGTGCGCTGAACAAGAGAAAGCTCGCCCGAATCAGGGTTGACACGATAAACCACCAGCGTCTGTTCACCACGATCTGCGACATAGACAAAACGGCCATCAAGGCTGATGGCGATCCCGGCAGCACTTTTCGCACCTTTGAATTCCGGACTGCTTGCCGGTACGGACTGGACGGGTGTCAGCCGCCCCTGCTGCGCGTCCCAGCGCAGAGCCATGAGCTCTGCAGCCAGCTCATTGAGCAGATAGACAAAGTTGCCGTTCAAGCCAAACACGAAGTGGCGCGGGCCACTGCCCGCTGAGCTGACGAATGACTTTGGATTGGCCTTGTCGTCGGGCGACAGCACATGGGTCCTGCGGTCAAAGCCGTAAACAAACAGGCGATCGGCGCCCAGGTCGGAAACCAGCACATATCGACCCGATGGATCAACCGCAACCCCGTGTGCGTGAGGGCTTGCCTGGCGGCGGTGCGGGCCGGAGCCTGTGGCCTTGATTGTGGAGACGAGGGGGCCAAGGCTTCCATCGCGCATGAGCACAATGCTTGAAGTGGAACCACCACCAAAGTTTGCAGCCAGCAATGTCATGGAAGGCATGTCCAGCCACAGATGGGTGGTTCCAGCACCACCAGCAGAAACCTCGCCGACGCGCGTGAGTGCGCCGGTTTCGCGGTCAACCAGAAAGGCAATAACACTTCCGTCCTTTGTATTGCCATCACTGCTCACATAGAGCATGGGCAACTGCGGGTGCGCCACGGCCCATCTGGGTTTGGGTACTTCTGCAAGCACCCCAATCCTTACCAGCTTGCCGGTACCCGCATCAAAGCGCATTGCACCCAGCTGGCCACCATCCATGCCTACATAAACCAGATCGGCACCTGCATTCTGGGATGCGGTAGCGGCACTGACCTGTAGGCTGGGCAGCCCTGATGACAGCGCAGTTGCGGCAAATAAAATTGTCAGGCCGCGCCGCATCAGCACATTTTTCGGGAAAGATCGCATCATGGTCTGGCAACTCCGGATCAGAACGTGTGCCTGATGGCTGCCTGGTAACCGCTTGAGCGGCTGTAGGTCTGTGTCTTATTCGTGCCGACGTCAACCGATACGCTGGTGCGCTTGCTCAGGTTGTAAACATAACCGATGGCGAACTTGGTAGAGGTTTGGCCTCGGGTCACCGGATAGGCTGCATACGGATTGGGTGTGGACGCAGCCGTAGCTCCCGGGTTGACGGTGTTCATGTTAAAACCCACGGCCGGGTCATAACGGCCAACTGCAGTACGTATATACCCGCTACCTGCTGGAATATGAGCGCCTATCAGCATCGTCTTTGTGCTGGGGTTGCCTGCCACGCTGTTTTTTCCAACGGAATAGTTGAGAATCGGCTTGATGACACCAAAGTCATAAGTCAGCGCGAGTATGGTTGCCCGATTCAGGATGGCGTCCGGGCGTTTGGAGTTGTTGTAACCAAACGCCGCCCACAAGGGGCCTTGCCGATACTGAATGGCCAAACCCACGTTGCGTCCGTTGGGCGCGGCTGTAGCAGCAGCGGACGTGCCACCCTCGGCGAGACCCAGCCCTATTTGAGCAGTCAAGCCGCTGAAGTTCGGGGACAGGTAATTGATTGAGTTGTTGGTCGTCGCAACCTGGTTGCCACCACGGGTGAAGCCTGCAAAACCTGCGACGTTGTACTCGTAAGCCCAGGGATCGGACGCCAGGCCAATCGTGAAGTGGGGCGTGGCGTTGCGACCCAGTCGGATCTCGCCGAAGTTGCCACTCAGGCCAACGTAAGATTGCGCGTTCCAGAAACCCTGGTTGTAAGTCCGGGCACCGCCCGTGAAGGTGACACCATCGCGGGGCTCGATACTGCCCGTATCTGGCTGGAAACGAAGTTCCATCAGGAAATTGGCCTTCATGCCGCCACCCAGGTCTTCCGAGCCGCGAAAGCCCAGCCGGGAGCTGGATGCCGAGTGAATTGTCAATTGATCGGTTTTGCCAACCTGCCAATCGCTGAAGTAGGACAGATTGGACTGGCCGTTATTGGCCTTTGATACGGCCATGTCGATAATGCCGTAAACAGTGACTGAGGACTGGGCGGTTGCGGCGCTGACCAGCGAACCGAGCAGGGCCATGGTGAGCAAGGACTTCTTCATCAAATTTGTCTCCTGGAATTTTTATAACCGCGGGACATAGTGTCTCGACGGCACAGAAGAATATTTGATGCCTGGCTGGGTGCCTCTAGACAAAAAGTAGATTCACTGGCACTTTTTGCTGACAGGTTTGCAACTGCAGAGGCCTTGAGCAAACAGGCTGCGTTAGGTTTTACCTGCTGGTGCTGGTGCTGGTGCTGGCTGTTGCCTTGATGTGATGCGGAACTGGCTTGGCGATTGGCCGACTTCCTTGCGGAAAAACCGTGTGAAATACGCGGCATCCGAAAAACCAAGCCAGTAGGCAATCTGCTCCATGGACATGTCTCCAAAGATGAGGTTGCGCTTGGCCTCCGTGATGATGCGTGCATGGATCATCTTGGTGGGGCTTTGCCCTGTAGCGGCGGCACAGGCCGCACGCAACTGGGCCAGGGACACCGCCATGATGGACGCATAGTTCTGCAGTTGCCAGTTCTGACGATAGTGCTGGTCGATCAGTTCGCGAAACCGGTCGGCTACACGTGTTTCATTGCGTGTTGGTGCTTCACTGTCAATCTGCTCAAGCTGTGTCTTGCGAACCAGCATGAGCAGAAGCGAAGTCAGCAGTGCCTCGGTTCCCACAACATGGCCTGCAGCCCTGGTGTCGACTTCCTGCTCAAGTTTTCTGATCAGGCTGTAAAACTCCGCTGCTGCCTCGGCGTCATCCGTGAAAGGAATCGTCCGTGGCGAGGCCCACAACTGGGTAAATTCGTGGAGGCGGGCGTTGATCTGTGCCAGGCAGGACACCTCAATCGTCACGACCCATCTGTCCGTATCAAGCTCGTAGTCAAGCCCATGAACGCATTCAGTGGGCAGCAGCAAAACACAGGGGCCTTCGAACGGCACGCTGCAGCCTTCGCGGTTCATCACACCGCGGCCGATCCGCACAAATATCACCTGCCCATAGGCTGGGTGGGCGTGGGGTTCGGTACGCCAGCGGCCGCGTTCGGTTACATGGCCAACATTGACAAACCAGTCTTCCTTTTCTTCAGGGCGCTCCACATACAGGCGAACCTTCGGCACTGTTGTACGCACCGCCTTTTTGTTTGAGCCGCGGTGATACTTTGCCATCGCGCTATCGGTCATAAAGTCTCCTTCGCAAGGAACAACGGGGCAGGCCTGATGCAGGCCAGTCAATGGGTTCCTGGTCGCCGCCATTCTAGGCCCGTAGCGAGGCTGGCTCAAACACCGCGAGGCGCAGGCTGATGATGAGAAGCCGTGGCCACCATCAAGCAACAAAAAATGCCAGTGAATCTACTTTTTGTGTAGAGGCACGACGGCGAGCTTCAAATATTCTTACGGCCTCAAGACAGTAATTTCTGCAGCAGGAGCCTTTGTCCAGCTGCGGCCGAGAGAAATCCGAAGGAGAACAAAGTTGACCAAAAAAATACCTCTCAAAATCGCAATTGCCGAGCATCCGCATACATCGGCCATCCGCAATGGATCCATTCCCATCGAGGGTGTAGATGCCGAATTCATCACAGTCCAGCCACAGATTGGCGCCTTCCGCCGCATGGTTCGCGACGTCGAATTTGATGTCTGCGAGTTGGCGCCGACCACCTACATCATCGCCCGGGCCTATGGTGCGCCCTTTGTCGGACTGCCCATTTTTGTCGTGCGCCGCTTCCATCATGGTGGTTTGCTTGTGCGCCAGGATGCCGGAATCAAAACCCCCAAAGACCTGGAAGGCAAGAAGGTGGGCGTGCGTGCGTATTCCGTGACAACCGGTGTGTGGACGCGCCAGGTGCTGATCGACGAGTTCGGTCTCGACTCATCCAAAGTGACCTGGGTGGTCGATGACGAGGAGCATGTCACGCAGCTCAAGCTGCCATCGAACGTCATTCAGGCTCCAGCGGGCAGCTCCCTGGCTGAGATGATGGCCAAAGGGGAGTTGTCAGCTGGGTTTGCCGCGGCAGCAGGCATTGGCCGGACTGGCGCACCTACGGGTGGATGGAAAGAAGTTGAGGCGGACTATCCCGACCTGTTGCCCAATGCAGCCGAGATTGAGGCCGAATACTACGCACGTACCGGGGTCTATCCCATGCATGGAACCATTGTCGTGAAGGACTCGGTGCTGGCTGCGAATCCGTGGATTGCCAAATCGATCTTTGATGCCTTTGCGCAGGCCAAGAAAGAGTGGCTGGAGCGGCTCGATGCCGGGACAGCCACGAGCGCCAGCGACAAAAAGTACATCGAACTGCGCAAGATTGTCGGCCACGACCCACTTCCCTACGGCCTTCAGGAAAACCTCAAAACCATAGAAACGCTCGAAGCCACGGCATTCAAACAGGGCCTGACCCCACGCCGCATGTCGATTGGCGAACTTTTTGTAGACCCACTGGCAGTTTGAGCTGAACGGATAGAACAATGATCATTGATTGCCACGGCCATTTCACGACTGTTCCCACCTCTTTCCGCAACTGGCGCGCCAGGCAGGTTGAATTTGCAAACGACCCCGCCAATGCTCCAAAGCGCGCTGCGGCACATGTGTCCGATGATGAAATCCGCGAAGGGGTTGGCAATGGGCAACTCCGGCTGCAACAGCAGCGCGGCAGCGACCTGACCCTGTTCTCGCCAATTGCCGGCTTGATGAGCCATCACCTGGGCAATGAACGCACCAGCCTGGAATGGGCCGAGGTGTCGAATGACCTGGTGCGCCGCGTCTGCGACATGTATCCGGACAATTTTGTGCCGGTCTGCCAGTTGCCACAGTCGCCTTCTGCACCGCCGAAAAATTCGATCCCCGAGTTGCGCCGCTGTGTTGAGGAAAAGGATTTTGTGGGCTGCAACCTGAACCCGGACCCGACTGGCGGCTACTGGACAGGCACGCCGATGACGGACCGCGAGTGGTATCCGGTCTATGAAGCGCTGTGTGATCTTGATGTGCCGGCAATGATCCACGTGGCGGCTTCATGCAATCCGTGCTTTCACGGCACGGGTGCACATTACCTGAATGCGGATACCTCGGTGTTCATGCAACTGCTGCAGGGTGACCTGTTCAAGGATTTTCCGACGCTGCGTTTTGTCATACCGCATGGAGGGGGTGCGGTGCCCTACCACTGGGGGCGCTATCGGGGCATGTCCCTCGAAATGCGTGACCGCCCGCTCGAAGGCTTGCTGAACAACATCTTTTTTGATACCTGCGTTTACCACCTTCCCGGCGTCGAACTCCTGACCAAGGTGGTGCCCACGGACAACGTGCTTTTCGGCTCGGAAATGATCGGTGCGGTGCGGGGCAGGGACCCGGCAAATGGCGAGTATTTTGACGACACCAAGCGTTATATCGACAGCTGCACTGCGCTGACAGGCGAGGATCGGTTCAAGATTTTTGAAGGCAATGTAAGGCGCGTCTATCCGCGCCTTGATGCGCAACTGAAAGCACGTGGCAAATAAGCGGCCACAAGCCGTATGCAATTAAAAAAAGGAGACAAGCATGACGTATTCATTCATTGACATTCATCCGCACATCATTTCAGACGATGAAAGCCGCTACCCTCCGGCACCCTTGTTTGGCAAACGATCGGACTGGTCTCAAGAGCGGCCAAGTACCGTTGAATCGCTGATTGCGGCCATGGACGCAGCGGGGGTCGCCAAGGCAGTGGTAGTTCACTCCTCAACAACCTATGGTTTTGACAATTCCTATGTTGTTGATGGCTGCAGCCAGTATCCCGACCGCCTGGTGGCGGTGGGTTCGGTCGACATGCTTGACGACAACGTCTGTGCCGTGATTCGCGACTGGACTGGCAAGGGTCTTGCCGGACTGCGCATCTTCACAGGCGGGTCTACCAAGGACTTTGACCCCAGTGAACTGAATGACCAACGTTCGTTCAAGGCCTGGGAACTGTTCGGCGAGCTGGGTGTGCCAATGTGCATTCAGACCGGCCCGGTCGGACTTCCTCAAGTGGAGATGCTGGCAAAAAAGTTCCCCAGGGTGAACATCATTCTGGATCACCTCGGCCGGCCCGAGATTGCTGACGGAGCGCCCTATGCCAGGGCGCAAGGTTTGTTCGACCTGGCTTCGATTGACAACATCTATCTGAAGCTGACACCGCGCATCTTTGGGGATGTGGCAAAAGACAAAGCCAGCGCTGAAACATTTTTCCCTCGGGTGCTTGAAGCTTTCGGTGCCAGGCGTATGGCCTGGGGTTCCAACTTCCCTACCTCGCCGGGCACACTTTCAGAAATTCTCGCCACAGCGCAGGCGGGCCTGGCGTGTCTGAGTGATGAAGATCGTTCCTGGGTTTTTGGCAGGACTGCACAACAACTGTATCCCTCGCTGGCTTAGTGCAGCGTCGATTTTTATGGAGACAGGCCGCACACCGCTCCATATTTTTCAGCGTGATTTCAGCACACCGTTGCAGTGCCAGGACCGTATTGAGCGCATCGTTGCAGCGCTGCCATAACCCACTTTTAAATACTCGATCATGAATCACTCTTTCCAAATGGCCGCAAATTTTATTCCCCATATTTCCGGGCCCGGCACATCGTTGCTGTTGTTCGTTTGCGGGAAGTCCTTTCGTATTCCTTGCCAGCTTCAGAAAACGAGCATGACAGGCAAACTCCAGGCAACCAGGCTGCTAACGGCCGTCGCGGCAACGCTGGTCGCATTGGCTGCCGTGTGGAGCGCGCCTGCGGATGCCCAGGCATACCCCACACGCCCTATCACCGTGATCGTGCCGGTTCAGCCAGGCGCCACGCATGATGCTTTCATGCGGCTGATTCAACCCAGGCTCAGCGCCGCCCTGGGGCAACCCATCGTCGTTGAAAATCGCAACGGCGCTGGCCAGAGCATCGGGACGCTGACGGCGTCCCGGGCCAAGCCCGATGGCCACACGCTGCTGCTGGCTTCCAACGCCCCTTTCACCATCAATCCGGTGGTGTCCAAGGTTGGTTATAACCCGGTGACCGACTTCGAGCCCATTATCAACATCGGCAGCAACTCGCTGGTGCTGGTGACAAATCCCAACTTGCCTGCAAAGACGCTGCCCGCGCTGATCGCTCTTGCCAAAAGCAAAAAGGGCGAGCTGCTTGCTGCCAGCTCCGGTAACGGCTCCACCGCCCACCTGGCGCTGTCGCAGTTCAATACTCTTGCCGGTGTTGACATCACACACGTTCCTTACAAGGGCGGCCCGGCAGCCTTGAACGACGTGGTCAGCGGCCAGGTATCCATGGCCTTCGCAGGTCCCACCGCCGCCATGCCGCTGGTCAAGCAAGGTCGCCTGCAGATGCTGGCCTATGCTGGCAGCAAGCGTTCCGTGTTCCTGCCAGACCTGCCCACCGTGGCCGAACAGGGCGTGACCGGCTTCAGTGTGGACGTGTGGTTTGGGCTTTTTGTACCCAAGGGCACTCCAAGACACATCGTGCAACGGCTCAACACCGAGATTGCCACCCTTATCAGGGACCCCGACATCGCCAGGCAGATGCAGGTCATCGGCATCGAGTCAGGCATCTCGACGCCTGAAGAGTTGGGTGCGCAGATCAGGAGAGAGATTCCCGTCTGGCGCCAGATCGTCACCAAGGCAGGCGTGATTGCAGATTGAACTGGCGCTTCACCCTACATGGGAACCCAAGGTGAGTGAAGCCGCCTGATTTCCTGTCGAAAAGTATTCCTTGCATTCTCCGCCCTGGCGGAAATGCTTTTCCTTCAAATCCATAAGACTGCTGAGGCATATGTGGCAAAAATTGTATTCGGGATGGCGGTACCGCACAGCGGGATGCTGGGTCAGGCACCGGAAGACTGGCTGGTAAATGGTGAGCGTGACCGCAACAATCCGCAGCTTTGGTATCGCAACCGGACCTGGACCTACCCGGAGCTGGAGGCGCACCGTGGTGCTGCATTCGAAAAATACCTGAGCGTCGAAGAGCGTATGGCGCGGGCTGCGCGCTGCCGCGCAGCGCTTGACGAAATGGCCGCCGTCTACCAGCGTGCCAACATTGATGTGGCCATCGTGCTGGGAAAGGATCAGAAGGAGATCTTTCCTCACTGCTCACCTTCCATCGCCATATACAGCGGCGCGGAAGTTCACAACGGCCCGCCGCAGCGCCCGGTGTATGCCCCCGACCACCATGTGGTGCACAAGTGCCATCCGGAACTGGCGACGCATCTGCTCAAGGTATTTCAAGCCAAAGGCTTTGATATGACCGACCTGTTCGAGTGGCCTGAAAACGTGTGGATGCAAACGCAGATGAAAAAAAAGGCCGACTACCCCGTTGTTCCGCATGCCTATAGTTTTGTCTACCACCAGATCATGGGAGACAAGCCGCCGCCTCATGTGCCGGTACTGATGAATCTGTTTTACCCACCGACCCAGCCCTCGATGGCGCGTTGCATTGAGTTTGGTGATGTGCTGCGTGACGCACTGCTGGCATGGCCCGACGATGTGCGCGTGGGCATCATCGCCTCGGGTGGCCTGTCGCACTTTGTCAATGACGAAGAGTTTGACCAGGACATCCTGAAGAAACTGGCCAGCTACGACTATGAGGGCCTGAAGGCCATCCCCGATGGCTGGTTCCAGTCAGGCACCTCGGAGATCAAGATTTACTCGACTGTCATGAAAGCGCTACAGCACACCGGTGCGCCCATGACCCTGGTTGACTACGTGCCTTGCTGGCGCACAGCGGCCGGCACGGGTGAGGGAATGGGCTTCATGTACTGGAATGCCGCGACCTGATTCTGTTGCCGCCGGGTATCGACGACACACAGTGACGAATTTCACATTTAAAAATCCGAGAGAAAAAAGAGCATGAGCAACATCCGTCTCAACAACATCATCCGCGCCTTTGAAGAAGGCAAGCCGGCCTTCGCCGCGTTCTCCAAGCTGGACAAGCAAACTGCCATCGAGATGAGCGACGCGCCGTATGACGGCATCGTGTTCGAGATGGAACACAATCCCTACGACGTGTCTGCCCTGGGGGACGCCATGCAGTACATGCTCAGCCGCAAGCAGATTGTCGAGTCCGGCACCCTGGCTCCCAAGGTAACGCCGATTGCCCGCATTCCGGCCAATGGCGTGGAGATGAACCAGTCCTTCGCCAAGCAGGTGCTGGATCGTGGCTGTTATGGCGTGATCTGGCCGCACATAGCGACAGTGGAGCAGGCATACAACGCCGTGGCCTCCTGCCGTTACGCGCGCCCAAAAAACGTACCCCTTTACGAACCCAAAGGCGTGCGTGGCGATGGCCCGGCAACAGCGGCACGCTACTGGGGGCTGAGCATGCCCGAGTACTATGCCAGGGCCGATGTCTGGCCGCTGGCTCCACAAGGTGAGATTCTTGTCGGATTGATGTGCGAAAGCACCCAGGCGATTGAAAATCTTGATGACATCCTTTCCAATGTGCCCGGTATTGGTTTCATCCTGATTGGCGAAGGCGATCTCAGCCAGGAACTAGGTTTCGCGCGTCAGTATGAGCACCCCGTGGTCGTCGATGCCATGCAAAAAATCGTCGCAATCTGCCACAAGCACAAGGTGGTGGTCGGCAATCCGCATGTCACCGCCAAAAACCACAAGCGCCTGCTGGGCGAGGGTTACAGTTTCCTGATGTCGGCCCCGCAGCGTACCTACGGTGTGGTCGGCCTGGCACGTGACATGGCAGGTTACTGAATGAACGGCGCAGAAAGCCTGGTTGCCACGCTGGTCGATCAGGGTGTTGATATTTGTTTTGCCAACCCCGGCACCTCGGAAATGCATTTTCTGGCAGCGCTGGAAAACCCCGGGATGCGCAGTGTGCTGTGCCTGTTCGAGGGTGTTGCCACCGGTGCTGCCGATGGCTGGTATCGCATGAAGGACAGGCCGGCCTCCACCTTGCTCCATCTCGGACCCGGGCTGGCAAACGGGCTGGCCAATATCCACAATGCCAGACGTGCCTCGTCCGGCATGGTCAACATCATCGGCGAACATTCAGCCTCGCACCTCAAATACGATCCGCCGCTGACCTCGGATATCGAAGGCTTGGCGCGTCCCCTAAGTCATTGGGTTCGCCGCGCCGATTCAGCGGGCGGCATTGCATGGGATGCAGCGCAGGCCGTGGCAACAGCATCCGGCCACCCCGGCCAGATATCCACCCTGATCCTGCCGGGCGACACTTCGTGGCAGGATGCCGGCGCGCCCATGGTGCTGCCGCAGCGCGCAGTTGCTGCGCGCAAGGTCCCAGACGCCGGGCGCATTACACATATTGCAAAGGTGTTGCGCTTGGGTGAGCCGGCATTGATCATTCTGGCCAACAGGGCGACGCGTGGGCTGGCATTGGAGCGGGCTGGACAAGTTGCTGCGGCCACAGGTGCCCGGCTGGGTTCGCAATTTTTCACGGCACGAATCGAGCGTGGTGCGGGGCGTGTGCCCATCGAGCGCATTCCCTACGCCGTGCCGCAGGCAATCGCCTTCCTCAAGAATTTCAAGCACATCATCACGGTTGAAACAGTGGAGCCGGTTGCCTTTTTCAGCTACCCGGACAAACCCAGTTTGCTCAAGACCGAGGGAACGCTGGTGCATCCGCTGGTCGCGGCAGACGAAGACAGTGCGCTGGCATTTGAGAAGCTGCTGGATGCGTTGGGTGCAAGGGCAATCTCACCCGTCCTGCAATCCCGAGTTCAAACCGTTGTGCCTACGGGTGCACTTAATCCGCTCAGTGTGGCGCATGCCCTGGCTGCAGCGCTGCCAGAAAACTGCATTCTGGTGGACGAATCGCTGACCACTGGACGCGAGTCGATGGGACACACGATGGGAGCCGCCCCCCATGATTTGATCAACAACATGGGCGGCTCCATCGGTTACAGCACTCCGGTGGCCACGGGGGCTGCACTGGCCTGCCCAGACAGGCGCGTGTTCTGCACGGTGGGCGATGGCAGCGCCATGTACACCATCCAGTCCCTGTGGACGCAGGCGCGTGAGGGGCTGAATGTCACGACGATCATCTTTGCCAACAACAGCTACGCCATCCTCAAGGCGGAGTACGCCAACATGGGAGCGGGCTCTCCTGGCGCGCGTGCGCTGGCCATGATTGATATTGACCGCCCGCGCATCGACTGGCTGGCCATGGCCAAAAGCATGGGTGTGCCTGCCGTCGCTGTGGACACGGCAGAGGCTTTTCACAAGGCCATGGTGGACTCGACACGTGAGCCGGGTCCGCTGCTCATTGAGGTCCGTCTGTAGTTCTATTCAAAAACAAGGAAACAAAAAAATGACAAGCACTGCAATCGATTCGCCGACGCTGCGCACCAATCTGGCCGACTATCCTGTGACGAAGGCGATGAAGGACGGGCGGGTCAGCTCCGATATCGTCAAGCTCGACTTTTGTGGCCCGACCCCGGCGCACAACGGTTTCAAGGCCATGGTGCGTGAAAGCAGGTTTGATGCAGGTGAGTTGGCCATTGTCACCTTTTTGCAAGCCAAGGCCTATGGAAAACCATATGTCCTGTTGCCCGCCCCGATTTCAGGGCGCTTTCAGCACCACTGCGCAGGTTTCAATATTGATTTTGGTCAGGTCAATCCCAAGGACATAGAGGGCAAAAAAGTGGGTGTCCGTACCTACACCCAGACTACTGCCTTGTGGATTCGGGGCATCCTGCGTCACGAATATGGTGTCGATCTCGATAAAGTGACTTGGATGACGTTGGGCGACGGCCATCTTGCCGAATACAGTGATCCGGTGAACTGCGTGCGATTGTCGCAGGGGTCATCAATTCCGCAAATGATGCTCGATGGCGAGTTAACTGCCGCGCTGCTTGGTGAAGACATGCCAAAAGACCCGCGTGTACGCACACTCGTTCCGGATGCACAAGTCGCAGCCAAAGACTGGTTTTCACGTGAAGGTGTTGTGCCTATCAACCACATGTTCGTAGTGCATGAGGACATCTCGAAAAAGCGGCCGGACATTGTTCGCGAACTGTACCGGATGGTCGCCGAAAGCCGTGCTTTGGCCGAAGGCGGTGTGCCCGCTATCTTTCCACCCATCGGGCTGGAGGCAAACCGCAAAGGGCTTCAGCTGGCTATCGACTGGGCGCTGGACCAGAAGATCATCCCGCACCGCCTGTCGGTTGATGAGTTGTTTGATGAGACGACCGGCAGTCTGGGCTGAGTGAGCACGAAAGAACCAAAAAACAAAAAAAACAAAAGACAAACGGAGACATACGTGAACTACAGAACAGGTATTTACTTTTGCGCAGCCATGATGGGCACCGTGCCTGCATTCGCGCAGCAAAGCCAGGGCAGCGTCACTTTATACGGCCTGATTGACCAGGGCCTGGAGCGTGCCAGCGGCACCAGCGGTCCTGAGTATCGTGTCGCGTCAGGAACAGCTGCTTCCCGGTGGGGAGTGCGGGGGAACGAAGATCTTGGCGGTGGATGGAACGCAGTGTTTACGCTGGAGTCCGGCATTGCGGTGGATACCGGTGCCTCAGGCCAGGGTGGACGCCTGTTTGGTCGCCAGGCATTTGTCGGTTTAAAAGGGGATTTCGGAACCGTGACCGTGGGCCGCCAGCTCACCATGCGTTTTTTCGGCATGATGGACGCCGACCTGTTTGGGGCCGGTGCACATGGGACGGGTGTGCTCGATTCCGGGATTCCCAATGCTCGCGCCGACAATTCCATTTCCTACATGGGCAAATGGGGTGGTTTCAGTGGTGGCTTGAACTACAGTTTTGGCCGCGACGCCAGCCCTGCCGCAGCCACTACAAGTGCTGCTGCCACAAATTGCCCGGGTGAAACGTCCAGCGCGAAGCAATGCCGGGAATGGTCATTGATGGTGAAGTACGATGCTGGCAGCTGGGGTGTGGTGGGGGCTTACGAGCGGCAACATGGCGGAACACCAGCCCTTGCAGCGACCGCGACCTTCGCAGCTGTCCCGGCCACCTTTGGTGGTTTGACATCTCCGGACAAGAAAGATGCTCGACTGACGGTGAATGCCTATATGAAAATAGACAAGAATCAGATCGGCGTGGGTGTGTTGAGACGCAATAACGAAGGCAGTGCGACCCCGAAGAGCGGTCTTTACTGGCTTGCAGCCCAGGTGCCTGTGCCCTCCACGGCACTGGTCATCGATGGCATGGTGTCACACATCAAATTCGACAACTCTTCCAATAAGGCGGCGATGTTGAACCTGCGTGCAAGCTACTGGCTGTCCAGGCGTACCAATCTGTATGTGAGCACTGCCTATATCAGGAACGGGGGAAATCTTGCACTGGCTGCCAGCTCGAACATACCTGTACCCAGAGCGGGTGGTTCGCAGAGTTCCGTCATTATGGGCATCAAGCACACGTTCTGAGCCTTCTGGGTCGAATTGAGCGGTGACCCATTTCTGCGTTGACCTGAATGGCCGATTTCCTGCCTGTTTTATTCCACTCCCATATCAACCGTGCTGTCTGTCTGTCTGTCTGCGCTTCGCCTTCGCGTTCACGATTGATCTGGAAATGGGAATTACTGCCTTGGAATCCCGGCCTTCTCGATGACAGTCTTCCACTTGGCCATGTCGCTTTTCATACGCTGTGTCATCTGTTCCGGCGAGCTGGAACGCGCAACTGCCCCCACGGCCTGCAATTCCTTTTGCACTTCAGGTGACGCGATGGCGGTTTCAATTTCCTTGGCCAGGCGACTCACAACCGAGGGCGGTGTATGGGCAGGCACGCTGATGCCGTTCCAGGAGCTGGCTTCAAAGCCGGGGATGCCGCTTTCCGACAGGGTTGGCACTTCAGGCAGGCCGGGAAACCGGCTGTTCGATGTGACCGCGAGTGCCTTGACGTTCTTGCCTGTGATCTGCCCAAGGACAGGAGGAAGGATTTCCATTGCTAGCTGAATGTCTCTTGAACGCAGTGCGGCAATTATTTCGGATGTGGTCTTGTAGGGCACGATGACAGCATCAATGCCTGCCATCGACTTGAACATTTCTGCTACAAGATTTTGTGTGCTGCCAACGCGGATGGTGCCGATATTGAGCTTGCCGGGGTTGGTCTTCGCATAAGCCAGGACTTCCGTAACAGAGCTAAAACCAGACTGGCCACTCGTAATCAATGACAGGTCAAATGATGCCAGCGTGGAAACATGCTGGAAGTCCGCCATCAAATCGTAGGGAAGGCTTTTGAATAGAACGGAGGTCAAGGCTGTGCCACTGCCCGCCATCATCATGGTGTAGCCGTCCGGTCTGGCTTTTGCAACAGTGACAACGGCTACCACGGGACTGGGACGGTTTTCTATGATCACTGGCTGGCCCATGTTCTCGCTCATCTTTTTTGCCACGAGTCGGGCAACAATATCGCCTGCTCCGCCTGGGGCAAATGCAACGAAGAGCTGGATTGGTTTGACTGGATAGGACAGGGCATGCCCCGGTGCGCAATTTGCGGCGAATACCAGCGTCACTGCACAATGTCTGATGAAACGTCTTCTGCTCACACTGTCTCCTTATATTTTGATTTCTGGTCATTTCTGACGATGTTGCATGGATAGGCGCGATTCGTCGATTGAGTAAAATTTCCAGCGAGTTAAGCAATTGGTTAACTCCTTCCTACAGGATGTGTATGGCGCAGATCGATTGGTACCTGCAGGTGAATCTGAAGGCAAGGCATCTCAGGCTGCTGGTGGCGCTTGATGATTTTGGTAACTTGAAGCAGGTTGCCGACATATCTCACGTTACAGTGCCAGCAGTCTCAAAAGCTCTTTCAGAACTTGAAAAAGGCCTGGGGCTGGAACTGTTCAATCGAACAGCGCAGGGCTTGCGGCCGACCGCGTATGGCGAGTGCCTGATACGCCACGCGCGAGTTCTGTTGACCGGCATTCATCAGATGCGGGATGAACTCAAAGCTCTTGGTTCCGGGGTGGGTGGCAAGATCCACATCGGGGTACTTCCGGCCTCGACGCCGGTGCTGTTGCCACAGGCCTTGGCCGAGCTCAAGCAGCGCTCTCCCGCCACCCATGTGCTGGTAACGGAGGGAAACATCAACTCCCTTTTGTCCGAACTTTGGCAAGGCCGTCTGGATATGGTTGTCGGCAGGCTGCCGGTACGCAATTCCGTGGATGGCTTTGAAGAAAAGGAGTTGCTCTCAGAGCCTGTGATGCTTATGACAGGCCACCATCATCCACTGGCCAAAAGAAAGCGGCTGAAATGGGCTGACCTGAATTCCTATCCCTGGGTTCTGCCTCCGGCAGGTTCGCTGTTGCGTGATCCTCTGGAACGTACCCTTGAACGTCACGGGGTGGCCTTGCCCGGCAACTATCTGGAAACCTTGTCAATCCATCTGGCGCGTGCCTACCTGCAGATCACGGATTCAATCGCAGTGATGGCAGCTACCGTAGCCAATGATGTGTCGCAGCCGCTGGCTGTCCTGCCTTTGACTTTGCCGGGGCTGGTGCGGCCTGCAGGTGTGCTGTGGAACAAGAATCGCGGCTTGACGCCGGGCGCCAGACTGATGATCTCTTGCCTGGAAGACGTAGCGGCAAGGCTGGTCAGTGAACGGGCCGACCTTGAGGCTTGAATCACACTTGCAAGCTGTGCTTTTTGACCGTAGACCAGTCCGATGAAGCCGCCACATCGGGCTGGTGTGAGCTTCAGGAGCAAGGGCGGTTGAAGGGTTCGCTTACTGCTGGTTGTTCACGGCGACACCGGCAGCATGCGCCTGCTGGTCTGCGTGATAGCTGCTGCGTACCATTGCGCCCACGGCTGCGTGGGTAAAGCCCATCTTGTAGGCTTCTTCTTCAAACATCCTGAAGGTGTCGGGGTGTACGTAGCGGCGCACTGGCAGGTGTGACATGGACGGTGCCAGGTACTGGCCAATCGTCAGCATGTTGATGTCATGTGCGCGCATGTCACGCATCACCTGCAGGATTTCTTCATCGGTTTCACCCAGGCCCACCATGATGCCGCTTTTGGTTGGCACATCTGGGTGCAGGGCCTTGAACTTTTTCAGCAGGTTCAGGCTGAACTGGTAGTCGCTTCCGGGCCGTGCTTCCTTGTACAGGCGTGGGGCGGTTTCCAGGTTGTGGTTCATCACGTCGGGCGGTGCAGCCTTCAGGATTTCAAGCGCACGGTCATCACGGCCACGGAAGTCGGGCACCAGGATTTCAATCGTTGTGCCGGGTGAAAGCTCACGGATCTTGCTGATGCATTCAACAAAATGTCCGCTGCCGCCATCACGCAGATCGTCGCGGTCAACGCTGGTGATGACTACGTATTTCAGCCGCAGTGCGGCAATGGTTTTGGCCAGATTCAGCGGCTCATCGGTATCCAGCGGGTCAGGCCGGCCGTGGCCGACATCGCAGAACGGGCAGCGGCGCGTGCACTTGTCGCCCATGATCATGAATGTTGCCGTGCCCTTGCCAAAACACTCGCCAATATTCGGGCAACTGGCTTCTTCACACACTGTGTTGAGTTTGTTTTCACGCAGGATCTGCTTGATTTCGTAAAAACGGGTGCTTGGGCTGCCAGCCTTGACACGAATCCAGTCAGGCTTTTTCAGGACCTCAGCGCGCTCGACCTTGACCGGAATGCGCGACAGCTTGGCTGCGGCCTTTTGTTTGGCCAGCGGGTTGTATTCTTCCTGGCTCTGAATGTTTCTGACGACTTCTGTGGTGCTCATGATGTGTTTCTTTTTTCAAGGTGCCAGATAGGTGACGAGCTTGCTGCCCAGTACATCTGCTGCATCCTGCCAGCTGACCGATACCCCGATTGTAGAAAGATCTGTGGTCGTCAGGCCAGCATAACCGCAGGGGTTGATGCGTGAGAAGGGTTCCAGGTCCATGGCCACGTTCAGCGCCACACCGTGGTAAGTGCAATGGCGGCTGACCTTGATGCCCAAAGCGGCAATCTTGCCCAGGCCTTCAAACAGCCTGAGCGGGTTGGCTGGGCCGGTCAGTGCCGCGTGTGAGGCCGGGTCTTCAAGCCGTACATAAATGCCTGGCGCACCCGTCACGCGGTGCCCGGTCACGCCGAAGTGGGCCAGTGTGCGAATGACCGCCTCTTCAATCCGGTAAACGTATTCCTTGACGTAATAAGCTGCCCGCTTCAAGTCAATCAGGGGGTAGGCCACGACCTGGCCTGGCCCATGAAAAGTCACCTGTCCACCGCGATCCGTCTGCACCACCGGGATGCCGGCGGGGTTCAGGATGTGTTCAGTTTTGCCCGCCAGCCCTTGTGTATAAACCGGAGGGTGCTCACAAACCCATAGCTGGTCATGCCCGCCCTGATTTTGCAATGGCTCGGTCTGGCCTGAAATTTGAGCATTTCTCGTTGCCGTGAAGGATTTCATCGCTTCAAAGGTGGGCAGGTAGTCCACCAGGCCCAGGGAGCGGGTTTCAATTTGCATGTGAAGGCTTTGGTTTTACAAGCTCACAGCACCACCTTGACCATCGGATGTGTGCTCAGCGTGCGGTACAGCTCATCAAGCTGCTCGCGGCTGGTGGCGGTGATGGTGACGGTGACGCCCAGGTATTTGCCGCCCTTGC
>JAZKIK010000464.1:0-4279 GCA_040384925.1 Pseudomonadota bacterium | reverse complement strand
TCCATCACCGCTGTTTCACGCCGGTGCCGAGGTGCGGATCAGGTGGTCAAACGCCCCCAGTGCGGCTTTGGCACCATCACCTGCGGCAATGATGATCTGCTTGAAGGGCACTGTGGTTGCGTCACCCGCAGCAAACACACCGGGCACCGAGGTCTGGCCTCTGGCATCGACCACGATCTCGCCGTGTTTTGACAATTCGACCACACCCTTGAGCCAGTCGGTGTTGGGCACCAGGCCAATCTGTATAAACACACCTTCGAGTGGCACGGTTTTCAGCTCGCTGCTGGCACGGTCTTTGTAGATCAGGCCGGTCACCTTCTGGTCGCCGGTGATTTCTGTCGTCTGTGCATTGGTGAACACCGTCACATTCGGCAGGCTGTTCAGCTTGCGTTGCAGCACGGCGTCGGCACGCAGGGCGGTGTCGTATTCAATCAGTGTGACATGGCCAACGATGCCTGCCAGGTCAATGGCGGCTTCAACACCCGAGTTGCCGCCACCAATCACCGCCACCCGTTTGCCTTTGAACAGCGGGCCGTCACAGTGCGGGCAGTAGGCTACGCCCTTGTTCTTGAACTCTTTTTCGCCTGGCACATTGATATTGCGCCAGCGCGCACCGGTTGACAGGATGATGGATTTGCTTTTGAGCGAGGCACCGCTTTCCAGCTGGATTTCAATCAGCTCAGTGCCTGAAACGCTTTGGGGTACAAGTGCCTTGGCGCGCTGCAGGTTCATGATGTCTACGTCGTAGTGGCGAACATGCTCTTCAAGCGCCAGCGCAAATTTGGGGCCTTCGGTTTCCTTGACCGAAATGAAGTTTTCAATGCCCATGGTGTCCAGCGTCTGACCACCAAAACGCTCTGACGCAATGCCGGTGCGAATGCCCTTGCGTGCGGCGTACACGGCTGCGGCTGCGCCTGCGGGGCCACCGCCGACGATCAGCACATCAAAAGCGGCCTTGCCGTCGATCTTTTTGGCTTCACGTTCAACACCGCTGGTGTCGATCTTGGCGAGGATTTCTTCCAGGCTCATGCGGCCCTGGCCAAATTCGGTGCCATTCAGAAACACGGTGGGCACGGCCATGATCTGGCGTTCCTTGACTTCGTCCTGGAAGGTGCCGCCTTCAATCATGGTGGTCTTGATGCGCGGGTTTTGCACCGCCATCAGGTTCAGCGCCTGCACCACGTCGGGGCAGTTGTGGCAGGTCAGCGAAACGTAGATTTCAAATTCAAAGTCGCCATCGAGCGCACGAATCTGTTTGAGGATGTCTTCTTCCACCTTGGGCGGGTAACCGCCAATCTGCAGCAGCGCCAGAATCAGCGATGTGAACTCATGCCCCATGGGCAGGCCGGCAAAACGCGGGCCATGATTTTCGCTTGGGCGGTTGATGGAAAACGAGGGTTTGCGGTAGTTGTCGTCACGGCTTTCGGTAACCTTGACGAGCGGGGAGCAGTCAGCAACGTCCTTCAGCAGCGACCGCAACTCGCCGGACGCCTTGCTGTCGTCGAGCGAGGCAACGATTTCTATCGGCTGCGTGGCGCGTTCAAGGTAACTTTTCAGTTGGGCTTTGGTGTTGGTGTCGAGCATGTTGGACTCTCTTTCGAAGAAATTGGGAACAAAAAAGCCCGGAAGCCTGCGCGTCCGGGCTTTGTCTGGGACGAGCTTTAGATCTTGCCGACCAGGTCGAATGAAGGGGCGATGGTCTTGTCGCCGTCGTTCCACTTGGCTGGGCAGACTTCGTTTGGATGGGCGGCGGTGTACACGGCGGCTTTCAGCTTGCGCAGTGTTTCTTTCACGTCGCGGGCAATTTCGTTGGAATGAACCTCGGCGGTCTTGATGAAGCCTTCGGGATTGATCACAAAGGTACCGCGCAGTGCCAGGCCTTCTTCAGGGATGTGCACGCCAAATGCGTTGGTCAGCGTGTGGGTAGGGTCACCCACCAGCGGGAATGTGGCCTTGCCAACGGCAGGGGAGGTGTCATGCCACACCTTGTGGGAGAAATGGGTGTCGGTTGTGACGATGTACACCTCTGCGCCCAGCTTCTGGAATTCAGGGTAGTTGTCAGCCGCATCTTCGACTTCGGTTGGGCAGTTGAAGGTGAAGGCTGCCGGCATGAAGATCAGGACCGACCATTTGCCCTTGAGCGACTCATCAGAGACCTCGATGAACTTGCCGTTGAGATAGGCCTGGGTCTTGAAGGGCTGGACTTGGGTATTGATCAGTGACATGTGTATTTCCTTAGGGTTGTAGATAGAAGTTGTCAAAACTGCAAGCGAGTGGATAGTATAAGTCTATTTAATTTGTTTATTCAATAGAAAATTACTATGCATGCAAATGCCGGTGGCTATTTGCCGATGGTTTGCAGGCACTCGCCGCATGCCGTTTTTAGCCTGTTTTGATGGGCGTGCGATGACAGCAGCAGATTTTTTGCATCCAGAGTGCATCAAGTTGTTGCGAATAAGAATAATTCTCATATACTTCAGGCCATCGAGCCAGCCACATCGCCTTGCAGGGGTTTTTTACCCTTATGCAGTGCAGCAAGCCGTCAACACAAACCTGTTTTCCGGATTGCCTGTGGCCTCTATCTATTCCTCCCCCCGTTTTGCTTTGCGTGAAGTTGCCTGGCTGGTCAGCCTGAGCTGCAGTGCCTGTGTGGTGCAAGCCCAGACGGCTTCGGCCCCTGCCGTTGCTCCTGTGCAGATTGCCGCTGCGACGCTCAAGGCCGTGGTCATCAGCGGCTCGCGCACCGAGCAGGCTGCAGAAGACCTGCCAATGACCATGGATGTCATCAATGCCAAAGACATTGAGGAAGGCCAGATTCACGACATTCGTGATGTGGTCAAGGACATTCCCAATGTTTCGGTACGTCGTGCGCCTGCCCGTTTTGGTCTGGCCCAGGGGGATACCGGGCGTGAAGGCAATGCCGGTTTTAATATTCGTGGCCTGGACGGCAACCGTGTGCTGATGATGGTGGACGGCATTCGCCTGCCGCGCAGTTATTCATTTGGCGTGAACTCCTTTGGCCGCGACAGCCTGTCGATTGACCTGGTCAAGCGTATCGAGATCGTCAAGGGCCCTTCATCGGTGCTGTATGGCTCTGACGGTATTGCCGGACTGGTCAACTTCGTCACTTACGAGCCTTCGGACTTTCTGCAGGGCGGCAAAACCTTTGGTGGCCGCGCTTCCATCAGCTACAGCGGTGACGACAAGGGCGTGGCGGGAACAGCCACCCTGGCCGGTCGCGCCAGCGAGGTGCTGGACTGGCAGATCACCGCCGCAAGCAATCGCGCCGATGGCCTGAAGAACATGGGCGACAGGGACACCCAATCCACAAACCGACAGTGGCAATGCACTGATGGGCAAGGTCGTGCTGCGGCCCAGCAGTTCACAAAAACACGTGATCAGTTTTGAGCATGTTGACAAAAAATCAAGCTATGACCTGCTCACGGCGCGCGCTGTGCCGGCAGTGGCAACAACTTCGGTGCTCAATGCAGATGCCTTCACCACCATGGATCGCAACCGCCTGACCTGGGATGCCAGATACCGGCTCGACGCCCCGGTTGCTGACAATGTGCAGACGGTGCTGAGTTATCAGGACACCAAGTCGCGTGAATACGCTTTTGAAGACCGCAACGGCGCGGCTGACCGGTCGCGTGACACCTACTACCAGGAGCGTACCTTGCAGGCCAGCCTGCAGGCTGACAAAACCGTGCGTGTGTCGGCCAATATGGCGCACAAGATCACCTACGGCATTGACCACACCAGCGCCAAGATCACCAACTTCCAGACGGGCATGACACCGCCTGCCGGCGAGACCTTTCCGCTCAAACGCTTTCCTGACACTACCGAGTCGAGTACCGCCCTGTATCTGCAGGACGAGCTGATCACCGGCGACTGGAGCATCACGCCCGGTGTGCGTTTTGACCGTTTCAGCATTGATGCGAGCCAGTCGGGTTTCAACTCCACCGTTGTGTCGCCATCGGGCTCGGCGGTGTCGCCCAAGTTTGGTGTGTTGTGGCGCGCCACGCCGCAGTGGAGTGTGTTTGGCAACTACGCCAGCGGCTTTCGGGCACCGAATGCTGGCCAGGTCAATGCGTTTTTTGAAAACGTCACCCAGTTTTACAAAACCATTCCCAACGCTGGCCTGAAGCCTGAAAAAAGCAAAAACCTTGAATTCGGCACACGCGGCCGGCTTGACCGCCTGACGCTGGATGCCGCCGTGTTTTACGGACGCTTTTCCAACCTGATTCAGGACAGCGTGCAGGTAGGCGGCAACGGCACG
>JAZKIK010000463.1:528-2460 GCA_040384925.1 Pseudomonadota bacterium | reverse complement strand
ACTGCAGCGAAACCCCACCTTCGTCCCGCGCCCCACCATCCGCAGCCAATGGCAATGAAACCGGCCAAGCCGCCATATTCCAGACCCTGCCAATCAATGAAGCGGACAGCACCTCGGCAGTCAGGCCGCTGCCAGCCACACGCCCCTGCTGCAAAACAATGCAGCTGTCGCTATAACGCAGTGCCAGATTCAGGTCATGCAATACCGCAACCACGCCTATGCCCTGGGTTCTGGCCCAGTGGCGGGCGAGTTTCAGCACGCGGTGCTGGTGTTCCAGGTCAAGGGCGGCGGTCGGCTCATCCAGCAACAGCCATCTGATATCGCCTTTTGGCCTTTGCTCCCATACCTGGGTAAGGGCGCGGGCAAGGTGAGCCCTGGCTTTTTCGCCGCCTGACAAGGTATTGATGGGGCGGTCTGCCAGGTGGTCCACGGCTGTGGCCTGCATGGCCTGGGTGGCAATGTCGGCTTCATATTGGCTGGGGTGTTTGCGGTGTGGGTAACGGCCCAGTTCAACCACTTCCTGCACGCTGAAGTCAAAGGCGACTGCGCTCTCCTGCGCCACAAAAGCGCGCAGGCGTGCCAGTTCCGCAGGCTCAAAATCGCCCAGCGCCTGACCATTGAGTTCAACCCTGCCCTGCCCTGGCTGGCGCTGGCCCGTCAATACTGACATCAGGGTTGATTTGCCTGCACCATTGGGGCCAAGAATGACGGTGACCTGCCCGGCTGCAAACCTGGCTGACAAGGGGTGCAGCAGAATTTTGCCCGGCACGGTTACGGATATGTCTGTCGCCTCCAGCCACTGCGGTGCGGCCACCACGGGTTTTGAGAAATCTGTCAGGCTGCGGGCGTTCATAAGCGGCTCCGGAAATGGCGCAACAACAACAAAAAGAAAGGCACACCCACAAAAGCAGTCAACACACCCAGCGGCAACTCGGCAGGTTTGACGGCGGTTCGGGCCACGCTGTCGGCCAGCAGTACCAAAGCGGCACCCAGCAGGGCTGAACCGGGCAAGACCACACGGTGATCCGGCCCGGCGACCAGGCGCACGCAGTGCGGCGCAACCAGCCCGACAAAACCAATAATGCCAGTAGTGGCCGTCACAGCCCCGACGGCCAGCGCCGTCACCAGCACGGCAAAACGTTTGACCCGTTCAACCGGCACGCCCAGCAAGGCGGCCTGCGCCTCACCCAATGCAATGGCATTCAACGGTTTTGCAAGCGCCAGGCCTGCACAGCCAGCCATCAAAACAATGGAGCCAACCAGCACCACAGCGCTCCAGCGCGCACCACCCAGGCTGCCAAGCAACCAGAACTGCAGGCTGCGCAACTGCTCGTCACTGGCCAGAAAGCTCAAAAAACCCAGCCCGGCACCCGCCAGCGCATTGATGGCAATGCCGGCCAGCAGCATCAGGCCGACACGGGTTGCGCCATCCTGTTGCGACAAGCCATACACCAGCAGGGTCACACCCAGGCTGCCAATAAACGCCATCAGCACCAGCGTCCAGCTGCCCAGGGTGCGCGGCAGTTCGGGAAACCACAGGCTGCCCATCACGATGGTGACACCGGCCGCCAGCGCGGCACCGCTGCTGACACCAATCAAACCAGGGTCAGCCAGCGGATTGCGAAACAGGCCCTGCATCAACGCACCCGACAAACCCAACGCGGCACCCGCAGCCATACCCAGCAGCAGGCGTGGCAGGCGAATGTTCAAAAACACCATGGCATCGGGCGAGGTAGGGCTTTGCCCGCTGAAAAATCCCGTGAACACACCCCAGACCACATTCAACAGATCAAAAGGGCTGATGGCATAGGCACCACGCGCACTGCCCGCTACAAAACTGATGGCCAGAAGAACAACACCAGCGCTCAATACCAGGCGGGCTGGCGGGCGTTTTTGCAGAATGTCGCGAATAGCGCGATGGACTAACAAATC
>JAZKIK010000463.1:0-518 GCA_040384925.1 Pseudomonadota bacterium | reverse complement strand
TCACGCAGTTGCTCGCATGGCCGCCTGATGCAAATCAGCCACGGCCTGTGGCAGGCGCGGGCCAAACCCTATCAGGTACAGCGCGTCCAGCGCCACCACGGCGCGGCGTTTGTACGCGGGGGTCAGATCCAGACCAGAACGGGCCCAGAACTTGTCGATTCCGCCTGCAGTTTCAATGCCTTGTGTGGTCGTGACAATAACTTCTGGCGCAGCCACAACCAGCGCTTCTGCCGTCATGGGGCGGTAACCGTTAAAACTGGCCGGATTGCCAGGGCCAGCCAGAGCATTGACCAGTCCGGCGTAGTTGAGCATGGCGTTGGCGGCAGTTTTGTCGCCCGAAACCTGTGGGCTGGCGGTGTGTGACAGGATAAAAATGGCCTTGGGTTTACGGCCAGCGTCCTTGGCAACAGTTGCCAGTGTGGCCGCCCACAGTGCATCCAGCCTTGCCTGAAGGGCTTTGGCCTCCAGCTCACGCGCGGTGGCGCTGAGGGCTTCGAGCCTCATTTCTTCGGTCCCTT
>JAZKIK010000462.1:3821-6401 GCA_040384925.1 Pseudomonadota bacterium | reverse complement strand
TGTTTGGCAGCCTGACGGGTTTTCTGGTGGGTGTGCTGATCGGCTGGTCACGCCGGGCCAATTACTGGATCCATCCGGTGCTGCGGGTGCTGGGCCCTTTGCCAACCACGGCGCTGCTGCCGATTTCGTTTTATTTTTTCCCGTCCAGCTGGTCCACAGCGGTGTTTCTGATTGCGCTGGGCACGGGTTTCCCGGTCGCAATCCTGACCTGGTCAGGTGTGGCGGGTGTCAATCGCAATTTTTATGATGTGGCTCGCACCCTGGGTGCATCACAGTGGTTTCTGGTGCTGCGGGTGGCCATTCCGGCTGCCTTGCCGCAGGTGTTTGTAGGCCTTTTCATGGGGCTGGGCCATGCCTTTGCCACGCTGGTGGTGGCAGAGATGCTGGGCGTCAAGTCTGGCCTGGGCTGGTACCTGACCTGGGCTCAGGGCTGGGCAAGTTACCCCAATATGTATGGTGCGCTGCTGCTGATGGCGCTGCTTTTCTCGGGCATCATCACGCTGCTGTTTCTGCTGCGTGACCGGGTGTTGTCATGGCAAAAAGGAACCGTCAAATGGTAGTTGCAAGCCAATCCCCATCGCCCGCAGTTGAGGCCCGGGCGAAAGTTGAAAAAAGCCAGGGTACGCGCATCGACGTGCGCAATGTCAGCCACTGGTTTGAGCTGCCAGGCGGCGCGCTGCAAGTCATTGACGAGCTGGACCTGACAATAGAGCCAGGTGAATTTGTCGCCCTTCTGGGCCCCAGCGGTTGTGGCAAATCAACCCTGCTGCGGCTGGTGGCCGGGCTGGAGCCGGCCACGGCAGGCAGCTTGCTGCAGGACGGCCAGCCCATCACCCAGCCCGACCCGTCACGCATTGTGGTGTTTCAGGACCCGACCCTGTTCCCCTGGCGCACTGTCTGGGACAACGTGGCGCTGGGCCTGCAGGCGCGTGGTTTGCTCAAGGCACAAAAACACCGTGTGGACGAAGCCCTCAGGCTGGTCGGGCTGCAGAGCTTTGCCAAGGCATTTCCGCACCAGTTGTCAGGCGGCATGGCGCAGCGTGTGGCGCTGGCCAGGGCGCTGGTCAATGACCCCAGCCTTCTGGTACTGGATGAGCCGCTGGGCAAGCTTGATTCATTGACACGCCTGTCCATGCAGACCGAGCTGGTGGATCTGTGGCAGCGCACGGGCTTTTCAGTGCTGCTGGTCACACACGATGTGGAAGAAGCCCTGTTCATGGCCCAGCGTGTGGTGGTGTTTTCAGAACGGCCAGCGCGCATCAAGCAGGTGCTGGTCAATGACCTGCCCTATCCGCGCCACCGGGGCGACCCTCGCCTGGCCGAACTGCGGCGCGAGGCACTGGCCTTGCTGGGGCTTGATGCAAGCTGGTAAGCGGAAGCTTCACAGCTGATGAATGACTGGTTGATGGACTGGACCTTGTCCCCGGCAATACTCAATGGCTTGTTGAGCGTTTTGCAGTCAGCCCAGCTGGGCCTGCTGTCTTTGTTGCATGCCATCGGGCTGGCACCGGACGTGCATGGCCAGCCCGCCTGGCCGTTTTCCTCACGCATTGCTGGCGAAATGCTGCTCAGGGACGCAGGCCATGCGCGCAGTGTGCTGGCCTCTGCCGCCTGCCTGGCGCTGGTGCTGCTGGCGCTGCTGGTGTCCATTTTCTGGCGCCGCGCGCGGTTTTACCTGTGGGGGCTGGCGCTGGCTGCGCTGCTGCTGGCACCCTGGCCACAGGCCAGCCTGTTGCTGACTTCAGCCACGCCCACCAGTTTTCATTCATCCCAAAGCGGCTTCACAGCAGAAGGCATTGTTCGCGGCCAGCAGCTTTACCAGCAGGCCTGCATGCGCTGCCACGGTGCCGATGGGCGTGGTGAAGGGCCGGATGCCGCCAGCCTGGCGATGTGGCCGCCCACACTCAATGGTTCCCTGCTCTGGAAACGCCTGGAAGGCGAGCTGTTCTGGCATGTGCGCCACGGCATGCAGGGCCGGGATGGCAAGCCCACCATGCCCGGCCTTGGCCAGCAGCTCAATGATGCGCAGGTCTGGGAACTGCTTGATTTTTTGCAAGCCCAGGCCGCCGGGGAAATGCTTAAAGAGTCAGGTGCCTGGCTAAACCCCGTGCGTTTGCCTGATGGCCCGGTGCGCTGCCAGCGCAGCAGCCGCGCCACCGCCCGCAGCCTGGCGGGCCAGCGTGTGCGCGTGGCCGTAGCCCTTGCCGGCGCACCGCTACTCGCCGATGACCCGCGCCTGGTGAGTTTGCAGCTGTCCCTGCCCAGCGCGCCCAATGCCGCCAGTGCCGCTGCCGACCCCGAGTGCGAGATGCAGGGCGCAGCGGTTGCCACCTCGCTGTCACTGATTCTGGGTGTGCCTGTCGGGCAGTTGCCCGGTTACCAGGTGATTGTGGACCGCCAGGGCTGGATGCGCGCCATGGGCAAACCGGGCAAGGGCGGCTGGTCTGAAGATGATCTGATCTGCCGCTCCGAAATCAAGTCTGGCCCAGGCCCTTCAGCACCGGTGCAAGATGGCCTGGACGGCCTGATACGGCGCATGGATGCCGAACCCGTGCGCCTGCTGCGCGGTGGTTTTCCGCA
>JAZKIK010000462.1:0-3721 GCA_040384925.1 Pseudomonadota bacterium | reverse complement strand
CATGAGTGTCCAGTTCATAGGCATGATCCAGCCCAACGAGGTGTCCGAGATTTTTGCCAGAAAAGGCCCGGCAGTTGACCCGGACTATGTGCGTGTGTTTGCCCAGGCGCATGAGCACGCGGGTTTTGACCGCATTCTGGTGCCGGCCAGCGCAACCAGCCCCGACACGGTATTGACCGTGGCCTACGCCGCCTCGGTCACGCAAAAAATCGGCTTTCTGCTGGCCCAGCGGCCTGGTTTTATATCGCCTACCCTGGCTGCGCGGCAACTGGCAACGCTGGACAACTATATTGGCGGGCGCCTGGCGGTTCACTACATCACCGGTGGTTCTGACGAAGACCAGCAGCGTGACGGAGACTTTCTTGGCCATGACGAGCGTTATGCCCGCACCGATGAATACCTCGGCCTGCTGCGCCGCGTCTGGACCGAGACAAAACCGTTTGACCATGAAGGCAGGTATTACCGCGTCAAGGGCGCGGCGTCTGAAGTCAAGCCGCTGCAAAAACCCTATGTGCCCATCTATTTTGGCGGTGCCTCGGCCCCGGCGCTGCAGGTGGCGGGCCAGCATGCCGATGTTTATGCGCTGTGGGGCGAGTCGCTGGCGCAGTCTGGTGACCTGGTGCGCCGTGTGCGCGCCGAAGCCGCAAAACATGGGCGTAACATCGAGTTCAGCATCTCCTTCAGGCCCATTCTGGGCGCGACGGAAGATGAAGCCTGGGCCAGGGCCGAAACCATTCTGGAGCAAACCCGCAAGCTGCGTGTTGACCAGGGTTTTGCCAAAGGCGGTGCCCAGCAAAGCGAAGGCGCACGCCGCCTGCTGGCCGATGCGGCCAGGGGCGACCGTGTGGACGAACGCCTGTGGACAGCCATTGCGCGTGAAACCGGTGGCCGCTCCAACACCACCTCGCTGGTGGGCACACCCGAGCAGGTGGCCGACGTGCTGCTCAAGTACTACGACCTGGGTATCACCACTTTTTTGATTCGCGGCTTTGACCCACTGCTGGACACCATTGCCTATGGCCGCGACCTGCTGCCGCTGGTGCGCCGCAAGGTGGCCGAACGTGAACAGCTCAGGCAGGCCACGGCCCTCAAGGCGGCCTGACTGCCGCCGTTTGCTGACTGCCTCTTTTGCATCGAATCTGAAAGTCCGTCATGTCTGCTGTTTTGTCATCACCTTCACTGAAGCTCATCACCAACCCCAAGCCGCAGCGCAAGGACTGGTTTGACGAAGTGCCCGCCCGCCCCACGCTGGAGGCCGAGCGCCAGTACCGCAAGGAGCGGCTGGCCGTGTCTTTTCGCCTGTTTGCCCAGGCCGGGCTGGGCCATGGCCTGGCCGGCCACATCACCGCGCGTGACCCGGAGTGGCTGGACCATTTCTGGGTCAATCCGTTTGGCCTGCATTTTTCGCAGATCAGGGTGTCTGACTTGTTGCTGGTCAATGCGCAGGGTGAAATCGTGGTGGGCCAGGGCCCGCTGAATCGCGCCGCCTTTGCAATCCATGCCGCATTGCATGAGGCCCGGCCCGACATCGTGGCCGCAGCGCATACCCATTCCACCTATGGCAAGGCCTGGTCCACCCTGGGCCGCACATTGGACCCGCTGACGCAGGACTCATGCGTGTTTTATGGCGACCACGCGCTGTTTGACGACTTCAGCGGTGTGGTGCTTGAAACCGACGAGGGTTTTCGCATAGGCAAGGCGCTGGACCACCGCAAGGCTGTGATTTTGAAAAACCACGGCATCCTGACGGTCGGCCCGACGGTCGAGTCAGCCGCCTGGTGGTACATCGCGCTTGACAATGTCTGCCATACCCAGTTGCTGGCCGAGGCAGCCGGCACGCCGGTGCCGATTTCGCACGAGGTGGCGGCGCTGACCCATTCGCAAATCGGCAAACCGGGCGGCGCGCATTTTGCCTTTCAAAGCCTGTATGAGGTGCTGGTGCGCCAGCAACCCGAGGTGCTGTTATGAATGCACCGCTGACCCTGGGCCAGTCGGCACGCACGCTGGCCGTCGAGTTTGCCGCCCGCGCTGCCGGGCACGACCGCGACGCAACTTTTCCGTTTGAAAACTTCACCCAACTGCATGAAGCCGGACTGCTGGCCATAGCCGCACCGCGTGAACTGGGCGGGCAGGGTGCCAGCATCAGCCAGCTCGGCGAAGTTACAGGTGCCATCGGCCAGGGCGACCCGGCAACAGCGCTGGTGCTGACCATGCAATACCTGCAGCACCGCAGCATGGGCCGGCCCGGCAGGGTCTGGCCGACGGATGTGGCGCGCAAGCTGGTACGCGAGGCGGTAGACGGTGTGTCGCTGATCAATTCACTGCGGGTCGAACCCGAGCTGGGTTCACCCGCACGCGGCGGCCTGCCGGCCACCATCGCGCGGCGCACGGCTGATGGCTGGCGCTTGTCCGGCCACAAGGTCTATTCAACCGGCGTACCCATTTTGAAGTGGTATGCGGTATGGGCACGCACTGATGAAGATCAACCCAGGGTTGGCAGCTTTCTGCTGCCCGCCGGCCTGCCCGGAACCCGTATCGTCGAGACCTGGGACCACCTGGGCCTGCGCGCCAGCGGCAGCCATGACGTGATATTTGAAGATGTAGCAGTTGCCGAAGAGCATGCGCTGGATCTGCGCCTGCCGCATGAATGGGCGGTGGGCGACCCTGGTTTGCAGGGCGACATGACGGTGCTGCTTGGCTCGCTTTACAACGGTGTGGCCCGCGCCGCACGCGACTGGGTGATTGACTTTTTGCGCCAGCGCAAACCAGCCAGCCTGGGCGCGGCCCTGTCAAGCCTGCCGCGGGCGCAGGAGATTGTTGGCAATATCGAAGCACTGCTGCTGACCAATGACAGCCTGCTGCAGCGCCTGGCGCGTGACATTGATGCCGGTGTGCCTGTGCCCGGTGTGGACAGCGGCCTGATCAAGTCGGTTGTGACCAATAACGCCGTCAAGGTGCTTGAGGCGGCGCTGTCGCTCAGCAGCAACCACGGCCTGTCGCGCAAAAACCCGCTGGAGCGCCATCTGCGTGACGTGCTGTGTGGCCGTATCCATACCCCGCAGGACGACAGCGTACACATTGCCGCAGGTCGGCGGGCGCTCGGAGTCTGAGCTTTTTTTAATTTTCTTCAAAGATCCAGGAGTCTTCATGTCCGTCGAATTCATCGGTTACATAGGTACGCGTGAGGCGTCTGAAATACGCCTGCCACAAGGCCCGGTTGTCAACGTCGCCTACGTCGAGCAGGTCGCCCGCGCCCATGAGGAAGCCGGTTTTGACCGTGCGCTGATTGCCTTTCACTCCAACTCGCCTGAAAGCATTCTGGTCGCTTCACATGCTGCGTCGGTGACCAAGCGCCTGGGTTTCATGGTGGCGCACCGCCCCGGTTTTACGGCACCCACACTGGCGGCACGCCAGTTCGCCACACTTGACCAGTTCAACGGTGGCCGTACGGCAGTGCACTTCATCACCGGTGGTGACGATGCCGAACTGAAACAGGACGGTGACTACCTTACCAAAGACCAGCGTTACGAACGCACCAGCGAATACCTCGACGTGGTGCGCAAGACCTGGACGCAGCAGGAAGCCTTTGACTACCACGGCAAGTACTACAACTTTGACCGAGTGCTGTCAGCCGTGCGCACAGTGAGTGGCCAGAGCCTGCCGGTCTATTTTGGTGGCGCCTCGGACGCCGCCATCGAGGTAGCTGGCAAACATGCCGACA
>JAZKIK010000461.1:0-2843 GCA_040384925.1 Pseudomonadota bacterium | reverse complement strand
GCGACTTCAACATGGGCGCGATGGAAAACAAGGGCCTGAACATCTTCAACACCAAATACGTGCTGGCCAACCAGTCCACGGCAACCGATGTTGATTTTTCAAACATCGAAAGTGTGGTCGGCCACGAGTATTTTCACAACTGGACGGGTAACCGCGTCACCTGCCGCGACTGGTTTCAGCTGTCACTGAAAGAAGGCCTGACGGTTTTCCGTGACCAGGAATTCAGCCAGGACTTGTGCGGCGAGGCTTCGGCCCGCGCCGTAAAACGCATTGAAGATGTGCGCGTTTTGCGTACCGCGCAGTTCCCTGAAGACGCTGGCCCAATGTCTCACCCGGTTCGGCCAGACAGCTATGTCGAAATCAGCAACTTCTACACCGTCACCATTTACGAAAAAGGCGCTGAAGTTGTCCGCATGATGCAGACCCTGACCGCAGGTCAGTCTGATCCTTTGGGCCGCGACGGTTTCGCCAAGGGCATGACCCTGTATTTTGAGCGCCACGACGGCCAGGCCGTCACCTGCGACGACTTTGCGCAAGCCATTGCAGATGCCAACCCGGCCTCAGAACTGGCACGTTTGCTGCCGCAGTTCAAACGCTGGTACAGCCAGGCCGGCACACCACGTCTTCACGCGCAAGGTGTTTACGATGCCGAAGCCAGCACTTACACACTGACATTGAGCCAAAGCTGCGCACCAAGCCCCGGCCAGGCCGACAAGGAAGCGTTTGTGATTCCGGTAGGCCTGGGTCTGCTGGGTGCCGGTGGCCAGGACTTGCCACTGCAACTGGCAGGTGAAACCGAAGCCGCTTCCGTCAACGGCACACGCCTGGTCGTGCTGACGCAGCCATCAGAAACATTTGTTTTTACCGGTATTGCGGCAGAACCCGTGCCGTCCATACTGCGCGGTTTTACCGCCCCTGTGGTGCTTGAGTTTGACTATACCGATGCCCAGCTGCTGCACCTGCTGGCCCACGACAGTGACCCTTTCAACCGCTGGGAAGCCGGTCAACGCCTGGCTGTCAACAGCGCACTGGTCGCCATCAGGTCAACAGCCAGTCCCGTAGCCGTGCTCAACGATGCCTACGTTGATGCCATGCGCCAGGTCCTGCTCAACCCGGCACTGGATGCGGCATTCAAGGAACTGGTCCTCACCCTGCCATCAGAAACCTATCTGGCCGAGCAACTGGACGTGGTGGACCCACAACGCATTCATGCAGTACGCGAAGCCATGCGCCAGCAACTGGCCACCGCGCTGAAAGCCGACTGGGAAACGGTTTACCTGGCCAATCACGACACCGGTGCCTACACACCCGATCCGGTTTCTTCAGGCCGCCGCGCCCTTGCCGGCATGGCGCTGACCCATCTTTGCCTGGCAGCTACCTCCAGCGGCGATACCGTCTGGCCCGGCAAAACACTGCAGCGCTTCAAGGATGCGGGCAATATGACCGACCGCTTCAATGCGCTGGCAGCGCTGGTTTCCAGCGGCCACACACTAGCCGCCAAGGCTTTGCCGCTGTTTCATGCCATGTTCAAAAACGAAGCACTGGTCATTGACAAATGGTTTGGCCTGCAGGTTGGCGCGCCAGACCGGGGTGGCAACATCCTGCCAGCCGTCAAGCAACTGATGAAACACAGCGACTTCAGCCTGCGCAATCCCAACCGTGCACGCAGCGTGATCAGCGCGTATTGCCAGGGCAACCCGGCCGGCTTCCACCGGACCGATGCCGCCGGTTATATTTTCTGGAGCGAACGTGTCATCGAGCTCGACGCCATCAACCCGCAGGTGGCCGCCAGGCTGGCACGTGCCCTGGACCGCTGGAGCAAACTGGCCGAACCCTACCGCAGCGCCGCACGCGAGGCCATTGCCCGTGTCGCCGCCCGCACCGACCTGAGCAAGGACACCCAGGAAGTCGTCACACGCGCCCTGGCCGACTGAAAAAACCAATATCAACCCGACTGGAACCACACCTACATGTCAAAAAAAGTATCACTGACCCGTTACCTGGTCGAGCAGCAGCGCCAGGACGGCCATATTCCGTCACAACTGCGTTTGCTGCTTGAAGTGGTGGCCCGCGCCTGCAAAAGCATCAGCCAGGCCGTCAACAAGGGCTCGCTAGGCGGCGTGCTGGGCAGCGCTGGCAGCGAAAACATACAGGGCGAAGTGCAGAAAAAGCTCGACATCATCGCCAACGAAGTGCTGATCGAAGCCAACGAATGGGGCGGCCACCTGGCAGCCATGGCGTCAGAAGAAATGGACGGCATCTACGTGGTGCCCAACCGCTACCCGCAAGGCGAATACCTGTTGCTGTTTGACCCACTCGATGGCTCCAGCAATATCGACGTGAATGTCAGCATTGGCACCATCTTCAGCGTGCTCAAAAAGCCCGAAGGCAGCAGCGGCGTTGAAGAAAAAGACTTTCTGCAGGCCGGCAGCCAGCAGGTTGCCGCGGGTTATTGCGTTTACGGCCCGCAAACCACGCTGGTCTTGACGGTGGGCGACGGCGTGGCCATGTTCACACTCGACCGCGAGCAGGGCTCATTTGTGCTGACCGAAGAAAACCTTACCATCCCGGCCGACACCAAAGAATTCGCCATCAACATGAGCAACATGCGCCACTGGGACGAACCCGTGAAGCGCTACATCGACGAATGCCTGCAGGGCAAGGAAGGCCCACGCGGCAAAGACTTCAACATGCGCTGGGTCGCCTCAATGGTGGCCGACGTACACCGCATCCTGACCCGCGGCGGCGTGTTTTTGTACCCCTGGGACAAGCGTGAACCCGAAAAAGCCGGAAAGCTGCGCCTGATGTACGAAGCCAACCCCATGAGCTGGCTGATCGAACAA
>JAZKIK010000460.1:1699-5342 GCA_040384925.1 Pseudomonadota bacterium | reverse complement strand
GGTAGTTCACACCTTTGACCTGCATGCCATGCCCGGCGTAGAACACCACCACATCGTCGCCTGGACGTATATGGCTGGCAAAACCCTCGACGGTGCGTCCAATGTCGTCACGTTTCAGGTTGATCACCGACGTAACGGTGAAACCCAGTCTGCCCAATTCCCGGGCCATCGCCACGGCGTCGTTGACAGGGTTTTTGAGTTCTCCTACGGTGTAGTCGCGGTTGCCAATCACCAGTGCGAGGCGCGCCGCATCCGACGGCAAGGCACACAACATGCCGACCAGCAAAATTACATAGCGAAGAAAAGTGTTATGGGTCATGACATAAGTAGGGTGTGGATCGTCTGTTTGAGGCGAGGGTCAAGGTGTCAAGCACATCCAGTGCCGTTGTTTGCATGCGGGCACCAAACTGAAATTTTTGCTTGCGCGGCAAGTTTTCCAACACCGGTATCAGCCATAGAACGAACTGATAGCAGCTTTCTATAGCCGCCACATTGGCTCGGGACTTGGTCGTGTTGGTCATGTCGGGTCGTGCTGTCATGCTTTAAAAATGGGGGCTTCGCCCCCATTCTCCTAACAGCCGTTTTGTAAGCGCTTCGCGAGCAACATCTTTTTAAAGGGTAAAACTGTAAAAGGGCTAAAGTTTAAAGAGTCCTGGCGATACGGAAGCCGGTGCAGGTGCCACTGTTGACCGGTGCGATCCCGCTCCGGTAAGCGGAGCGAAGGTCGCCGGGTTCGTCGCCATAGCAACCGCCGCGAAGCACGCGCCGCGCTGTGTCCCCACCCGATGTCCAGGCGCTGCCATCCGTGGGCGCTCCGCCGTAGTTGTCGTGCCATACATCTTCCACCCACTCCCAGACATTGCCGTGTACGTTGTACAGCCCATATGCGTTGGCCTTGAAACTGTTCACGGGCACAGTACTTTGCCTGTACTCTCCCTTGGGGCTACCGTTGTAGCTGTAGTTGCCGTCATAGTTGGCCTGGCCTGTATTGATGCTGTCTCCCCACCAGAAACTTGTTTGTGAGCCTGCCCTGGCTGCGTACTCCCACTCTGCTTCGCTGGGAAGTCGATAGGTCTGTCCAGTTTTGGTATTCAACTTCGTGATGAATTCCTGGGCATCGTTCCAGCTCACATTTTCTACTGGGCAGGTGGGGCCGCAGTTTTTAAATTCGCTTGCGTTGCTGCCCATTACAGCCTGCCACTGGGCTTGTGTGACTTCTGTTTTGCCCATGGCGAATGGTTTGATGCTCACCCGATGTACGGGCTTTTCATTTGCTTCGCCGTCATTGCTGCCCATCATGAAGCTGCCAGCAGGAATAATGACCAGTTCCGGGCAGTCTGCGCAGTCTTTGATGGTGGGCCGTGTGGCTGGTGCTGCTGGCTGTTGCACAGGCTCGGGCACCACACTGGCCACCTGGACTGGTGGTCGTGCATTGTTCTGCCCCGCAAGATAAATACGTTCGGTAATCGACACTTCACTAATGCGTGGCTCTTGTTTGCCCTTGCTGATACGGTGAACTTCTGCTGTCGTGTTGCGAAACACATCAAATAATTCCAGCCCAGGGGTCTGCAGCTGTCTGGCCAGTACCCGGGCATAGTCACCATTGTCACTTGCGGTGTTGTTGGGGGCGGTGGCAAACGCGATCATGCTGCCAGTGGGCGCATCCATGCGGCCCAGGCCTTTGCTGGTGCTTTTGGTGACGGAGGCATATGGGTTGTCGCGGCAGGCGTCCAGTACAACGATGGCGGCCCTGGGGCGTGCACCGGCAATCTGGCGCATCAGCGTATTGGCCGAGACGGCCTCGACTTCATAGTCGGCCTCTTTGTCAATGCTTGCACCAATAGGGAGCAGATAGTTTTCACCATTGGCCTGGGTGCCATGCCCGGAGTAATACAAAAACGCCACATCGGCCCCTTGGGCCAGGCTGCCAAAGTCGCGCACGGCGCGCTTCATCTGGTTCTGGTTGGCATTCAGCATGACCTGTACCTTGAAGCCAAGAGCCAGCAAGGCGGCCTGCATTTCACGAACATCGTTTGGAGGGTTGCGCAAGGGGGCGACGCTGTAAGTGGCGTTGCCAATCAGCAGAGCTACCCGTTGCGGGTTCTGGGCATGGGCCGCAGTGGTAATAAACACCAAAAAAAACATACAAACCGCCAGCTGTTGGTGCAGAAATAAAAGGGGGCGGTGTGCAGGCAGCATGAGGTATGACTGGATTAGGTGATCTATTTGTCAAAAACTATAGCAATAGATGCCCGTTTTTATTGAGCTACCGGCTTATTTTTGAGTTTCCAAAAATTGCAAGCAAATGTTCATGACGATTGTGCAACAACAGTGAAAGCCTGCACAAGGCTGATCTGACGTTTTGACTGGCCCACCGTCTTGCTAGCCATGTTCACCTTTTGCTGTCACACATAACCGGGGATCTGCTCATGACTTCCTTGCTTCAAAAACCAACTGCTGTCCAAAACACCAGCCTTCGGCGGTGTAACGATGACGGCCCCTTATGTCCGCGCCTTCAGCCCGGCAACGCAGCTAGAGGAGGCGGCGGGAAATTGCAGGCCAGGCCTCTGATTGCTGATGTCATGAGAGGATTTTTTGGCCGAGTCATGATAGTCTTAGGGTCGTATCCAAAAGTATCAGCTCAGACAATGTGTTATCAAGTGTGTCAGGGAGAGAGCGCTATGAATAGGTTATCGGCTTGCAAATCAATACCCGTGGGCAGGCTCAAGCGGGTTTGCCAAGGTGTTTTGTTACTTGTTGCCATGTCGGCAACGACATTGGGACATAGTCAGACATCGCCTCCGGCGTCTGTTGGAGAGGCTATGGGGCAGCTTGGCAATGCGCTCGGAAGCCTGTTCGGGTCTCCAGCACCTGGAGCAGCTCCTGTGGCACCGAATCAGCTATCTTCTGCGCCTCAAGTTGGTGCAATGGGCGCTAACCAAGCTATGGGTGGCCCCATATCGGCCAACTACCAGGCGCTGTTTCAAAAAGGTACGGTTACTGGGCAGGACCTGTACGAAACACTGAAAGCCATGCGCCTGGAATTGCATGCCAGGCGCAGTGCACTTGCCTGGGCCCAGTTGTCCATGGCACTTAATCAGGGCCTGAACATGCAGGCCATCTCATCAGGCCTGGATATTGGTAGTTTGCTGACGGCAGCTACGATGTCTTTTGCGATGGAGGCTATGAAGAACGTGACGGCCAGCGTGGCCATGAAAACGCTCGACGATTATCTGCAGTATCTCTTGGACGAGCGGGGCGCTGCACTGGCTGAAGAGTCCATTACCTTGCCCAGCATGCAAGGCATGAGCGATGTCCAGGCCAAACGGGCCATCACCATGGCTACATTGATAGTCACGGCCCGGCTGAGCGACAAGGTTCTCGAAAAAGCCAATCAGGACTTCAAAAGCCTGGAAGTCGACTACAAGTCACTGCTGAGCCAGCGTGAATCAGCTGCAAACCTGCTGTTTGCAACCATAGACCAGCGACGCATGGCGCAGCGTGCCAACAATGCAGAGCAAAAAGATGTGGCTGAGAGTGAGCTCAAAAAATCCCTGAATGAAAAGGATCTGGCTTTTATCGACACGGCCCTGAACACCATCACGCTGGCTGATTTTGCCAAGAATATGGCGGCACAAAACCT
>JAZKIK010000460.1:0-1655 GCA_040384925.1 Pseudomonadota bacterium | reverse complement strand
CCAGGGACCCTGCGGCTTTCAAGGACTACCGGACCAAGGCCGATGATGTGGTGCGTAGGACCAATGCGTATATGCGCACCGTGGCTGGTGTTGCGGCCTTTGGCGGGTTAACGGTGTCATTTGGCCATTCAATTGCAGAAATGGCGAAAGAAAAAAACTTTGGCAATGTGTTGGCCACGTTTCCCCTGGGCGTAGATTTTGTGAAGGCTGCTGCACCTCTGATTAAAAAGTCTGTCGAGGTCTCCGCCAAAGGTGTCGTCATGCCTTTGTCAGGTTCATTTTTTGATACTTTTTTGCGTAAACCATTTACCTATAGCTTTGAAGGCCAGGCACCAAAGCAAGGTTCGGCGAGTGATGCATTCAAGTTTATCCAGGAGTCAAAGGCGTCCGATATCTTTGTCGGGGCGCTGTTTCTCAACAACACTTCTGGCTGGTTGAGCAGGGTTCGCATGTGTGATCCTGTTGAAACGGGCCGCATGATGGATGCCATCGTTTCGCAGGACGAGAGAACGAAGTTTGCGACGGAGTATTTCGGGTGGTCCCAGGAGCCAGCAAAGGCCAGGGAGTTTGCCTTTATCAACGCCATACCTGAGCCAGGTGCCAGCAGGCAGGAGCGCCGCTTGAGCAACGAACTGCTTGGAAAAGACCATCGCAATAGCCATGGCGATACAGACTCCCAGGCTCTTGCGGCAGTACAGCGGGCTGTGGAGGCCAAGTACTCCCAGTGGAGCGATCAGGATCTTCTGAGGCTGGTTTTTCACAATCGCGAGGATCAGGCTGTTTACGCAACACTTGACCTGGGTGCGGTCAGTATCCGGCCGGTTCCGTCGGCTGAGTCAGTCTACGCATATGAGTCCCGTATTGAAGCGTGTCGCAAGATGTCGGATCGTGAACTCGCCGCAGATGTTCCTGCGGCCAGTCCGGCGATCAATCTTGCCCCGGTTAACGTGACGACGCCGACAAGAAAGGCCACCACCCAGAAACCTGCAGCAAAGCCTGGCACACCAGCCGGCCGCTGATATTTGCAGACTCAAAAGCAACAGAAATTCACTTCAGGGAGAATGTTCATGAACCGCAATATTTCATTACGCACCACCAGGCACATCGGTTTTGTTCTTGGGGCTTGCCTGCTATTGCTGACGCAGGCAGCCTGTGCCCAGACTGCGGCTATTTCGCAGGCAGCCATGCCACCGCTGGCATGCGCACCTGCAGGCGAGGTGTCCATGCCTTCAGGTGTCAGCATCGAGCGAATACTGCTGCTTGACCAAGGGCAGCACTTCAAGGTTTATACCAGTATTGAGGCTGCCGATCATCGTGATATCACCAAGAACGCATTCCCTCCAGGGGTTGCGAAGATGGTCGATCTGAGTCCCTCCAGCCTTAATCGCCTGATGGCCGACAGCATTCTTCGGACCAGGCGTTTCAAGGTGTTCGATATGCGGCCTAACGTCACCGCCGAGAACAGTGATGTGCTGATCACAGCCACAGTGGTTGATGGATACCAGATTCTTCGTCCGCTTGAGGGTGGCCGTCAATTCATTGATGATGTCATGAGTTTTGCCGATAGCCATCCCCTTGCCAGCAATGTCTTTACGATCAATGGCTTGCGCCGCTGCCTTGGTATGTTTGATAGCGGCCTCATAGAGCATGATAAG
>JAZKIK010000459.1:4063-8207 GCA_040384925.1 Pseudomonadota bacterium | reverse complement strand
TAGCTTGCACTACTCCGTAACCAGCCTTTTGAACTGGTTCTGGACCAACCGCAAAAAAAAGAACGGTCGTTCTATTTTTATTATAGACCGGCCACCCGCCTTGTTTAGAGAGAACTCATCAAAGCGCTGTCATATGCGTGTCAGCCAACAGCCGATTCAGCTCTTGCTGGCTCCTGCACGGCTGGTGCAGCAGGCACTTCCACAGGCAAGGGACCGCGTGTGTGGAGCACACGCTGCGGATAAGGAATGTCTATATTATTTTCACGCAAGGCCTTCAGAACAGCCAGATTGATGCGTGAACGCAGGTTTTGCTGGCCATTTTCAGGGTCACTCATCCAGTAATTGAGGGTGAACTCAAGTCCATCCGCGCCAAAATTGGTGAGGTTGACCCCAGGGGCAGGTTCGGTCAGCACCCTTTCCTGGGCGGCTGCGGCGTCTTTCAGCAAGCGCATGACCAACTCGACATCGCTGTCATAACCCACCGAAACCACAGTGGACTGCAGTACCTGCAAGTCGGTCAGGGACAGGTTTTCAATGCGGTTGCTGATGAACATCTCGTTCGGCACGATGGATTCCCGGCCAGACGAGGCCCGGACCACGGTGTAACGGGCATTGATATCGCTGATGCGGCCTTCAAAACCATCAACCCGCACGCTGTCACCGATTCGCACACTGCGCTCGGCCAGCATGACAAAACCGCTGACATAACTGGCAGCGAGTTTTTGCAGGCCAAAACCCACACCCACACCAATCGCGCCACCCAGCACGGACAGCGCACTCAGATCAATGCCAACCGATGACAGTGCAATCAGCAGGCCGACAAACACCAGCAGTGCCCGCGCGGCATTGCTCACGGCCTTGCGCAGGGACAGCTCGCTGCCTTTGGCCGAATGAAGCAGGCGCGCCTCAATTGCGGACGATATCCAGAGTGTGATCAAAATGACCACGCCGGCGGTAATGGCACCTTCAAGAAGGGTACGAACCGACAGCATGGAGCCGCCAACCTTCCACGTGATGCCGTCCAGCTCGTCAAGAATGATAGGCAGCAAACCGCTGACCCACAACACGACAGCCATCCAGGCCAGCCACGAAAAGGTACGCTCCAGCGCCCGGATCACGGGCGCATCCTTGAAGGCGGCTTGCAGAACCTTGACACCCAGGCGTATCAGCGCCAGCGACAAAAATACCGGAATCGCGATCTTGAATACCGCCAAGGGCCACATGCGCTCCAGCAGGGCCTTGGTGACATAGGCGAAAAGCAGCAGAAAAACCGGAAAAAGCACGCCATCAATAATGCGGCGCCCAAAAAGAATCGAGGTCTCGTCTACCGTATCACGTGCCTTGCTGACGGCGCTGACAACCAGCCAGGCCAGCAGCACACAGGCTATCAGTGCGGCCAGCTCCATCAGGGCGGTGGGCCGCAGCATGGCATCCAGCCAGGCGTCAAGCGTGTCTATACGCTGTGGCGCGGGAGCAGCGCCAGACGGTGAAGAAAAAGAAAAAAACGATGCAACAGAAGACAAGAACACGGGATGAAAATTCATGATGCCAACGCTGGCCATTGCGGTTGCCTCTTGTCAATAAAAGCCTGAACACCTTCCTGGGCGACCGGGTGCATCATGTTGCAGGCCATGGTCTGGCCGGCAAGCTGGTAAGCGGCTGCCATGCTGGTTTCACGCTGCTGGTAAAAAAGTGCCTTGCCCATGGCCAGCGCTTCTTTGGGTTTGGACAGCAGGCTTTGCAGCAGTCTTTCAACTTCTGCATCAAGCCCCTCAAGAGCAACCACTCGATTGACCAGACCGCGCAGCCGGGCCTCATCGGCCGTGATGAACTCGCCTGTGAGCAGCATCTCCATGGCCTGTTTGGCGGGCATGTTGCGTACCAGCGGCACACTCGGTGTGGCGCAAAACAGGCCCACATCTATGCCATTGACACCAAAACTGGCCTGGCTGGCCGCCACAGCAAGATCACACTGCGCAACCAGTTGACAACCTGCGGCCGTCGCCAGGCCCTGCACCCTGGCAATGACGGGCACAGGCAGGTTTTGAAGGCTCAACATCATGCGGGTGCATTGGGCAAAAAGCTTCTGGTAGAAAGCCAGCTCGGGGCTGGCAATCATCTCCTTGAGGTTGTGACCGGCGCAAAAAGCCCTGCCTTCGGCGGCGATCACCACAGCGCGGGCGCTTGCGTCCTGCGTGACAAAGTCAAGCGCGGCCTGCAGCGCCACCAGCATGTCCTGGCTCAGCGCATTAAAGGAAGCGGGACGGCTCAGGGTCAGGTAGTGCACACCCCGGTCATCACGTACATGAAGAAGCGGCGGCAGTCCACCTGGAATATTTTGGGAATCACTCATCAGAAATCCTACAGGTCAGCCAGCACACGGATATGTGCTTCAACACTTCGTGCCAGCGCCCGCAGGTTGTAACCACCTTCCAGTGAAGACACGATGCGGCCTTTGGAATGCCGCTTGGCCACATCCTTGATGCGCTGTGTGATCCAGGCATAGTCCTGCTCGACCAGACCCAACTGGCCCAGGTCATCATCACGGTGGGCATCAAAACCAGCGCTGATAAAAATCATCTCGGGCTTGAATTCTTCCAGACGCGGTATCCACATCATTTCAATCAATTCCCGCACATCCATGCCTTTGGTGTAGGCAGGAACCGGCAGGTTGACCATGTTGCTGGCCTGGTGATCGGCACCGCTGTAGGGGTAAAGGGGATGCTGGAAAAAACTCACCATCAGCACGCGCTGATCACCACTCAATATGTTTTCGGTGCCGTTGCCGTGGTGTACATCGAAGTCAACCACCGCCACGCGCTTCAGGCCATGCCGCTCCAGGGCGTAACGCGCAGCAATCGCCACATTGTTGAAAAAGCAGAAACCCATGGCCTTGCTGCGTTCTGCATGATGGCCCGGTGGACGCACGGCACAAAAGGCGTTTTCAATTTCACCAGCCATCACGCTGTCAGTGGCAGCCAGCGCGGCACCAGCCGCACGCAGGGCTGCGTTCCAGGTGTGGATGTTGAGCGAGGTATCGGGGTCAATCTGCACATGTGTCGGCCCGCCGGCCTGGATGTCGTCAGCCAGCTGGTCGCTCAGGCCCCGGATACCGGCAACCATCATGCGCTCATGCGCCAATTCGATATCGCCCACTGCAGCCAAGGGGGCTTCGCGGCAATCAAGGGCGTCCTTGATGCCCAGTGCCAGCAACCAGTCATCAATGGCATCGAGCCGTTCCGGGCATTCCGGATGGCCAGGGCCCATTTCGTGCTTCCGACAATCTTTGTGGGTGAAATAACCAGTCGCGTTCATAACGTAAAACTTTTCGGGTAACGTATCTGCCATGCAAGTCAAAGAAAAACTTCAATTACTTTTAAATCAGCTTAACACGGTCATTGTGGGCAAACCGGCGCAGGTCCAGGACTGTGTCGCCTGTCTGCTGGCTGGTGGTCATTTACTGATTGAGGATGTGCCCGGTGTCGGAAAAACAACCCTCGCCCACGCGCTTTCGCGCTCATTCGGACTGCAGTTTTCACGTGTGCAGTTCACGGCTGACCTGATGCCCAGCGATTTGTCGGGGGTATCCATTTACGAACGGCAAAAGGAAAGTTTTGTCTTTCACCCTGGCCCGGTGTTTGCCCAGGTCTTGCTGGCAGATGAAATCAACCGCGCCAGCCCCAAGACCCAAAGCGCGCTGCTCGAAGCGATGGAAGAAAAGCAGGTCACGGTTGAAGGTGCGACTCGGCCGCTGCCAGTGCCTTTTTTTGTGATTGCCACACAAAACCCGCATGATCAACTGGGCACTTATGCCCTGCCCGAGTCACAGCTTGACCGCTTCCACATGCGGATTTCCCTGGGTTACCCGGATCGTGCTGCCGAGCGCCAGCTGCTGAGCGGTGGCGACAGGCGGGACATGGTTGAAAACCTCAAGCCACTGGTCACGCCACATGATCTGCTGGATCTTCAGCAGCAGGTCAGCCAGGTTCACGCAGCGGGGCCGCTACTCGACTATTTGCAGGACCTGATGGCTGCTACCCGTTCAGGACGCTGGTTTTTGCAGGGTTTGAGTCCGCGCGCAGGCATTGCCGTGACGCGCGCGGCCAAGGCCCAGGCCTTTTTGAGCGGCCGCGACTATGTAGCC
>JAZKIK010000459.1:2882-4053 GCA_040384925.1 Pseudomonadota bacterium | reverse complement strand
GTGGCCGCCATACTGCCGCAAACCACTGCGCACCGGCTGGTTCCTGTGAGCGACGCAGGCCGCGGTTCGCTGGAGCAGGTGCGCGCCATGGTGGACTCGATTGCGTTGCCCTGAGCCTGAGCAGACCCATGCCTGATCGAAGTTTGTCATGACAGGGCTGGCCATACTCCCCCATCCCGTGGCTGCGCTGCGCCGCCGCTTTCGTGCCTGGTTTGAAAGCCGGCTGGCCTTTGTTGACCAGGTCGAGCTGACACAGCGCACGGTTTACATCCTGCCAACCCGACCAGGCTTGATGCTGGCGGTGACACTTTTGACACTGCTGGTGGCATCCATCAACTATCAGCTCAATCTGGGTTACATGCTGACCTTTTTGCTGGCCGGCAGTGCCTTGATAGGCATGCATGTATGCCACTCGACCCTGCGCGGACTCGCCATGAACCTCACTGCACCGCCTGCGCAGTATGCCGGTGCCACAGCCACCATCGATATAAAACTGGTGAATAAACGGCGCTCGGCCCGGCATGGCATAGGAGTGGGTGTGCTCAATCCGCCAGAGGTCACAAAAAAAGCCGACAAGCAGCCCCACTGGGCCTGGGCTGACGTACCGGCACAAGGCAGCACCACGATACAGGTCGCTTTCACGCCGCCGCATCGCGGGCTGCACCGCTTGCCCACATTGACGGCTGAAACCCGTTTTCCGCTGGGCACTTTTCGGGTGTGGACAGTATGGCGGCCAGCGGTGCAGATTCTGGTCTACCCTGCACCCGAGGCTTACCCGCCGCCACTGCCACCTGGCGAGCCGCGTTCTGGCGGAGCGGCCGCAGCTGCCCGCACGCAGAATTCAGGCGAATTTGACGGTGTGCGCGGGTACAGGCGCGGCGACCCCATGAAACTTGTGATCTGGAAAAAAGCAGCCAAAACCGATGGACAGTCGGGCAGCGAAGGCGGTGGCCTGGTCGTGCGCGACACCCAGCAGGCCCAGCAACATGAACTGTGGCTGGACTTCATGCAAGCCGGCTCAATGGATACCGAGCACAAGCTCTCGCGGCTGTGCGCCTGGGTTTTGTCTGCTGACAAACTGGGGCTGGATTACGGCCTGCGCCTGCCTGCCCTGCAAATCAAGCCGTCCAGCGGCGAGGCCCACAAACGCCTTTGCCTGGAGGCGCTGGCT
>JAZKIK010000459.1:0-2872 GCA_040384925.1 Pseudomonadota bacterium | reverse complement strand
CTGATGGTGATTGCCTGGGTGTTGCTGCCGCAAAGCACTCATATTCCCTTGTGGTGCAGTGCGCTGGCTGGTGCAGTGCTGGGCTGGCGCGGCTGGCTGGCCTTTAAAACCAGGCCGCTGCCGGGCAAGTGGTGGCTGCTGGGTCTGCTGGCCATCACCATAACAGCCACGCTTTTGAGCTATAGAACGCTGCTGGGCCGCGATGCAGGTGTGACCATGCTGGTGGTCTTGTTAAGCCTGAAAACACTGGAGTTACGGGCCAGGCGTGATGCGTTTGTGGTGTTTTTTCTTGGCTTTTTCTGCATGCTGGCCAACTTTTTTTACTCGCAGTCGCTGCTGACTGCCTTCAGCATGATGCTGGGCCTGCTGGGGCTGCTGACAGTGCTGGTCAATGCCCATATGCCGGTCGGCAAACCGCCACTGCTGCAGGCTGCAAAAACGGCTGGCTGGATGGCCCTGCTGGGCGCGCCCATCATGATTGTGCTGTTTTTGCTGTTTCCACGCCTTGCGCCCTTATGGGGCATGCCCAGCGACACCATGACTGGCCGCAGCGGCCTGAGCGCCAGCATGAAGGTGGGCACCATAGCCAGCCTGGCGCTGGACGAAAGTGTGGCCATGCGTATCAAGTTCGAAGGCGAGCCACCACCACAACGGGATTTGTATTTCCGCGGCCCGGTCCTGTCGGCTTTTGACGGTATCGAGTGGCGAACGCCAAGATTCGAGTTTTCGTCACGTTATGGAGTGACCTCAAGCCTGGTGGTATCAGGCCCCCCCATCAATTACGAAGTCACCATGGAGCCGACCAGCCGACCCTGGCTTTTTGTCATGGAAGCGGTTGCACAAAAACCGGTTTTGCCGGCTGGCTATGAAAGCTTTATGCAGGCCAACCTGCAGTGGCTGGCGAATCGTCCCGTGAGCGATCTGCTTCGCTACAGGGTGCAAAGCTACACCAGCTTCACACATGGCCCGACCAGACCAGTGCTCGGCTTGCGCGAATTTGTCGATCTGCCACCCGGCTACAACCCGCGCACACTGGCCTTGGCCAGCCAGATGCGCGCCGACCCGCGATACGCCGGTGCCAGCAGCGAGCTGCTGGTGCAGGCAGTCATGGACAGACTGCGCACCGGGGGCTATACCTACACGCTTGAGCCTGGTGTGTATGGGCAAAACACGGCGGACGAGTTCTGGTTTGACCGCAAGGAAGGGTTTTGTGAGCACATTGCTTCAAGTTTTGTGATTCTGATGCGTGCGCTGGATATTCCTGCGCGAATTGTCACAGGCTACCAGGGCGGTGAGCAGAACAGCGTTGACGGGTTCTGGGTAGTACGCCAGGCTGATGCCCACGCCTGGACCGAGGTCTGGCTGGAAGGCCGTGGCTGGGTTCGGGTTGATCCAACCTCTGCCGTGTCGCCGGGCCGCACAGGTGCGTTTCAGCGGCTGGCAGCACCGCAGGGTGTGGTTGCCCAGGCCCTGGGAGGATTGAGCCCAAGCGCACTGGCCAATTTACGCGCAACCTGGGAGGCCATCAACAATGGCTGGAATCAGTGGGTACTCAACTACACCCAGGGCAAACAGCTCAATCTGCTCAAGGGCATGGGTTTTGAATCGCCAAGCTGGGCAGACCTCAGTTATGTGCTGATAGGCATTGTGGTGCTGGCCAGTCTGCTGGGTGTCGCCTGGACTTTCTGGGAGCGCACACAACATGACCCCTGGCTGCGCCTGCTGGACAAGGCGCGCAAACAACTCGCGCTGGCTGGCATTAAAAGCACGCCGGCCAGCTCACCCCGGCAACTGGCGATGGCTGTCATGGCCAGGTCGCCCAGCCAGGGCACAAACGATGTCAATGCTGTGGCCTTGCACAACTGGCTGATGCAACTTGAGCTGCAGCGTTACGCCCGCGACGCTGGCAAAGACAACAGCCAGAAAGAACAACTCAGGCAGTTGCAGCAGCAATTCAGCACTCTGGTGTGGACGGCTTAAAATCGCGCTGCAGTCCTTGCTGCAGCATTCAAATGCAGCCCCTGCAGACCACCCGCCAAAGCCGCATGACACGCCTCCTCCCACACCAAGCTTTTTTCAAGACGCTGACAGTTGCGATATTTCTGCTAACCAGCCATGCGGCATTGACACACGCAAGAGCCGAAACACCTCAAAAAAAGAGCGCTGCGACCAGATCAATGCCCGCGCAGGGGCCGTTTTACGCGACTCGGCCTGAGGTCATGCAATTTGCGGATGATCTGGCCAGCAGGCGCAACCTTGACCCGGCCTGGGTTCGTGATGCGATTGGACAGGCGCGCTACAACCCGACCGTTTCGAAGCTGATGCAGCCACCGGCCAAGGCCTTTGTCAAAAACTGGCGGGTTTACCGCAGCCGTTTTATTGACCCCATACGTATTGAGGCCGGCCTGCAATTTTGGCGGGCCAACCAGGCCACCTTGGCCCGAGCTGAAAAGGAATATGGCGTACCCGCAGAAATCATTGTTGGCATCATTGGTGTGGAAACCATCTATGGGCGCGACACAGGCAGTTTTCGCGTCATGGATTCTTTGGTGACACTGGCTTTTGACTTTCCCTCCAGCCACCCGCGTGCCAGGGAGCGCAGTGAATTTTTCAAGGATGAAATAGAACAATTCCTGACCCTGCAGAACCGCCGGGGCCTTGACCCGTTTGAAGCACGCGGCAGTTATGCAGGTGCCATGGGCATGCCGCAGTTCATGCCATCGAGCTGGGTCAAATACGCAGTTGATTTTGATGGCGACGGCCGTATTGACTTATGGAACAGCCCGGTCGACGTGATTGGCTCGGTTGCGAGTTACTTCAAGGCCTTCAACTGGCAGCCCGGCATGCCAGCATGGTACCCGGTCAGTTTTGA
>JAZKIK010000458.1:1545-4878 GCA_040384925.1 Pseudomonadota bacterium | reverse complement strand
TCGATAAGTCACCATTGCCCGGCAAAAAACCACAGACTGGGTGTCAGACGCTGTCGGGATTGCGGGTCAAGCCCGCAATGACAGTTAGTTTCAGGCAAAGACTGGGAGTGGCTTAGTAGTTACCATTTACCGAATCAAATATGCCTTCTGCGCAATATCTATGGACTCTTTAAGCTACCAATGAAGTAGCAATTTTCATGACCTATGCAACGCTGCATCAGGGCATATCACCCCCTTCTTCATCAATCTCGCTAACATTTTCCAACCCACCGCCCACACCCCGGCTCAGCACATGCTCGACCAGCAACTGCGGGCTGGCCTGCGTATTTCGTCCGTCATACACGGTACCCAGATGCAGCCAGGACAGGTTCAGCACTTCAAATACAGGACGCCAGGCGGGAGCGCTCTCGTTCGGCTGGCTGGCGCGCAGTTGCATGGCCGGGTTGGGGATGTAGTGGCCGTTGGTCACACGCACCCACAGCTGGCGTGAGGGCTGGTAACTGCTGTCCCGCTCGGCTCTGGCCAGCACATGGTTGATGTAACTGCGTTTGCGCCGCTGCGGGCTCCACAGGTAGTCGGGCAGGTGCTGCAGGGTGTCCAGCAGGCAGTCGGCAAAAAAGCCGCGCTGGTATTTGTAGGGTGGGTGGCGCCAGGTAAAACAGGCGGAATAAAGGGTTTTGAACTGCGCCAGCATCAGGCTCAGCACCCAGAATTCGGCCTGATGGCGCTCCAGCCGCCACAGGCGGCCGCCGGTTTGCACGTCAAGAGCGGCGGGGGCGATGCGTTCAAACAATGGCGCGATGTGCTGGCGGGCAAATTCAGGTTCTTCCGTGGCGCGGTTCAGCGCCACCAGCCAGGCGGTGTGGCCGAATTCGTCTTCGACCAGCGGGTCGGCACCGCGGGCCAGCAATGCTTCTACCAGCGGCAGGTTGCCGGCACGGGCGGCCAGCATCAGGGTGGTGGCACCGGTATAGGTGCGGTGATCGACGCCATACATATCGCACTGGCGCAACAGGTCCTTGAAGTTGCGGGCGGCAGGGGCCTGCAGATGGCGCTGGCGCAGGCTGGTCACGGCTTTCAGGGCCTGCTGGCGATGATGCTGGAAGTTCATCTGCCCCTGTGGCGGGCCACCAAAGCTGCCATCTGCAGCCAGCAGCCGTGCTGGCGGAAAAGCCACTTTATTGGCCAGTTCTTCCACCCAGGCCTGCTGGCCGTGCCACAAACCATAGTCCAGCAATGCCTGCCGGGGTTTGGTGGAGGTGGATTTTTTGTCCAGCGCACCGGGTGCCAGCTCCCTCATGACGGCCTCTGACCAGGGTGTCCAGGGCACGGGTTTGTGCTGCAAAAAGGTGTCACGAATGGCCTGCGCCTGCTCCTGCTTGCCTTGCAGTTCGAGCTTGCGGGCTTCCTGCGCCCACTCTTCCTTGGTCGAAACCGCATTGGCCTGCACCGTGCCGGCCGCCGTGCTGACTTCCAGCCCCAGCAATTGCAGCAGCGGGTGGCTGGTGTCTGATTCGACCAGCACCAGGCTCTGCACGGCGCGCGTCAACGCCACATACAGGGCATTGACGTAAAACTTGTACAGCTCCAGTGACTTGTCGCCCTTGTCTCTGGCGCGGCTGTAGTCCAGCTCGTCACCCCCCAGATCAGCCGCCCTCACACCCTGGCAAACCTCACTGAAAGCCGCACGCTGGCCCGACACCAGGCTGTACAGAATGACGTGCGGGTATTCCAGCCCCTTGGCCTCATGCACTGAAAACACCAGCGGTGTATGGAATCTGCTGCGCGCCTCGGCCTTGTCTTCATCACGCAGAACAACTACAGCGTGGTTGACCGAGGCTTTGGTACGGGCATCCAGCTCGCGCAGCACAGCGTCCTTGGCGGGCAGCAGGCGCACCTCACCTTCTTCAATAGCCGCACTTTTGACCAGAAAATTGCTTTCGCGGTCAATCGAGCCGAAACGGGCCTGTTTGATTTGCAGCAGGGTGTTGGCCAGCTTCGTGACGGCGCGGGTGTTTCTGAAATTGGCCTGCAGCACCGACAGCGCCTGGCGCTGCGCCGCATCCCCGGCCAGGCCATGCCAGAACAGGGTGCGAATCGCCGCCCATGAGAAAAAGTTGGGGTGAACAATCTGGTTGGAGTCACCACACAATAAAAACTGCCCTGGTTTTTGCAAGCAGGCCAGCAGCAGTGCCAGTTGCACGGGTGTCAAGTCCTGCACCTCGTCGATGACCATGAAGTCATACACCGGCCGGGCATGGGCCAGCCAGCTGTGGGCCATCAGGTTCAAATCGAACTGGCCGGAATCGTCCAGCCACTGCCGGTAACGGCCAAACAACACAAACGCGGCCTGCCGCGCGGCGGGTGCCAGCAAGGACTGGCGCGACCCTAGCGCCAGATAGCTTGGCAAATCCAGCGGGCCGGTGGCGGCAGCGCCAATCACACCACGAAACTCCTCAAACACGGCATGCGCATCCATGTCGCCCAAAGCCGCACGCACCGTCTGGCGGTGCCGCTCAAACCAGCCGGCAAAAGCGGCAAAAGTCACTTCACGCCCGGCCGGTACATGCAGGGTTTCAATAAATTCGCGGTAACTCAAAAACTCGACTTCCTGCGCCGGGTTTTCATAACCGTGAGCGGCGTACAAGGCACGTGCCGACTGGGCCAGGTAAGCCGAATGGGTGACATACAACACCCGGCCGTCGGCCTCACGCAGTTTGGTCAGGGTGACGGCGGTTTTGCCCGACCCGGCCGAGCCAACCACCACAACAGGTGCGGGCAGGCGGCGAACCGCTTCCTGCGTGTCGTCAAACATCAGTGGTTTGTCAAGCAGCTCAAACTGGTCACGGCTGGGATGAAGCCAGCGCAGGTTTTGCAGGGTTTTGTCGCTGCTAAGGGCCGGGTCTGCTGCATTGACCAGCAGCGGTTCACGCTCGATTTTGGCTTCGTCCAGCACCGCGCCGCGCAGAAAACGTGATTTGTCATATGCGTGGTTTTCAATCACCTCCAGCACCAGGCACACCGTTTCGCCACCAAAACGTGCAAATTGCAGCAGCAAACGGTTGCTGTAGTCGAGTTTGGCGCGCCAGTAAGGCGTGGGGCTGAGCTTTTTGACATCACAGCTGCGAAAGTCGCCAGCCTGCAAAGCGGCCAGCACCTTGGCAAAGGCTGGTTTGACGCGCCGGGTATTGAGGTCTTTGTAAAGAAGCGTTCGCATGGGAGCAGGAGGTTGTGAAGGAGTGGTGCGGTTTGCCAACACGGGGCAGCAACGCCAGGAAAACCGGACACGATTTTAGTAAAGCAAACTCTGGGGCTCTTCAGACGGACCAGGTC
>JAZKIK010000458.1:0-1535 GCA_040384925.1 Pseudomonadota bacterium | reverse complement strand
GGCGGGCCAGGTCTGGCCAAAAACCGGCATTTATGCATCAAATCGACCTGTTATTCATATTCCGTGGACATTGATAGCCATCAGCTTCACAGCAAATTCAAGGCCGCCAGGCGACCCGCCGCGCCAGTCGTTCAAAAGCCGTATCCACCACCACAGCCAGCAAACCCACCAGCAACGCGCCTTGCAGCACATAGGCGGTATTGAACCCACTCAAACCCACAATGATGGGTGAGCCTAGCGTTTTTGCGCCTACGGTGGAGGCTATGGCTGCCGTGCCTATGTTGATGACCACCGAGGTTCGCACGCCTGACAGCCATACTGGCAGGGCCAGTGGCGCTTCAACCTGGTGCAGCCGCTGCCAGGCCGACAGGCCGAGGCCACGCGCTGCCTGCTGCACGGCTTCAGGAACCGATTGCAGGCCGGACACCGTGGCCTGCACCACGGGCAGCAGGCCATACAGGGCCAGGGCCATCAGCGCGGGCAGGTCACCAAAACCAACAATAGGCACGGCCACAGCCAGGACGGCCACCGGCGGAAAGGTCTGGCCCATGGAGACCACGGTTTCCAACAGTGGTTTGAACTGCAAACCGGCCGGGCGGGTAACAAACAAACCCAGCAAAGTACCAAGCAGCACCGCAGCCGCGCTGGACACCGCGACCAGCAGCATGTGTTGCCAGAGCAGTTGGGCAAAGGGTTCTTGGGTATAGACCGGGCGATCCAGCTGCGGGAAAAGGCTGGAAAACAGCGGCTGCGAATGCGGCAGCCATATCACCAGCGCGGCCAGGGTGATGGCCAGCCAGAGCAGTTTGTCTTTGGCCAGCTTAACCATACGCTGCACCGGCGGCCTGGCCAAAAATATCACTCACATGCAGCACACCTGAAGGCTGGCCGGCCTCATCAATCAAATTGATGGACTGCAGGCTGTGCATGGCCAGAAAAGAAATGGCCTCACGCAAGGTGGTCAAACCCGGCAGGCTCAGACCAGCTTGCGGCACCTCCACGCGCGCCAGGCTTTGTGCGGTTTTTAGTGAAAGCAGCTTGATGCCGACATCACTTCGCCCCACAAAATCCACCACTGCATCATTTGCAGGCTGCGCCAGCAGTTGCAGCGGTGTGCCGACCTGCACAATCTGGCCGCGCTCCAGCAGCACAATTTTGCTTGCCAGCAGCAGGGCTTCATCAATATCGTGGGTCACCATGACAATGGTTTTGCCTGATTGCTGATGTACACGCTTCATCTCCAACTGCAGCGAGGCACGAATCACCGGGTCAAGCGCACCAAAAGGCTCGTCCATCAGCAACACATCGGGGTCAGCCGCCAGTGCCCGTGCCACACCCACCCGCTGCTGCTGGCCGCCCGACAACTCATGCGGCAGGCGGTTTCGGTAAACGGCCGGCTCCAGGTCAAACAACTCAAGCAGGGTGTTGACACGCTCATGGATACGCTCACGGCTCCAGCCCAGCATCTGCGGCACCACGGCGATATTGCGCTCCACCGTCCAGTGCGGAAAAAGCCCGACCGACTGGATGGCGTA
>JAZKIK010000457.1:0-3790 GCA_040384925.1 Pseudomonadota bacterium | reverse complement strand
TGGCCTGAATGACGCCTTGTAGGGCTGGCACTACAAATGCCGCAGTTCCAGCGCATTTGCGCCGGAAAACTGCTGCAGCCCCGTGTGTTTCAGGCAGGTGCCGAAATGGCAGCCAGCGATTCACCCACGTCAGCTTCTTCATCCACACTTTTTGAGGCGATGTCGCCCAGCGAAATAATGCCGACCAGTTTGCCCGCAGCATCAACAACGGGCAGACGGCGAATCTGGTTTTCTGCCATGTCTTCAAGGCTGAGATCCAGGTCGTCGTCCTCCTGCGCTGTGCGCACATCGCTGCTCATGATGTCGGAAAGTCTGGTTGCGCCCATGTCCAGGCCCTGCGCCACTCCTCGCACAACGATGTCGCGGTCGGTGACCATGCCCAGCAATTTGCCGTCTTCGCAGACCGGAATCACACCCACATTCAATTCTTTCATTGCCTGTGCGGCCGTGCTTGCCGTGTCCGACGGGCCCAGGCTTTTCACGCCACGTGTCATCACTTCTTTAACGGTTGTCATATGTCTGTAGTCCTTGTTGGTGCCTTGCCCGCGCACGGGCACTGCCTTGGTGCGGGCGGACGATTCCACCAGCAAGTCTTACAGATTAGGTCTTGCCGTTTCAATGTGTTATCAGTGCTGTCTCAAGCGGCAGTAGGACAAGCGCCCGGTGTGCTGGCTCAGCCAGCCGCTGGCCCTTTGGCCTGACGCTCGGCGTAAAGCGCCAGCTCGACATCATTGCGTGTGCCGGTCTTTTCAAGGATGCGAAGCCGGTAGGTGCTGACAGTGTTGGACGCCAGGCCCAGTTGCACGCCAATCTCGCCAACCGACTTGCCGGTGGCCAGCAGCCTGAACACCTGGTGTTCACGGTGCGAAAGCGACTCGGCTCCGCTACGCAAGCCGCTGCCGGGGCTTTTTGATATTGCGCTCGCCAGTGCCTCGGCGGTCAGGGGTGATACATACAAACCACCACCTGCCACCTTGCGCACGGCGGCAATCATGTCGTCAGGGTTGGCGCTTTTGTTCAGGTAACCGGCGGCACCCAGTTTGATGCAGCGCACAGCGTACTGTTTTTCAGGGTAGGTGCTCAGCATCAGCACCGGCAACTGGGGCCAGCTTTTTTTCAATGCCTGCAGCACGTCCAGGCCATCACGGCCAGGCAGGGCGATGTCGAGCAGCACGGCGCTCAGGGTTTTGTTACCGCCCAGGGCGTCAACACGCTGCAGGATGTCGGGGCCGGTTTCGGCCTCGGCCACGACTTCAATCTCGGGCGCATCGGTTAGCACCTGTTTAAGGCCTTCACGCACGATGCGGTGGTCATCACCAATCAGGATTTTGATGCTTGCCATGGCGCTGTCAGGTTTGTAGCTGTATGTGCAGGTGGAAGGTGCTTCCCAGGCCGATCTGGCTTGAAATATCGAGTGTGCCGCCAAGATGGCGTGCCCGTTCACGCATGCCCATCACACCGTAGGCGTCGGCAGCTTCAAATGCCGCAGCAACTGCGCCCTGACCGTTGTCTTGCACGGTGATATGAATGTCGTTTTCAGTCGCACTGATGTGGATGGCGACCTTGCTGGCTTTGGCGTGGCGGCCCACGTTGCTCAGCATTTCCTGAAAGATCCTGAAAATGCCAATCGCCGCCTGGTCTGGCAGCGGCGGCGCGCTGGCTGCCTCAGGGCTGATGTCCATCTGCCAGTCCAGTGCCAGTTCTGCCGACTGCACAAACTCATGCGCCTGCCAGTCCAGGGCGGCCCACAGGCCCTGGTGGTCAAGAATGCTGGGCCGCAGGTCGGTGATGATGCGGCCCACGTTGTTCACCGCCGTTTCAATCAGCCGGCCCATGTTCTGGCATTTGCTGCGCATGGTGTTGCGCATGGCCTGGGCAGCTTCGGGCTCACGCTGCTGCTGTTCGCCCAGTCGTTTGTCCAGCCAGCCGACATCCATCTTCAGCACCACCAGCAGGCTGCCCAGTTCGTCATGCACTTCACGTGCGATGCGGGTGCGCTCTTCCTCGCGCACGGTGTGGGTGTAGGCCGACAGCTCACGCAGTTGGCTCAAGGCTTCGGATAACTCATGTGTGCGCTCACTTACCCGTTGCTCCAGCATGTCCTTGGCGTGGCGCAGCGCTTCTTCGGCACGTTTGCGGGCTGAAATATCCACAAAAGTGACCACAGCGCCCTGCACCTTGCCTGCTTCAACAATAGGATAGGACGAATATTCAACCGCAAAAGCGCTGCCATCCTTGCGCCAGAAAAATTCGGTATCAATACGGCAGGGCAGTGCCATACGAAAGGCATTGAAGATCGGGCACAGATGTTCAGGGTAATGTTTGCCCTGCATCGTGCCATGTGCATGGGTGTGATGTGCCAGTTCGTGCATGTTCTGGCCCAGCACCTCAGCAGGCAGCCAGCCCAGCATTTCAGCCCCGGCACGGTTGATAAACGTGCAGCAGCCAAACATGTCGATGCCAAAGATGCCTTCACCAGTTGATTCAAGCAACTGCGAAAGCTTGTCGCGCCAGACGGTCTGGCCAGCACCTGGAATGTGGGGCAGCGTTGCGTTCACAGGATTGTGGCCGGAGGCGGGCGGGGCTTTCAGCATGGGTTTGTTTAGCAAACATCATGCCCAAATTGGTGCGAAATCAGGCGGAAAATCCTTGGGGGATTGCCAAAATGGTGCTTCATCGGGTTTTTGGCGAAATCGCTAAAGCGCGCAAGTACTTGACCTCCCCAGCTTGGCGCATGATTGCCTGTAAAGTCATGTGTTCACTTACTTTAAATATTTGAGGCCCGGAGCGCTTGATGTCACGATTTTTACAAGCCCTTGTTGCCTCGGTACCCGCTACGGTTTTGCTGGCCCTGGCTGCCTGCAGTCCAACCTTCAATTGGCGCGATGTACGCCCTGAAGACACCCGGCTTGGCCTGCTTTTTCCGTGCAAACCCGACAAGGCTGAAAAAAAGGTCGCAATTGGCGGCCAGCCGACCAATCTGCGGCTTTTAAGTTGTGACGCAGGTGACGTGACTTTTGCCGTCACGGTGGCTGAGCTTGGTGCTGCCTCCAAAGCCGCCATGGCGCTGGAGCAGTGGCAAAACGCGACGCTGCTGAATATGCGGGCAACACCTGTCGCACCGTCTGGCGACAAAAATGCCGATGCAACGCAGCTCACGGCCTTCAAGCTGCCAGGCGCAGCCTTGCTGCCAGCTGCCGTGATGGTGAAAGCGCGCGGGCGGCGGGCTGACGGAACTGCGGTCAGTGGCCAGGCGCTTTATTTTGCGCAGGACTCTCAAGTTTTTCAGGCGGTTATTTATGCCGACAAAATCCCGCCGGAAGTGGCGGAAACCTTTTTTGCCAGCCTGAAGTTTGAATAAAAACAAGGGCCCGCCCGTGACAGTTACCCATCAGATGGACAGAAAAACCGGCACCATTGTGTTTATTGCCTTTGCGGCAGCGTATTTCTGTTCGGCACTGGTGCGAGCCATCACGGCCACACTGTCGCCAGTACTGAGTCAGGACTTTTCATTGCAGGCGCGTGACCTGGGCCTGCTGGCGGGCGGTTATTTTTTTGGTTTTGCCATCATGCAGTTGCCGCTGGGCACCTGGCTTGACCTGCATGGGCCAAAGCGCGTCATTCTGTATTTTTTAAGCATGGCGGTGCTCGGCTGTCTTGCGTTTTCAATGGCTGGCAGTTTTAGCTGGCTGCTGGCCGCACGTGTGCTGGTGGGCATGGGTGTCAGTGCCTGCCTGATGGCACCGTTGACCGGTTACCGGCGCTGGTTTGATGCCCAGACGCTGCTGCG
>JAZKIK010000456.1:0-27916 GCA_040384925.1 Pseudomonadota bacterium | reverse complement strand
AGGTTGATGGTCTGGTCAACGCCGCGCTTTTGAATATCGGCCAGCACGGCCTGCAACGCCAGCAGGTTGCCGTGGATGTCGGAGATGACTGCAAGCTTCATTTCTACTCCTCAAATCAGTGAACGCACCACATCCAGCGCCTGCTCGATACGCTCGACCGGGTGAATTGTCAGGCCTTCAAAAGCCTTGTCGTTCTTTTTGGGCGCATTGGCCTTGGGCACGATGGCGACACTGAAACCAAGTTTGGCAGCTTCCTTCAGGCGCTCCTGGCCGCGTGGGGCGGGGCGCACCTCACCGGCCAGGCCGACTTCACCAAAAGCGATAAAACCCTTGGGCAGTGCGCGGCCACGCAGGCTGGAAGTGATTGCCAACATCACGGCCAGATCGGCTGCAGGCTCGCTGATGCGCACGCCGCCGACTGCGTTGACAAACACGTCCTGGTCCATGCAGGCGACTCCGGCGTGGCGATGCAGCACGGCCAGCAGCATGGCCAGGCGATCCTTGTCGAGGCCAACCGACAGCCGCCGTGGTGATGGCCCGCCGTTGTCAACCAGTGCCTGAATCTCGACCAGCAGCGGGCGTGTGCCTTCAAGTGTGACCATCACGCAGCTGCCGGGCACAGGCTCCGCGTGCTGGCTTAAAAAGATGGCGCTGGGGTTGCTGACACCTTTCAGGCCTTTTTCAGTCATGGCGAACACACCAATCTCGTTGACCGCACCAAAACGGTTTTTGATGGCGCGCACCAGGCGAAAACTTGAGTGAGTGTCGCCTTCAAAATACAAAACCGTGTCCACCATGTGTTCCAGCACACGGGGGCCGGCCAGGGCACCCTCTTTGGTCACATGGCCGACCAGCACGATGCACACGCCGCTTGCCTTGGCTGCGCGTGTCAGGTGCGCCGCACATTCACGCACCTGGGATACCGAGCCAGGTGCCGAGGTGAGCTGGTCTGAATAAACGGTTTGAATCGAGTCGATGACAGCAATGCCCGGCTGCGTCGCCTCAAGCGTGGCGAGGATTTTTTCAAGCTGGATTTCAGCCATGACCTTGACCTGTGAGCCGTCCAGCCCCAGCCGCCGCGCACGCAGGGCAACCTGGGCCCCGCTTTCCTCACCTGTGACGTACAAGGTGTTTTGCCCGGCGCGCTGCAATGAATCGAGCGCCTGCAACAGCAGGGTTGATTTGCCAATACCGGGGTCACCGCCAATCAGCACCACCCCGCCTTCAACGATGCCGCCGCCCAGAACCCGGTCCAGCTCGTCATGGCCGGTGGGTGTGCGCGCCATGTCGGTGGCGTCAATATCAGCCAGCGAGATCACCTCAGACGCCTTGGCCAGGCCCTGGTGCTGACTGCTGCTGTAACGGTTTTTGCTGGCCGAAGGGTTGTCGGCCACCGATTCGATCAGGGTGTTCCAGGCATTGCAGTGCGGGCACTTGCCCAGCCACTTGGGACTGATGCCGCCACACTCGGTACAGGTATAAATGGTTTTGTCTTTGGCCATGAGGGCAGTTTACTGGTTATATTTACAGTCTTGCAGAAATAAAAGATCAAAAATCAGGCAAAGTAATACAATTTCCTCACGTAATACTTTTCAAGGAGCCAAGCATGACACCTGCTTTGACCGTCAAGGGGCAAGTCACCATTCCCAAGGCGATTCGGGAATTTCTGGGCGTCGGGCCGGGAGAGCGGCTGGTGTTTGAACCTTTGCCTGACGGACGTGTGGCGATTGCTGGAGTGAACAAGACCCCAAAACGCACGGTGCATCTGGACCCGATTGATGCACTGATTGGCAGTGCAACACGCAAGATCAGCACCGATGAGCTGATGCGGCTGACGCGTGGTGATGACTGGAACAAACCGTGATTCTGGTCGATTCAAATATCTGGATTGACATCATGTCCAAGGACCCGGTCTGGCTGGACTGGTCGGTAGCGCAACTCAGACAGGCTCGCCTCAGAGACCAGACGGCCATCAATCCGGTGATTTTTGCGGAGATTTCCGCATCTTTTGACGGCCTGGATGAACTGAACGACTTTTTGCGGCCTCTGAACATACAGAACGCCGATTTTTCCGATGTCGCTGCGTTTTTGGCAGGCCAGGCTTTTTGGAACTACCGGCAGCGCAAAGGCAGCAAAACCGGCGTCTTGCCCGACTTTTTTATAGGCGCACACGCCCAGGCCGAGGGCTGGACCCTGCTGACGCGGGACGCCAGCCGTTACCGCAGTTATTTCCCGGCAGTGAAATTGATCTGTCCTTGAGATTCAAGGATTTTTACCGCTCATTCAAGAAGGCGAGTTAAACGGAAGTCGACAAGTGATCAACAGGCGGTTGTCAATGCGTCCCAGTCAGCTGCGGATATTCAGTTTTACCGCCAGAAAGTCTACGAATAGGCGCACGCGGTTCAAAAGTTGTCGGCTCGGATAAGCAATCCACAGAGCGGGCAGCGTGCCGTTCGAGTACACGCACTCATGATCTTGCAAAATCTCGACCAGGCGGCCCGAAGCCAGGTCTTCATTGATCACGTCGCGGGCCAGGCGTGCAATGCCCAGGCCTTGACGCACCATCGCGAGAATCAGCAGATGGCTGTCGGCGTCGATGCTGGCGCGGATCGGCTGTGCTGCGATCTGCGTGCCGCGTCGAAAGAACCAGGTCGCGGATTCGTTGGATGAATGCACAAGGCAGCGATGCTGGCGGAGGTCTTCCGCGATGCGCGGCGTTCCCCATTTAGCGAGGTAGGCCGGCGCGGCACACAACACGCGCCTGAATTCCACCACGCGCAGGCCGATCAGGCTGCTGTCGGGAATTCGGCCCGAATGAATGGCCACATCAAACCCGCCGCTCACCATGTCGACCAGGCTATCGCTGATGGTGATCGAGAACGTGATGTGCGGATGCTGGTGTCCAAACTGCGCCAGCAAGGGCGGCAGCAGCACATGCGCGGCAAAGTGGTTCGCGGCCAGGCGAATGCGGCCGGCGGGCCGGTCGGCCAAGGCCGCCAGGTCGTCCGATGCCACGGTGATCGACTCGATGGCCTGGCGCGCGCTGCGCAGCACGATCTCACCGCTTTCAGTCAGTTTCAAGCGCCGCGTCGTGCGCTGCAACAGGCGCGCACCCAACGCACGTTCGAGGGCCGCAATCTTGCGCGACGCGACAGACGGCGCGGTTTCGAGTTCGCGCGCCGCAGCCGCGATGCTGCCCAGGGTGGCCACGCGGACGAACAGGTGCAGCACGTCTAGGCTGATGCTGGAGAGGTTTTCGTTGAAAAGCTTCATGGATCTACTTCGGGGTAACCCGAGGGATTATTGCTGAATTGGTCCGAATCCAAGTCCAATGCGCTCCTTGATCGTTCACACCAACCATCGGAAGATCGTCTTCAGCCCAGATCAATATCAACGGAGACACTGTTTATGACTGCATCACTACTGCGCTGCGCCCTGTTGGCCACTGCACTTTCCCTGCCTGGACTCTGCTTTGCGCAGGCAAGCAACACTGATCGGGTGATTTCCCTGGTCGTACCCTATCCCGCGGGGGGACCGTCGGATCTGTCGGCGCGCTCGGCGCTGGCCGTGCTGCAGCGCGAACTCAAACAGACCATCATCGTCGAGAATATCGGCGGCGCTGGCGGCACCATCGGCATCAAGAAGGTGCTGGCGGGCTCTGCCGATGGACGCCAGATCATTGTCGGAACTCCCAGCGAAACCGTGCTGGCTCCATTGGCCCTGGCCGTGGCCACGCACAAGCCCGCAGACCTTCGGATGGTGGCGCAGCTGTCGTACACGCGCATGGTGCTGGTGTCGCGGCATGACCTCGGCATCAAGAACTTCAGCGCCCTGGCTGCGACGATGCGTGATCCGTCGAAAAGGGAGCTGAGCTACGGTAGTTTCGGTATCGGCTCGGTGGCCCACTTCATGTTCGAAGACCTGAAGGCGCAGACCGGCGCGCGGTTGACCCACGTCCCCTACAAAGGCACGGGGCCAATGATCCAGGATCTCATGGGCAGCCAGATAGACCTCGGCTTCGTGCCGCTGATCGGCAACGTGCTGGAGATGATCCGCACTGGCAAGCTTTACCCCCTGATGCTCACCGATAACGTGCGCAACCCCAAACTGCCCGATGTACCTGCAGCCGCCGAATTCAAGGAACTGAAGGGTGGTTTCGACTACACCATTTGGGGCGGCATGTTCGTGCCGAAGGCCACGCCCGAGCCGGAGGTGGCGCGGTTGTCGGCGGCCATGAACGCGGTGTTGCGTGATCCCGACTACCGCAAGATGACCGAAGACTCCGGCGCAACGGTGTCGCATGCACAAACACTGGAACAGGCCGCAGCGCTCTACCGAGCCGAGGCCGAAAAATACCGCCGCATCGCGACGACGATCAAGCTCGAACCACAGTAAGTGAGGTCTCCGATGTCCCCGGATCTTGACATGCCGCGACGGCTGCTCGCGCTGGAAGCCCGTGTGCAACAGCTGGAGGACCAGTCCGCGATCAAAAAGCTGACGCGCTGCTATGGCTACTACCTCGACAAAGCGCTGTGGCAAGAAGTGTTGCCCCTGTTCACCAGCGACTGCCGTATCGAGATCGGTGCGCTCGGCATCTATGTCGGGCAGGAAGGCGCGGCGCGGCTGTACTGCGGCGTTCTGGGTCAGGGGCCGGCGCGCGGCGACGAGCGCGGCCTGGCACCAGGCTTGCTGTTCAACCATCAGATGCTTCAGGGCGTGGTGGATGTTGATGCGAACGCAAGCTCGGCATCCGGCCGCTGGCGTGTGTTCATGCAGCTTGCCGAATTCGGCAAGAGCGCGGCCTGGGGCGAGGGCATCTGCAACTTCGGCTACCGCAAGGAAGAAGACTGCTGGCGCATATCGAGTCTGCGCTTCTACAGGACCTTCCAGACGCCCTTTGACGAGAGTTGGATCACTGCGCGCTCATGGGTCGGCGGCGTTCATCCGACACAACCGCCAGACCTGCCGGGCAGCCACCCGGCCGACCCTTATCCCGGTGTCCACATACCGCCCTTTCACTACCGCAACCCCGTTACCGGCCACTAAACATATGACCACATTAATCGCCACCGACACCGGTGGCACCTTCACCGACATCGCTGTCTACGACATCGCCACGCACCGCATGCGCTACGGAAAGACGCTGACCAACTATTCCAACCTGGCCCAGGGGGCGCTCGACGCTCTGGCCGCCACCGACGCGCAGTTGCCATCGGCGAGCCTGTTCAAGCACGGCACGACGCAGGTGATCAATGCGCTGATCGAGCGCAAGGGCTCGCGCACCGCGCTGGTCACCACGGCAGGTTTCCGAGATCTGCTGGAAATCGGCCGTGGCAACCGTCCGGTGCCGTTTGCCCTGGACTACCGGCGCGAGGCACCGCTGGTGCCGCGCAGCCGGCGCTTCGAGCTGCCTGAGCGCATCGGCGCGGACGGCGAGGTGATAGTGCCACTGGACATGGAGGCAATAGAAGCGCTGGCGCTTGAGCTGGCCGAATCGGGCATCGAGGCGGTTGGCGTGGCGTTCCTGAACGCCTATGCCAACCCTGAGCACGAGCAACGCGTCACAGAACTGCTGCGGCGGCGCCTGCCCGAAGCCTACGTCTGCGCGGCGACCGAGCTGACACGCGAATGGTCGGAGTTCGAACGCATCTCCACCGCTGCGGCCAACGCCTATGTCGGCAAGAAGATGGAAGGCTACCTTCGCGGCTTCGACGCGCAGCTGCGCGCCCAGGGTTTTGACGGAACGCTCGCGATGATGGGCTCCAACGGCGGCGTGCTGTCGCTAGAGCGCTCGGTAGCGCAACCCGTGGCGCTGGTGGAATCGGGTCCGATTGGCGGCTGCATAGGCGCCGCAGCCTATGCCCGCGCACTCGGCTTACTCAATGTCATCGCATTCGACATGGGTGGCACTACCGCCAAGTGTGCGCTGGTGCGGGGTGGCGAGTACGACGTGCAACCCATCTACTACGTCGGCGGCTACGAGCATGGCTTTCCGCTCAAGACCCCTGTGCTCGACATCGTCGAGGTCGGCGCCGGCGGCGGTTCCATCGCTGGCGTTGACGCGCAGGGGCGCTTGCGTGTCGGCCCGCAGAGCGCAGGGTCGGAGCCGGGGCCGGTGGCCTTTGGCCGTGGCGGGTTGGAGCCGACAGTGACCGACGCCAACCTGGCGCTGGGCCGCATCGGCACCGGCAGCTTCCTGCGCGGGCAACTCAAGCTCGATGCCGACGCTTCGCGGTGCGCCATCGCCGAACGCATCTGCCGGCCACTCGGCTTTGCCGGAAACGCGGCCGATGTTGATCGCGCCGCACAAGGGGTGCTTGATCTGGCCGTCGCGACCATGGCGTCGGCGATCAAGGAGGTGACGCTTGAGCGTGGGCTCGACGTGCGCGGCTTCGCGCTCATGGTCTTCGGTGGCGGCGGGCCGCTGTTTGGCTCCATCCTCGCGCGCCAGCTCGGCATCAAAGAGGTGGTGGTGCCACCGCATCCAGGCAACTTCTCGACCATCGGCATGCTGTTGGCCGGTGCCCGCATCGACCTCGCGCAGACCGTGCCCGTAACCCTGGATACGGCGGGCCTGCAGAAGGTGGAGGCAGCATTCACCACGCTGGTCGAGGAGGCGCGCGTGCAGATGCACGAGCACGATGCCAACGGCGCACTCAGCTTCGACCGCGCCCTGGACATGCGCTACCGTGGCCAGAAACACGCGGTGCGCGTATCTTGCCCCGGCCCGCTGGACGCACAGGCCTTGCACAACAGCTTCACCGAGGTCTACATAAGCCGCTTCGGCCAGGCCAACCCACAGTGCGAGGTGGAAGTTCTGGGCGTGCGCCTGGGCGCACGGGCTGAAGTGCCATCGCCCGAGATGGCGGCGCTGATCACGCTGCCGCAAGCCGGCACATTGCCGCAGCCCAAGGGCTCGCGCCGCGTCGTGTTTGGCGCCCAGGCCGTTCAGGCACCGGTGTGGCCTCGCGAAGCGCTGCCGGCCGGCTTCCAGCTGACTGGCCCCGCCATCATCGAGGAGTACAGCTCCACCACTGTGCTGCTGCCGGGCGACCGCGCGACCGTGGGCGTCTTTGGTGAATTAATGATCCGCCCAGCCGACGAAGGAGCACTCTAATGAGCATCGACCCCTACACCCTTGAGATACTGCGCCACGAACTGAACGCCGTGCCCAATCAGGTCGACAAGAACCTGACACGCACCGCATTCTCGCCGCTGATCAACGAGTACAAGGACTACGCGGTTGGCATCGTCGATGCGTCAGGCGCGCTGGTCTCGCAGTCGCGCGGCAGCCTGCTGATTTTCGCGGCCAACGCATTGGGTACCGCCGTGAAGGACGGGCTGGCAATCTACGGCGCCGAAGAGTTGCGCCATGGAGATATCGTGATCACCAATCATGCTGGCACGATGGGCCAGCACCTGAACAACGTGGCGATGTACACGCCCATCCGCGCCGATGGTGGAACAGGTGAACTGCTGGGCTTCTTCTGCGTGCTGATGCACTGGATCGACGTCGGCGGCATTGTGGTCGGCTCCTGCACCTCGACGAACGCGACTGAAGTGTTCCAGGAAGGCATCCAGTTTCGCACCGTCAAGCTCTTCGACAGGGGCGCGCGCGTGGCCGAGATGTTCCGCATGATCGAGCACAACACGCGCTTTCCGAAAGAGTTGCTGGGCGATGTGGAAGCGCAGATTGCCGGCTGCCTGATGGGCCGCGATCAAGTGCTTGCCTTGACGGCGAAGAGCGGGGTGCCGGCGTGGCATGCCGCTGTGCGCTCGCTGTTCGACAACGCCGAGGCGCGCGTCCGTGCCGCGCTGACAAAGGCGCCCAAGGGGCGCTTTGCGGCCGAAGCCTTCATTGACGACGACGGCTTGGTGCTGGGCAAGCGCGTGCCGATCGCGGTGACCGTGACGATTGAGGACCACCGCGTCGTCGTCGATCTGTCCGGCGTGGCCGACCAACTCGCGGGCCCGATGAACGCCGGGCGCAACGGCGGTGCTGTGGCCGCAGCGCGCATTGCCTTCAAGTACCTCTTCTCGCCTGAAGAGCCGGTCAACGAAGGCGACTTCCGCGCGCTGGAAGTCGTGATTCCGGATGGCAAGTTCTTGTCCGCCCATGCCAGCGCCGCTGTTGGCGCGTCGGGCAACATGATGCCCACCACCGTGGACACGATCCTGCGCGCTCTGGCACCAGCGTTCCCCGAGCGCATCGCGGCGGCCCACCACGGCAGCTATGGAGCGCACATCTTCTTTGGCCAGATGCGCGGTGAACGCTTCTTCCACCTTGACACCTGCGTCGGCGGCTGGGGTGCCACGGCGTCCAGCGACGGCTATGGCCCCTCGCGCTCGAACGTGCACGGAGACACCTCCGATGTGCCGATCGAGATGCAGGAGGCGACCCTGCCGTTCCGCTTCGAAGGCTATGCGCTGCGCGAAGACTCGGGTGGCCCGGGCCGCACGCGCGGCGGACTGGGCGTGATCAAGCGCTACCACATTACGGCACCGTGCACACTGAGCCTGCGCTTTGACCGCACCGAATGCCCACCATGGGGCCTGGCTGGCGGCGATGCCGGTGCCACGCCCGAGGTGGATATCCTGCGCGCCAACGGCGAGCTGCGGCGCTCCTTCAACGGCGAGCACGCACTGCTGCCCGGAGACGGCCTGGTCATCCGAACCGCAGGCGGCGGTGGCTATGGTCCGGCGCGCGAACGCGATGCGACCGCCGTACAGGCCGATATCGCCTCGGGCGTGGTGTCAGTTTCCGCAGCGCTGGAGCGCTATGCCGTGGTCGTGGGCAGCGAGGGGCGCGTCGATGCCGAAGCCACGCAGGCCCTGCGAGCGCGGCCTGTCGCTGTGGTCGCACAGGACGTGAAGGTCGCGGCATGAACGCAGAACTCGACACCACGCATGACCCAGCCCTGCGCAGCTGGGTCGCCAGCGCCCATGTGGCAGATTGCGACTTCCCCATTCAGAACCTGCCGCTGGGCGTATTCAGCCACGGTGCCGGGCAGCCACGCATCGGTGTCGCCATCGGTGACCAGGTGCTGGATCTGGCCCGCGCACAATCGCAGCGGCTGTTGGACGAGTTGCCGACCGCGTTGCGCGAAGCCTGCGCTGCGCAGAATCTGGATCCGCTGGCGGCGCTGGGCCGGCCGATGCTGAAGGCACTGCGGCAACGCCTCTGCACCTTGCTGCGACTGGGTGATGACCATGCGTCCCGCACTGCGGAGTGTCTCGTTCCGCTCGATGCAGTCGATATGAAAGTGTCGACTTCGGTGCCGAACTTCAGCGACTTCCTGACCTCGATCCACCATGCGCGCAACGCCGGCAACATCTTCCGGCCGGGCGCTCCGCTGATGCCGAACTTCCTGACCTTGCCGATTGCCTACCACGGCCGCGCATCGTCGGTCGCGGTGAGCGGCACGCCGGTGCGCCGCCCGCGTGGACAGACCGGCAGCAGCGACGCAGCCAGCGCAGTCTTCGGACCGAGCCGCGCGCTGGACATGGAGGTCGAACTCGCCTGCTGGGTCGGCACGGGCACCGCGCTCGGCGACGATGTCGCACTCGCGCAGGCACCGAACCACATGCTGGGCCTGGGGCTGCTCAATGACTGGTCGGCACGCGACTTTCAGGCCTGGGAAGCGCTGCCGCTGGGGCCTTTCCTGTCGAAAAGTTTCCTGACGACGGTGTCGCCCTGGGTCATCACGCTCGACGCGCTGGCGCCTTTTCACTGCGCGGCCGTGGTGCGTGGCGACGAGGCACCGCCGCTGCTGGACCATCTCAACGACACGCAGGATCGCGCGCGCGGTGGCCTTGACATCGCCATCGACGTGCAGTTCAGCAGCGCGGCCATGCGCGCACAGCGGATGGCGCCGATCTGCATCTCGCGCCCGAACTTCTCCACGCAGTACTGGACCGTCTTCCAGATGCTGGCGCACCAGGCGAGCAACGGCTGCAACCTGGTGCCGGGCGACCTGCTGGGTAGCGGCACGATCTCCGGTCCCGGCCGCAATGAACTCGGCTGCCTGCTGGAGATGACCGAGAACGGTCGTCGACCGCTCGAACTGTCGAACGGGGAGCACCGCAACTACCTGCACGATGGTGACGAGGTGATCCTCACGGCCCGTTGCGAGCGCGACGGCTTCGTGGGCATCGGCTTCGGGGAATGCCGCGGTCGGGTGGTTCCGGCCCACGGCAAGGAAACGCCATGAATATCTGCGTCGTCGGGGCGGGTGCCATGGGCCTGCTGTTCGGCACCCGCCTGGCTGCCGCTGGATTCACCGTGAGCGTGCTCGCACGAGGCGCCACGCTGCCTGCATTGCGCGAGCATGGGCTGCGGCTCGACGACGCAGACGGACGCACGGCCCACCCGGTGCTGGCCAGTGACGACCCCACCGCGCTCGGCGCGCAAGACCTTGTGCTGCTCACCACCAAGGCACCGGCCCTGCCAGCGCTGGCCGACAGCCTGGGGCCGCTGCTCCACGCGGAGACGATGGTCCTGAGCATCGGCAACGGCCTGCCCTGGTGGTTCGGTGCGGCCGCCGATGGCAGTAGCCTGACCAGCCTCGACCCGCAGGGCAAGCTGTCCGCCGCACTGCCGCAGACGAGGATCGTCGGCGCTGTCGCCTATCTCCACAGCCGCCGCACAGCGCCAGGCATCGCCGAGCATGTGGAGGGCCGCCGCCTGCTGCTCGGCGAGCCCGCAGGCCAGGTGAGCCCACGCGTGACGCTGCTGGCCGACATGTTTCGCACGGCGGGCTTCGACGCCACGGCCACCACCGACATCCGCAAGGAGCTGTGGACCAAGCTGTGGGGCACGATCACCGTGAGCCCGATCTCCCTGCTGACCGGCGTCGGCTGCGACCTCATCCTGGCCGACTCGCTCGTCGAGCGCCTGGTGCTGGCCGTAATGAACGAGGTCGAGGCCGTCGGCAGTGCCGTGGGCTGCGCGATGACGCAAACAGCGCAGGAGCGCAACCACGTCACGCGCGGGCTGGGCGCTTTCAAGCCGTCGATGGCACGCGACGCCGAAGCCGGTTTGCCCGTCGAGCTTGATGCCATTGTCACTGCCGTGCACGAACTGGCCCAACGCCATGAGATCGCGACTCCCCAGCTCGACACCCTGCTGGGCCTGGCGCGACTGCGCGCGCGTGCGCTGCGCGTCTACCCCGACGGGTAGACGCGGGCCCCGATTCTTTCCTGCGGTCGAAGACCGCTTCCCTTCGACGTCGATAAACCGTCCGAGCCCGGACGGCGGGGCGTTGCTTTTTTAAAAAACCTTGAGGAGACAATCATGAACCATTTCAAGCATCGCCGCACACATCACCATGCCCTTGCCGCCCTTGCCCTTGCGGCCACCGCAGGAGGCGCTGCCGCGCAGTCCAGCGTGTCGATCTACGGCACCATAGACGCCTTTGCTTATACGAAGGAACTGGCTGGTGAGACGAAGAACCAACAAGTGGCCACCGGTGGCATGAGCACCTCGAACCTGTCATTTCGCGGCAGTGAGGATCTGGGAGGTGGCCTGTCCGCTGCGTTCGACATGTCGGCCTATTTCCAGACGGATACCGGTGGCGCGCAGCGTGCAGCGGCCGATACGGCCGGCTTCTGGGGCAAGTACGCCTGGGTCGGCCTGAGTTCGAAGGACTACGGTTCGATCCGGATGGGCCGCCAGACCACGCCAACGTTTCTGAATATGCTGCGTTTCGACCCGTTCGGTGGTTCGGCGAACTTTGGCATTTTGCTGCACCTGTACCAGCCCTCGGGTGGGCAACCGCTGCTCACGCCGAACGGCACTGTGGGCAGCAATGCGTCGGGCACCTATGCCGGCGGCGACTCTGCCTGGAACAACACGGTGGCCTATTTGTCACCTTCGGCCGGCGGCTTCAGCGGCATGGCAATGATCTCTGCTCGCGAGGGTGCCGCCGCGCCGTCGGCTGGCGGTCGCAAGAGCGTGGCGCTGTTCTATAGCGGTGGTGCGTTCGCGGCCGGACTCTCGGCCGACCGCATCGACAACGCGTCGGGCGTGCTGGTACGCACCAAGACCGACCCCACCGGCGCGCCGTACACGGTGACCGGGGTTCGCACCGTACTGGGGGGCATGTCTTACGACTTGCGCGTGGTGAAGTTCTTCGCACAGCTGAACAAGTCAACCATGACAGTCGCCGCCGTCCCCGAAATCGGGCTCACCACCACGCAGCTGGGCGCGCAGGTGCCCTTTGGCAGCGGCCGTCTGCTGGCTTCGTGGATGCATACGAAGCGCGAACAATCCGGCGTGGCCGGCAAGAAGCGCGAAACACTGTCCGTGGGCTATGACTACGATCTGTCCAAGCGCTCCGATCTCTATGTCGTGCTGCTGAACGACAAGGCCACCGGCCTGAGCAGCGGGACAGGGCTGGCAATGGGCATACGCCATCGCTTCTGATCTTAGAACGTGTTCACGGTCTTAGGAATGCGGAAATAGCCAATGTTCCGTTTTGGGGTGCTGGCGGGATGCAATGCAAGGCGTTCGGAGCGCACTCGTACAGACCCGCCAGGGGATGGGCGACAAGTAGCAAGCCACTGCAGCCGAGGAACAATGCAGCAATGCGTCCGTCAGTGCCGCTACAAACGGGATATTTGGCATTTCTGCATCCCTCACACACGGCACAAGAGTCATTCAGCCACGTCGCCACACACTTGACAAGTTTGATACCCAGTTTTTGGGGCTTTTTTCACCTTGCTGGCATCATGAGATGGTTCAGTGAACTTTCCGAACATGACCTAATTTGTATTGATCTCAGGAATCCCAACATGAAAGTCTGTATTTTTGGTGCTGGTGCCATTGGCGGCTGGATAGGCGCGGGTCTGGCGCGGGCTGGCTGCCAGGTCAGCGTGGTGGCGCGCGGGGCGACGCTGGAGGCCTTGCTGGCGCACGGATTGCGGCTGAATCAGGCCGGGCAGATTACCTCACAAGCGGTGAGGGCCAGCGCCAGCCCGGCTGAGCTGGGTGTGCAGGATGTGGTGGTGGTGGCCGTCAAGGCACCTTCGCTGCCTGATGTGGTGCGCCAGATTGCACCGCTGGTCGGCCCGGACACCATCGTCCTGACGGCCATGAATGGTGTGCCCTGGTGGTTTCTGAATGGATTTGGCGGTGCGCTGGCCAATCGGCAGCTGACATCGGTTGACCCGGACGGCGTGCTGGCAGCGGCGCTTCCAGCCAGGCACATCATTGGCTGTGTGGTGCATGCCAGCTGTTCGCTCGACGAGCCGGGGCTGGTGCATCACCATTTTGGCAACCGGCTCATCATTGGTGAGCCCTCAGGTGAAAAAACCGCACGCGTGGCAGAACTGGCTGCGCTGCTTGAAAAAGCCGGTTTTGAAGCACCGGTGTCGGATCAGATTCAAAAAGACATCTGGTTCAAGCTCTGGGGCAACATGACGGTCAACCCCATCAGCGCCCTGACGGGTGCCACCACTGACCTCATCATGGGTGATGAGCTGGTGCGCGAGTTTTTGTCCACCATCATGCTGGAAGCGAAAGAAATCGGTGCCCGCATAGGCATCACCATAGACCAGAACCCGGCAGACCGCCATGCTGTGACGCTCAAGCTGGGCGCGTTTAAAACCTCCATGCTGCAGGATGTGGAAGCGGGCAAGGCGATTGAGCTGGATGCGCTGGTTTCCAGTGTGCGTGAACTGGGCCAGCTGACGGGTGTGGCCACGCCATTTACCGATGCGCTGCTTGGGCTGGCGCGGCTGCAGGCCAGGGTACTCCGTTTGTATTAGGGGTTTACATATCGCCCCAAAAGTGCGGCACCGCTTGACGATGAACCTGGGTGCCGCCGATACTTTTAGACCATAAAAGTATGCACAAAGGGGGATTCCATGGACGCTGAACTGCGCGCCAAACTGTACACGCATCTGCAGACTGCCATCGAAATCGAGCTGTCAACGATTCCGGTTTACCTGTACACCTATTATTCGATACGGCGGCAACCCCAGACCACCGACAGCCTGCCCAATGGCCAGGCACTGGCCACCTTTGCCAACAAGGCGGGCGGACTGCTGATGAGTGTGGCGGTTGAAGAAATGCTGCATATGTCGCTGTCGTCCAACATTCTGCGTGCACTGGGTGGTGAGCCAAAGCTGTATTGCAAGTCACCGGGGCCTTACCCGACCAATCTGCCGCACCACAAAGCCGGGTTTGCAGTCGGGCTGGAGCCATTTTCGGCGGCGCAGCTCAAGCAGTTTGAAATCATTGAGCTGCCCGAGCAGGACGGCGCGCCGCCGGAAGAAAACAACTGGAAGACGATTGGCCAGTTCTACAGTTATATCGAAACACTGATACAGCAAACCACTGACGAAGATTATGGGCAGGTGGAGCACCAGCTGGCCGCACGCAAGGGTTATTACTCGCCCAACAATGTGGACACGATTTACCCCAGGGATGCCTATTACATCAAGCAGCCGGAAGACCCGTTTGACCCAGCAAAACGCGGCGCAAGCCAGGCCCAATACCCTGACAACAAAAACAGCGGCCTGCTGATGCGGGTACGCAACCGGCAGGACGCGCTGAAGGCCATACACACCGTCATGCTGCAGGGCGAGGGTTATGACACCGACCCGGAACACAAATACGACGACAAGCCACGTGACGAAGACACCCACTGGTTCAAATACCGCGAGTTGCTCAAGGAAATCAAGGCCTTCAGCGCCAGTGACCTGGCCTTGATCACCTATGCATTTCCAAGCAACCCCACACGCGCCAGCTACCCGGCGGCCTGTCTGCCGCTGGTGGACCTGGCCAACGCGACTTATTCCTACCTGTTTTTGCTGACTGAAACCTCTTTCCGGCTGAAGGACGAAGCGCAGGCATCGATGTTTTACATAGGCATGCACAAGGGCATGATTTTTATCCTTGACAAGATTCTGGGTGGCATGCGCTACAACACGCTGCCGCAAACCAACGGCACAGCACTGGCACCGACTTTTGAAAACCATGCCTTCAACAGCCTGGCAACAGCCAAGCAGGAACTGATCACACTGTGCCAGGCGGTGCCTGCCAGCCTGGGGCTGGACAGCAACATCCTGGGCCGCATCCAGGACTTGCCGGATGTCAATGTCGGCCCGGACGGCATTGTGCGTTTTTGACTGTCCCTCCCCAAACTCAAGCAAAACCCACCATGACTTCACCCATCATCAGCCAGCCCAAGGAACTGCATGCCTGCATGGGCCTGAACGCCTGCAAGGGCCATGACCGGCTGGGCAGCAATGCCTGCGCGGGCAGCGGCGTTTGCGCCACGGCAGCGGCGCACTCATGCCACACACTGAACAATTGCCGTGGCCAGGGCGGCTGCGGCCTGTACGGTACCGGCGAAGAGCAGAACCACCCGGCTGACAACCTCTGCGCCTGGCAGGGTTCGTGCGCCGTGCCCATCAACGCCGAGCGGTTTTCAAGCAATGGCCCCAACCAGGGCCATAGCGTATGGGTACGCGCCCGTGAATTGTTCGAGCAACGCATGAAGGCTGCCAATCGGCAGGTGCTGCCATCACCCTCAGACGTCGGCCCCACGCTGGCCTGGCTGCAGGCCAACTATTCGGCAGACTACACGGCCTGTGGTGCCAGCGGCATGAGTGGTGGCGGCAGTTGCATCTAGCCGACACAGGCAGCGCTTCACCCCGCTTGGGAAACGGTCTGGGCCTGGGTCTGGGGCTGCGCCATGTCCACGTTGACCAGATACTGCGTGAATGGCCTCAGGTGGACTGGTTTGAGGTGATCTCCGAAAACTTCATGTTCTCGCACGGGCGGCCACGCCATGTGCTGCGCCAGATTGCCCAGCGTTACCCGGTAGTGATGCATGGCGTGTCCCTGTCGATTGGCAGCACCGACCCGCTGGACCGCCAATACCTGCAGGCGCTGAAAAGCCTGGCCGACGAGGTGCAGCCGCAATGGATAAGCGACCATCTGTGCTGGACCGGCGTGGCCGGGCTGAACAGCCATGACCTGCTGCCGCTACCGCTGACTGATGAGGCCTTGTTGCATGTAGCAAGCCGCATCGATGCGGTGCAGGACTTTCTGGGCCGGCCGCTGGTGCTTGAAAACCCCAGCACTTATCTGAGCTTTACCCATTCGAGCTGGCCGGAAGCAGGGTTTCTGGCTGAACTGGTGCGCCGCACCGGCTGCAAGCTGCTGCTGGATGTGAACAACTGCCATGTCAGCTGCTTCAACAACGGGCAAGACGCCATGCAATACCTGCAGGACCTGCCACATGAAGCCATTGTGCAACTGCACCTGGCTGGCCACCAGCACTGCGGCACCCACATCATTGACACCCACGACAGGCCGGTTGCAGAGCCGGTCTGGCAACTTTTCAGCCATGCCTGGCAACTGAGCCAGGGCGCATCCACCCTGCTTGAATGGGATGGCAATATTCCGGCGCTGGAAGTCTGCCTGGCCGAACTGCACAAGGCACGCGACTACATGGCAGGCCCCATATCCGCGCAAACCGCGCAAAACATGAAGGAACACGGTTTGCAAGCCGACGCCATACCCACACCCGTGGACTTTTTGATGGCCCCCATGATGGCCGAGGCCAGTCATGTTGCGGCAGTCTGACTGCTGATGAACGCCGAAGGAAAAAAGCCGCCGACGAGTCTGGCCGGGGTGCAGCAATTCATGCAGGCCGCGCTGATGCAGACTGGCCATGCGCAGCAACTGGTGCAGGACCACATCGCACCGGGCGCACGGCTCAATGCCGCGCAACATCTGGCAATTTACCAGCGCGCGTATTACGCCAGGCTGCTGCAGTGCCTGCAGGGTCAATACAAGGCGCTTTGCCAGGCGCTGGGTCCGGCACTGTTTAATGATTTTGCCCATCAATACCTGCAGCAGACCCCCTCACGCAGCGCCACGCTGGCCTTGCTGGGCCAGGATTTTGCGGGCTACCTGCAGCGCACCCGCCCCGATGCCGATGCAGCCGAAAAAGAAGGCTGGATTGACTTCATGGTCGATCTGGCCAGTTTTGAATGGACGCTTTACACCCTGTTTGACGCGCCGGGCGCCGAAGCGCAGGGTTATGCAAACGAACCTGAAGAACTGCTGCAGCCACAACTGCGACTGCAGGCCTGCCTGCGGCTGTGCCGCTACCGCTACCCGGTCAGCGGCTATTACCAGCAGGTGGCAGCCATGCAAGGGCCGACAGACGGGGTGCCACCGCTGCCGCCACAACAGGCCAGCTGGTTGGCACTGGTGCGTACTGACTACAAGATTGGCATTTTTACCTTGCTGCCTGCGCAATACCACCTGCTGAAACAGCTGGAGCGGGCGGGGCCCGGTTTTTTGATCAGCGATGCGCTGCAAAATACGGCGCAAGCCTTTGGCAAAAGCCTGGATGTAGTGGAAAGGGGCTGGACCAGCTGGCGCGCTGCCTGGGGTGCTGCCGGATTTTTTGAGAAAATTGGTAAGGCCACCTGACACAATGCCATCACCTGGCAGGCGCAAACAGGTCAGCAGGCATTCTGCAATTTTTTCTTCAGCCATCCACTTTATCAAGGAGACTTCATGAAACACATAGGCATGATTGGCGCTTCGGGCCTGATGGGCCACGGCATCGCCCGCAACATCCTGGCCAAGGGTTTTGAGCTGAGCCTGACGGTTCACCGCAACGCTGACGGCGTGGCCGACTTGCTGGCCTCTGGCGCAAAACGCGTGGCCAGCCCGGCCGAACTGGGCGCCTGTGATGCGGTCATCATCTGCGTGACCGGCTCGCCGCAGGTCGAATCGACCCTGTCGGGTCCGGACGGCGTGCTCTCGGCGGCCCACGCCGGGCTGATTGTGGTCGATACATCGACCAGCGAGCCCGAGTCCACCCTCCGCCTGGCCGCGCTTTGTGCCGCCAATGGCGTGACGCTGGTTGACGCGCCGCTGGCACGCACGCCGGTTGAGGCTGAACTGGGAAAACTCAACACCATGGTAGGCGCAGAGCAGGACGTGTTTGAGCGCATCCGGCCGGTGCTGGCAGCGTACTGTGAAAACATCTTTCACGTCGGTGGCCCTGGTGCCGGCCACATCATCAAACTGCTGAACAACTTTATCGGCCAGGCCATCTGCACTGCTGCGGCTGAAGCCTTTGCCGTGGGCACCAAAGCCGGCATTGACCCGCAAAAACTGGTCGATGTGGTGTCGGCAGGCGGCGTGAATTCGGGACTGTTTCAGGCCATGGGCAAAACACTGAAAGGCGACTTTACGGGCATCAAATTCGAGCTGGACAACGCCCGCAAGGACTTGCGTTATTACACCCATCTGGCAGAAAACGTGAATGTGCCCTCAGGTGTTGGCGAAGCGGTGCATCAAAGCCTGGTCACCGCCAGCGCACTTGGCCACGGCAAGGCCTTTGTTGGCGCGCTGGTGACGGCGCAGGAAAACATCACAGGCGCAAAAATCACGCCGAAATAAACTGGCCATGCAGTGACTTGATATGGCTGCATAAAAGATCCAAAATGGATGCAAGATCTGTTTTGGAGCTTTTATGGCCAATATTTCAATCAAGGACGTACCCGAAGCCTGGGCTGAAAGCCTGAGGCAGCGTGCTGCGCGCAATCACCGCTCATTGCAGGGTGAGCTGATGGCGATCATCGAGCAGGCGGTTGAAGGCACAGCCGCGCCATTGACCTCATCCACATCGCCTGAACAACTGCCCCGCACCAGCGCAGGGCAAGGCACGGTAGCTGGCCATGACCGCAGAGGCAAGGCCATCATGCGTTACGGCTGGAAGACGATTGAGCAGATCAGCGCCGAGATGAAGGCCAAATACCCAAAACCTGTTCAGGGCGCGCCACTGGCCGTGGACATCATTCGTGAAGACAGGGATTCACGATGAGCCGGGCCTCCCGTCCGGTGCTGTACCTGGCCGAACCACCCGCGCAATACCTGGCGCGCCCTCCCGTGGTGGTGGACTGCAGCGCCCTGGCAGGTTTGCTGTTTCAGGAGGAATGGTGTGATCTGGCGGCCGAAAAAATCCATGGCCGCAGCCTTCACGCGCCCTTTCTGCTGCAGGCCGAAATCGCCAGTGTTGCCCTGAAAAAACACCGCCAGGGTTTTGCTGATCTGGTCACTGACGCTTTGGCGCAGTATGCGGAAATGGAAATCAACCTGTACCGGGTTGAGCCGCAGGACGCCCTGGTCCTGGCATTGCGTTACCAGCTTTCTACCTACGACGCCACCTACCTGTGGCTGGCCGCTGAACTGAAAGCGCCACTTGCTACCTTTGATGAAAAGCTGGGGCGGGCGGCGGCGCTGCATCTGGCGGGCCTGGCTTGACGCTGAATTTTTCAGTGCGGCAGTTTGCAACTTAGCGGATAAGCTGCAACAGTGTCCTGGCAGTCGGATCAAATTGCTGCAACACATAACCGGACACACCAGACACCACAACGAGGCAAAGCCCTGCCAGCCAGGTTTTGCCCACCACAAAACTCCAGTAATCGTCCAGCGATTTGGGTTTCAGGATGTGGCGCATGACAAAACCACCAATCACAAACTCCAGGACAATTTCTGCCAGATAGCCCGCGAGTGCTTCTGTCGCCAGCATCGGTAAATAAGGAACCAGAAGCAGCACAAACAGAGCAAGCGCAGCAAATACGATGAAATTCAGGATGAGCCCTATCGGATCATCACCTCCTCCAACGTTCAGAAAATCGAGCCAATTGAACCGTTTGCGAATTGCCTCCTGCTCCTGATCATATTCAAGCTGCTCCTGAAGAGTGGCATGAACCGGTAAATCTGCGACTTTTTGGGCTTTCTGACCATTCATCCATTTGGCATACCACCACCCGGTAAAAACAAAACCGAGCAGATAGACAATCGCAGCACCGATGGCATACCGGATGGCCATGGATTGAACATGAAATACATGAAGCAACAGGACTGAAGTCAGCAGGCCAACGCTGGCTGCCCACAAAAGCAGCAGCCAGCCATGCAAGCGCAGGCGTGACCGCCTGGCCGGAGCAATTTTCCCGATGGACATGTCACTCCACCACCACCGGTACCCGCTGCGCCAGCGCGCACATCAGCTCATAACCCACCGTACCCGCAGAGGCGGCGACCTCATCGATGGGCAGCACCGCGCCGCTGGCAGCACGGCCCCACAAGGTCACCTCAGTGCCCAGGCCGGAAGCCGGCACGGGCGTCAGGTCAACTGTAATCATGTCCATGCTGACGCGGCCCACCAGGCGGGTGCGGATGCCGCCCACCAGAATCGGCGTGCCTGTGCTGCAATGGCGCGGGTATCCGTCAGCGTAACCGCAGGCGACCACACCAATGCGCATAGGCCCGTCTGCGACAAAACTTGAGCCATATCCAACGCTTGCGCCCGCCACAAGGTTTTGTATTGCTATTATTTTTGATGAAAGTGTCATGGTCGGCAGCAAACCCCAGTGTTCGGCGCTATGAAGCGGAAAGTCGGCCGCGCTGCCGTATACCGCGATACCGGGGCGTACCCAGTCTGACCTGGCGGCGAGCACATCAGCGTGGCGCTGGGTGCCTGCGCTGTTGCTCAAGGTGCGCTCGCCGGGCAGATCGTGGGTTACCGCATCAAAGGCAGCCAGCTGGTGTTTGATGCCGCGCGGGCCGTCGGCGTCCGAAAAATGCGTCATCAGCGATATTTCTTCAACCTGCGGCAACAAATTCAGCCGCGTCCAGGCGGCGCGATAACGCTCTGGCGTGAAACCCAGGCGGTTCATACCGGAGTTCATTTTCAGAAAAACGCGGTGCGGCAGCTGGGTTTTGTGCGCGGCCAGCATGTCAATCTGTTCGTTGTTGTGAATCGTGTGCCACAAACCCAGGCGCGAACAAAGCTCCAGGTCACGTGCCTCAAAACAACCTTCCAGCAGCAGAATCGGTCCGCGCCAGTCGAGTGCGCGCAGGCGCCTGGCCTCGTCCAGGTCAAGCAGTGCAAACCCGTCGGCGCTGCGCATGCCTTCGAAAACGCGCTCGATGCCGTGGCCGTAGGCATTGGCCTTGACGATGGCCCAGACCCGTGAATCTGGTGCGGCAGCGCGTACCCTGGCCAGGTTGTTGACAAAAGCGGCTGTGTGAATGGTGGCAAGTATGGGGCGGGGCATGACAGCAGATTAAAAAATGAAAACAAGAGGCCAGAATCCTGCCGCCAGGCAAGCTTTTCAAGGCTTTACACCGGTTTGCCAGAGCTTTACCGAAGCGGCATGACAGGGCTCTATGGATTCTGACACTGGCCCCCATGCTATAAACCACAATCTTTTGGAGACATTCACCGATATTCCGCCACATCAGGCTGTCTGATGCCCTGGCTGCAGTGACTAAAAAATTCTAATGAAGCGCGGTTTTTACACCATCATGGCGGCCCAGTTTTTCAGCTCTCTGGCTGATAACGCGCTATTTGTTGCTGCGGTTGAACTGCTCAAGACCAGCGGCGCGCCCAAATGGCAACCCGCTGCGCTGGTGCCCATGTTTGCGCTGTTTTACGTGGTTCTGGCACCCTTTGTCGGCGCTTTTGCCGATGCGCAGCCCAAAGGCAAGGTCATGTTTGTCAGCAACGCCATCAAGGTGGTGGGCTGCCTGATGATGCTTTTTGGCACCCATCCTTTGATGGCTTATGCCATTGTGGGGCTGGGCGCAGCGGCTTATTCACCGGCCAAATACGGCATCCTGACCGAACTTTTGCCCTCGTCCCAACTGGTCAAGGCCAATGGCTGGATCGAGGGGCTGACGATTGCGTCCATCATTCTGGGTGTGCTGCTGGGTGGCCAGCTGGTCGGGCATTCGGTGTCCAGCCTGCTGCTTTCGTTTGACTTCCCCATTATCGGCACCGGCATAGACACCGCGCCCGAAGCCGCCATTACGGTGCTGATTCTGCTTTACGCGATTGCCGCCTGGTTCAATACCCGCATCCCCAGCACGGGTGTCGAGATGCGGCCCATGCCCAAAAACAAGCTGGAGCTGCTGCCGGACTTCTGGAACTGCAACTCCGCCCTGTGGCGCGACAAGCTGGGCCAGATTTCTCTCGCCACCACGACTTTGTTCTGGGGTGTGTCGGGCAATCTGCGTTACATCGTACTGGCCTGGAGTGCCGCAGCCCTGGGTTACAGCACCACACAGGCTTCGTCGCTGGTCGGAGTGGTGGCGATCGGCACCGCCGTCGGCGCGATTCTGGCATCGCTTCGCATGCGGCTGGACCAGGCAACTCTGGTGATGCCGCTGGGCATTGCCATGGGCGTGCTGGTGATTCTGATGAACTTCATCAACAATGTCTGGGTCGCTGCACCGTTTTTGATTCTGCTGGGTGGCCTGGGCGGTTTTCTGGTTGTGCCCATGAATGCGCTGCTGCAGCATCGCGGCCACAACCTGATGGGCGCTGGCCGCTCGATTGCGGTGCAAAACTTCAATGAACAAGCCTGCATTTTGAGCTTGGGCGCGTTTTACAGCCTGTCAACCGGCATGGGCCTGTCAGCTTTTGGTGCGATTACTGCCTTTGGCCTGGTTGTGGCCGGTTTCATGTGGCTGATACAGCGCTGGCACAAAAGCAATTGCATCAAACACAAGGAACAGGTTGACCACCTGATGGACATCGCGCGCTGCGACAACTCTCACTGATGGGGATGCAAGCCCTGCACCCCGCCACCAGCCGGAGCGGGCTTGGAAATTCGGCCGCGCTTGCCGCCGCCGCCCTGGTTGTCAACTCTTTTGTCTGGGGGGTGTCCTGGTGGCCGCTGCGCCAGTTGCAGGATTTTGGGCTGCACCCCTTGTGGTCAACAGCACTGGTTTACCTGCTGGTCGTCATCGTGCTGACGATTTTTCGACCTGAGGTGTGGCGCGGTTTTGCAGCGCACCCGCAGTTGTGGTTTCTGGCCGCCGCAGCGGGCCTGACCAATGTGGGTTTCAACTGGGCCGTGACGGTGGGTGACGTGGTGCGGGTGGTGCTGCTGTTTTACCTGATGCCCGCCTGGTCAGTGCTGATTGCCTGGATCATGCTGGGTGAAAAACCCTCAGCCGGCTCGCTGCTGCGTCTGCTGCTGGCCATGACAGGTGTGCTGATTGTGCTGAAAGCACCCGATTCATCATGGCCAGTTCCCCAGGGCTGGGCTGACTGGCTGGCCATCATGGGCGGTTTGAGTTTTGCCATCACCAACGCGGTACTGCGCAAATACCAGCACACCCCGCCGGCCTCACGCATGCTGGCCATGTTTGGCGGCAGCGGGCTGATGGCTGCGCTGGTCGCCGCAGTTGGCATGTCGCAGTCCATGGTCCCGGCACCGGCACTGGCTGCAGCGGGCATTCCGCTCGTGCTTGGGCTGGGCCTGGCCTTCATGGTCAGCAATGCCGCCCTGCAATACGGGGCCGCCCGTCTGGCCGCCAGCACCACGGCGATTGTGATGTTGACCGAAATCCTGTTTGCCAGCCTGTCATCGGCAGCGCTGGGTGCGGCCGAATTTTCACCCCGCACCCTGCTGGGCGGCGGGCTGATTGTGCTGGCCGCCGTGCTGGCGGCAATGGTGCGCCCGACACAAAGCGGCCACTGAGCCCCTGGACTGGCGCAGAATCTGCAAGGCAATTCACATCGATTCACATTTCAGGAGACAAGCATGAACAGCCCCGAAAAAACGGTTTACGACTTCGAAGCCAAGGACATCACCGGCAAGGACATCGCCTTGTCGACCTTCAAGGGCAAGGTGTTGCTGATCGTCAACACCGCCAGCAAATGTGGTTTTACGCCGCAGTTTGGCGGCCTTGAAGAACTGCACAAAAGCCACGCTGGCAAGGGCCTGGAGGTGCTGGGTTTTCCGTGCAACCAGTTTGGTTCACAAGACCCCGGCGCTGACGGCGAGATTGCCGAGTTTTGCCAGCTCAACTACGGTGTGAGTTTTCCGATGATGAGCAAGATCGACGTCAACGGCCCCGCCGCCCACCCGCTCTACAAATGGCTCAGCGCCGAAGCACCTGGCCTGCTGGGCAGCAAATCCATCAAATGGAATTTCACCAAATTCCTGATTGGCAAGGACGGCCAGGTGATTCGCCGTTACGCCCCGACCGACAAACCCGCAGATCTGGTCAAAGACATCGACAAGGCACTTGCAGCCTGATTTTTGTAACTGGCAGGCTGCCCACGAGTTCGTCAGCCGTGCTTGGCAGCCCGCAAATAATCAGCCAGCGTGCGTCCTGCAACATGCGAAAAGGGCAGGCTCAGCAGTTCCAGCGCAATCATGCGGTCTATCCTGAAACTGCGAAAGTCCTGCCGCTCCTCACACCAGGCAGCGAGCGTCCACACCGAGCCCCAATAAAAACAGCCCAGCGGCCACACCACCCGCTGGCTGGTTTTGCCTGACACGTCCACATAATCAAGCCTGAGCTTGTGGCGTGCCTGCACCGCCTCACGCAAGGCCTGCAGCCTGGCCTGAGTGGCTGTGTCCACGTCCATCACAGGCGCAAAAACCGGCAGGCTTTCAGCAGCCGCCCGGCTCGCAGCCGGCAGCACTGAAAAAATCCGTCCCAAGGCTGCTTCAGCCTCAGCCGCCAGCGCCGGATCAAGCCAGGCCTGCGCCAGCCGCAGCGAAGCCACCAGCGCCCCCGCCTCGGCCTGCGTAAACATCAGGGGCGGCAAGTCAAACCCGGCCCCCAAGCGATACCCCAGCCCCGCCTCCCCCTCGATCGGCACGCCCTGATGCTGCAAATCAGCAATATCCCGATAAACCGTACGCTCCGAAACCTCAAGCCGCTGCGCCAGGAAGGCAGCAGTCGTCAGGCGGCGGCCGCGAATCAGCTGGACGAGATGGAAAAGGCGGTCTGCGCGGCGCATGGGTTTGTATTACCTCTTTTGGGCATCTCGGTCATTGAAGCATGCGATTCGTACACAATCCACGATTGCAAACCACGTCACTGCTTTGCAAAAGAGCCGGAGAAATCATATTGCGCAACTTTATTGTTTGTCACAATTCTCAAAAATCGCTTGGAGCAACGGTCATTTTCACTCTTGTGCTAATGTTCTTCACCTTGCTCTCACCGTCCGCCAAAGCTTGCAGCCCAGGCCGCGCAACCTCCAATATTCTCTTTGATGAAGGCCAATTCCAGCTATTACCCGAAAGAGGTGCCAACACAAGGGCACTGGTTCAGCAGTGGGCGCTAGCCACCACAACGTGGGAATACCACATATTTCTGGAAGGGTACGCATCAGAAAGCGAGGCTTTTTCCGAGGCTGAAAAATGGGCGTTGTCGCACCGGCGCCTGATTTCAGTACGTATGTGGCTGATGAGTATGGGAGTTTCGGAAGATAGCATCCATGTTCGCGGCCATGGTTCCCCGCTGCGAGAGGCTCCCGGCCGCATAGTACAAACGGAGTTTGTCATTCTGGGTGGCTGTGCTGCGCAGAATCGTCTGCAAGGTCATTGAAAGAGCCTACGCTTGCCACCATTGCAAAATGTCCCGTGAACAAATGCAAGATACCCCAAAACCCTATCGCGGCAGCAACATGGCCATAGTAATCCGCGACACACAGGTCAACTCCCCCGCATCATTGGTCAGATCGATCTGCCAGACCTGGGTGCTGCGGCCTATATGTACCGGGCGGGTGATGCCAGTGACCCAGCCGCTGCTGCTGCCTTTCAAATGGTTGGCGTTGATGTCCAGGCCCACGGTTCGGTGGCCTTCGGGGGCGGCGTAGGCTGCGCCGCAGGAGCCTAAGGTTTCAGCCAGCACGACGGACACACCGCCGTGCAGCAGGCCATAGGGTTGCGTGGTGCGGCTGTCCACGGGTACGCGGGCGCGTATGAAGTCGTCGCCAACTTCCAGAAACTCTATGCCCAGATGGGACACCGCGCTGTTGGCGCTGACGGCGGTAAGTATTTCGACGGAGATGTCCTGCTTCCAGATTCGCATGATGGTTTTTTGTTTGCTTTGGGTAACTTGAACAGAGACCGTATTTCGGCCCGGATGTATCAGTCACTATATATAAATACCCTCGAATCGGCTGACACCTCTGACACACACAAAAACCACACAACACCCGTCTGGATTAAGCTTGGCACCACATGCCATCACAAAGCAGCATTTCATGAGTCCTTCACGTCAATGGCTGGCTGGCCTGGGGCTGGTCGTGGTGCTGGGTGGGGTTGCGGCGTTCAGCCTGATACCGTCCGAGATTGAACTGGCTGAAAAAGCCTCTGCCCGGCTGGAGGCGGCGCTGGGTGTACCGGTACATGTGGGTGCCCTGCACTGGCGCGTGCTGCCCAGACCCATGGTGGTGTTTGAAGATGTCAGCAGCGTGCAGTCTGAGCCGGTGCTGATCAAAAAACTCTCGCTTTACCCTGCCCTGGCCACACTTTGGCGGCTTGATCTGCAGCTGGAACTGGCTGAGCTGGAAGGCGCTGTGATACCGCAAAAGTCTTTGAGCGCGCTGGGCAAGGCTTCGGCCAAGGCCACGGCGGCTGACGATTCTGGCCCGCAGGATGAAATATTTGGCGGTTTTGCGCTGGCCGATGTGCCGCTGGTGCGGCTGGTTTTCAAAGATCTGAGCTGGGTCTCGCGTACCGGCATCAGCGTGGTTTATGAAGGTGAAGTGGACTTTGACCCCGGCTGGAGGCCAGGTCTGGCGCAGTTGCGTCGGCCGGGTTTCAAACCGCTGACCGACCTGACTCTGACACGCAAAAGTCCGCAAGAAACTGGCAATGACAAGGGCAAGGACAGCTGGGCTGCCCTGGTCAACCTGGGCGGCGGTACGGCCCATGGCCAGTTGCAGCTCAGTACGCAAGCGGACGGGCGTTTGCAGTTAAGCGGCAAGCTCAAGCCGCGTGATATCGAGGTTTCAAGCGCACTGCAGGCCTTTAACCGGCGCCCGGTGCTGGCCGGCAAGCTGGCAGGCGACACCACACTCTCAGCCCGTGGCGACAGCGTGGGCGAGCTGGCCCGGTCACTGCACACCACTACGGTTTTTAATATCGGCAAAAGCACACTGCTGCGATTTGACCTGGGCAAGGCAGTACGTAGCCTGGGCAAAGACCACGAGGGGCAAACCGGGCTGGACAGCATCACTGGCCAGCTTGACACCCAAAACACTGCTGATGGCATGGTAATGAACTTCACGCGCATCCAGGCCAGGTCGGGCCTTCTGAGCGCCTCAGGCCAGGCCAGACTGCACAACCGCAATATCGACGCCGAACTGGCGGTGGATCTGGTGGATGGCATCGTCGGTGTGCCGCTCAAACTCAGTGGCCCAGTGAGCAAGGTGCGTGTCAGTGTGCCCGCCGGGGCGGTGGTGGGGGCAGCCGCAGGCACAGCGGTGCTGCCGGGTGTGGGCACGGCAATCGGTGCCCGGCTGGGTGCGGCGCTGGGTAAACTTTTCGGCAAATCACCAGGCAGTGCTGGTGCCAGCCCACAGCCTGAGCGTTAGGCAAAGTTGCAAGTCATCCTTTAATTCCGCTATCCTCATGCCTTCATCAAGGTTTGAATCATGTCCGAACAGCCCTCCATTTCATCAACTTCTCCAGAATCCACACCACTGAGCCGGGCGCTTGACCAGAACGAGGCCGTCAAGGGCACAGTGGAAGAGTCGGCTGCCGAGTTGCTGGTCATCAATGCCGTGCTGAAGCAGGAACTGCCCGACCACGTACAAACAGGCGATGTGGCGCAGGCGCTTGAAAAAACAGACGCGCTGGAGGCCAAAATCCAGGAGACAGCGGGTGACCTGGCACAGGTCAACGCCGTGCTTGCGCAGGAGATTGACGAGCGAGCCAGGCTGGAACGTGAACTTGAAAGCGCCAAGGCGGCGCTGGCAGAAGCCAAAGACCCGACAACGGATTGATACTGGCGCGTGTGCCTGCATGCAGGTATTTGATGCCTGCCAACATCGCCTTGCCCATTAGGGATGCTCTGCATAACTCCCTGCGGCCTGTGATCAGCCGGGCTCGGGCGGTC
>JAZKIK010000455.1:0-2047 GCA_040384925.1 Pseudomonadota bacterium | reverse complement strand
CAGACCGCCCGAGCCCGGCTGATCACAGACCGCAGGGAGTTATGCAGAGCATCCCAAGGTGCCACTCCCGGCCACTTCGGAGTTTTCCCCCATGCGTTGCCTGATTGTTGAAGACGACCTGTTGCTCGGTGAGGCCCTGGCCGCGGGGCTGCGCCAGCTGGACCATGCGGTGGACTGGTTCACCAATGGCAGCCAGGCCGATGCGGCGCTGGCCGGTGTTCCATATGACGTGGTGGTGCTTGATCTGGGTTTGCCGGGCGGTGACGGCCTGGTCTGGCTGACACGCTGGCGCCAGCGCGGCCTGACCGTGCCCATACTGATTCTGACTGCACGTGATGGTGTCGAGCACCGCATCGCCGGGCTGGACGGCGGTGCTGACGACTACCTGGTCAAACCGATTTCAATTGACGAGCTGGCCGCACGGCTGCGGGCGCTGATGCGGCGCCGCTCTGGTTTTGTGCAGTCCATCTGGCAGCATGGCCCGCTTGAATACGATGCGGCCAACAAGTCCGTGCGCTGGAAAGGCACACCAGTCGAGCTGACCGGGCGCGAACTGGCCCTGCTTGAAGTGCTGCTGGCCAACCCGCAGCGGGTGTTGTCAAAAGCCCATCTGCAGGAAAAACTCTACGACTGGAGCGGCTCCGAGCCTGAAAGCAATGCGCTGGAAGTGTATGTTCACCACCTGCGCCGCAAGATACACCCACAGATTGTGCGCACAGTGCGCGGCATCGGTTACGCGCTCGGCGCTGGCGAATCACTGTCACAACCAACACCATGAGCCTGCAACGCCGACTGCTGCTTTACCTTTTGATCAGCGCACCGCTGGTCTGGGCATTGGCCCTGCTGTTTTCCGTGATCGGGGCAAGGCACAGCGTCAACGAGCTGTTTGACACCGAACTGATACGCCTGGCCCGCCAGGTACAGGTGCTGGTGCGCTACACCGGCGCCGGTGCCGCGCCGTCCATTCCAGTGCCGGCACATGCCCCGGCCTCCGGTGGCGAGGCTGACCTGAGCGACATGGCCATTGCCGTGTGGGACGGCCAGGGCCATCTGCTGGTGGCCGACCGCGAAGGCGCCGAGTTGCCCTACCGCCCGCAGGCCACCGGTTTTGTTGACGAGCAGCTCAACGGCCAGGCCTGGCGTCTTTATTACCTGCAGTCAGCAGCCGGTGAATGGCTGGTTGCCTCCGGGCAAAAGGCCAAGGAGCGTCATGAACTGGTCATAGGCCTGACACTGACTCAGCTGTTTCCCTGGCTGCTGGTATTGCCGGTTTTGCTGGCAGCCATGGCCTGGGCCATCAGGCGCGCCCTGGTGCCCGTGCATGCAATGGCCACCGAGCTGGAGCAGCGCCATGCCGACGACCTGAAACCGCTGCCAGAAAACACCGCGCCGGCTGAAATCAAACCCCTGCTCAAGGCCATGAACAGCCTGTTTGCACGGATCGACGACACGCTGACCCGCGAGCGGCGTTTTACCGCCGACGCTGCCCACGAGTTGCGCACACCGCTTGCCGTGCTGCGCGCGCAGTGGGATGTGCTGCGACTATCTGGCGGGCCGACCGAACGCAGCCAGGCAGAAACCAGACTGGCGGCCGGCCTGGACCGTATGGACAGGCTGGTCACCCAGATGCTGGCCCTGGCACGCGTGGAAGCGCGGGCGCAAAACCCATTGCAGCCGGGTGCCGCAGCACACTGGACCCACACGCTGAACTGGCCAGTGGTGGTCGAGCAGGCCATCAGCGACTGCCTGCCCCTGGCAGACCGCAGAAACATAGACATCGCCTGCGAATGGCCAGACCCGCCAGGACAGGCCCTGGCCATTCCAGGTGACCAGTACCTGATGACCATATTGCTGCGCAACCTGCTCGACAACGCCGTGCGTTACGCCCCCGCCAACACCCTGGTCAAACTGCTGTTCACCCCAACCAGTCTGGCCATACACAACGAAGGTGCAGCACTTGGCCCGGCCGAGCTGGCACGGCTGGGCGAACGTTTTTACCGGCCCGATGGCCAGCGTGAAAGCGGCAGCGGCCTGGGTGTGTCCATCG
>JAZKIK010000454.1:0-4898 GCA_040384925.1 Pseudomonadota bacterium | reverse complement strand
GCTGTCACGCTGGATATCTGATGTGCCGGTGATGGTGGTGGCTGATCTGCTGGGATTCGACGAGGCTGAACTGGTGCAGGTGGCGCGCTGGATGGCGGACTTTGTAGCCTGCCTGTCACCCTTGAGTGATGCAGCGCAACTGGCTGCGGCCAGTGTTGCGGCACAGGCCCTGATGGCTCGTCTTGCCGAACTGGTGGCGGCAGCTTCGGCCCGGCCAGACAGCGCGCTAGCCCTGATCCAGGCTGAAGCCGTGCATGCAGGCTGGACCGAAAAGCGCGCGCTGCTGGCCAATCTGGTGGGTATGTTGTCGCAGACTTTTGAAGCGACGGCTGGCCTGCTTGGCAACAGCATCATCGCGCTGACAAGGCAAACCGGTATTGCCGGTTTGATTCAGGGGCATCTGCGCCTTCTGGAACTGGTCAATGAAGTCAGCCGCCATGACCCGTCGATTCAAAACACCCGGCGTTTTGTTGCCAGGCCGCTTGAATTGATGGGGGCCAAACTGCAGGCAGGGGACTGCATCTTGCTGGTGCTGGCTGCTGCTGGCCGGGACCCGGACTGTTTTGTGCAGCCTGAGGTGTTGATGCTGTACAGGCCAAAAAACGACTCAAGCGGGGTGCCGGGTTTTGGCCATGGCCGCCACCAGTGTCCGGGGCAACAAATTGCCTGCACGATTGCTGCTGCCGCGCTTGGGGTTTTGTTTGAAACGGGTTTGTGCGCAGTTTTGCCGCAAAAATGGATTTATCGACCCTCTGCCAACGCCCGTATCCCGGTGTTTCTGGACTAAACCGCTGAAAGAACCCCATGATTGCCATTATTTTTGAAGTGATTCCGCACCCGGATAAAAAGCAGGCTTATCTCAGTATCGCGGCCTCCCTGAGGCCGCAGCTTGAAAAAATCGACGGATTTATCTCGATTGAGCGCTTTGAAAGCTTGAGTACGCCGGGCAAACTGTTGTCCCTGTCGTTTTTCAGGGACGAAAGTGCGGTGCTGCAATGGCGTCAGCTGGAAGCCCATCGCAAGGCCCAAAGCCGGGGCCGTGAAGAGATTTTTGAGGATTACCGCCTGCGTGTAGCCCATGTGCTGCGTGACTACGGCAAAACCGAGCGTGACGAGGCACCGGGTGACAGCCGCCAGCTTCATGGTTAAACACAAGGCTTCAAGCCCTTTGTAAGGCCAAAACGCTGATAAATCAGGTGAAAACGGGGCTAAACCTTACAATAGAGGGTTACCCGAGTATTTTATGAACGCCCCAATCGATGTCTCTTTTTTCACGCGTGCTGCCAAGCCGCTGACCAGTTACCGCAAGTACTGGGCGGCGCGTTTTGGCACTGCCAAATTTTTGCCCACCAGCCGGGCTGAAATGGATGCGCTGGGCTGGGACAGCTGCGACATCATCATCGTCACGGGTGATGCTTATGTTGACCACCCGAGTTTTGGCATGGCTGTGATTGGCCGCATGCTTGAGGCGCAGGGTTTCCGGGTTGGCATCATCGCCCAGCCCAACTGGCAAAGTGCCGACCCGTTCAAGGTGCTGGGCAAACCCAATCTGTTCTGGGGGGTGACGGCTGGCAATATGGATTCAATGATCAACCGCTACACGGCTGACCACAAGATCCGCAGCGACGATGCCTACACACCGGGCGACATTGGCGGCAAGCGGCCGGACCGCGCTGCGATTGTCTATTCACAACGCTGCCGCGAGGCCTACAAGGATGTGCCCATCATTCTGGGCGGCATTGAAGGGTCACTGCGCCGCATTGCGCATTACGACTACTGGTCGGACAAGGTGCGCCGCTCGATTGTGGTCGATGCCAAATGTGATCTGCTGCTGTATGGCAATGCCGAGCGCGCAATTGTTGAAATTGCCCACCGCCTGGCAGCACGTGAGCCGGTAGCGAGCATGACAGACATTCGCGGCACCGCATTTATCCGCCGCAGCGGTGACGAAAGCGCCCAGGGCTGGTTTGAAATTGATTCAACGAGTGTTGACGCACCGGGCCGGGTAGAGGCGCATGTCAACCCTTACATGATGATTTCGGACGTGGCCAAGGAGCAGGGCGCGACTTGTGCTCGTGAGGATGAGGCGGCAGGTGTGGCAGCACTTGCCGAGAAGTCGGGGAGCCCTCTCCCTAGCCCTCTCCCAGAGGGAGATGGGACAATTAAAGCCAACCCCGCCATCAAGCCGCTGACTTTTGTCGCCAACCCGGCCTTGTCCCACATGCAGGGCAGGATCAAAGTTCCGCCGCGTGACCGCTCGGTCATTCGCCTGCCGTCTTATGAACAGGTCAAAAGTGATGCCGTTCTGTACGCCCACGCCAACCGTGTGCTGCACCTGGAAACCAACCCCGGCAACGCCCGTGCCCTGGTGCAGGCGCACGGTGAAGGTGCCACGGCGCGTGATGTGTGGATCACACCGCCACCGATTCCGCTGACCACCGCCGAGATGGACTACGTGTTTGATCTGCCTTACGCACGCAGCCCGCATCCGCGTTATGCGGATGAAAATGGCAGCCACGAGCACGCGACCAAGATCCCGGCCTGGGAGATGATCCGTTTCAGCGTCAATATCATGCGGGGTTGTTTTGGCGGCTGCACCTTCTGCTCGATTACGGAACACGAAGGCCGCATCATCCAGAGCCGGTCTGAGGACTCGGTGATACGCGAGATTGAAGCGATTCGTGACACAGTCAAAGGTTTTACGGGTGCAATTTCCGATCTGGGCGGCCCGACTGCCAATATGTACCGCATTGGCTGCAAGTCGCCCGAGATTGAAGCCGCCTGCCGCAAACCCAGCTGTGTTTATCCCGGCATCTGCAGCAATCTGAACACCGACCATAACCCGCTGATCAAGATGTACCGCCGTGCGCGGGCGCTCAAGGGCGTTAAAAAGATCCTGATCAGCTCTGGCCTGCGTTATGACCTGGCTGTGCAAAGCCCGGAATATGTGAAGGAACTGGTCACCCACCATGTGGGTGGTTATCTGAAGATTGCGCCCGAGCATACCGAGCAGGGCCCGCTGACAAAAATGATGAAACCGGGCATTGGCAGTTACGACAAGTTCAAGACCCTGTTTGAAAAGTACAGCCTTGAAGCCGGTAAAAAGCAGTTTCTGATTCCCTACTTCATCGCCGCCCACCCCGGCACCAGCGACGAAGACATGATGCACCTGGCCCAGTGGCTCAAGAAAAACGGTTTCCGTGCCGACCAGGTACAAACCTTTTACCCCAGCCCCATGGCTACCGCCACGGCGATGTACCACACCAATAAAAACCCGCTGCGCAAGATCACCCGCGACAGCGAAACGGTGGACATCGTGCGCGGCGAAAAACGCCGCCGCCTGCACAAGGCCTTTTTGCGTTACCACGATCCCAACAACTGGCCGCTGCTTCGTGAAGCCCTCAAGAGCATGGGCCGCGCCGACCTGATAGGCAATGGCAAACACCACCTGATTCCGACCTTTCAGCCCCTGACAGACGGCACTTACCAGAGTGCGCGGCGCAAGAATTCAACCACGGCAGTGTCCAAAACTGCACCTGTGGCTTCACCCGTCAAGGGCAGAATTCTGACCCAGCATACTGGTTTGCCACCGCGTGACAATGGCTCGGGCAAGCCTGTGCGGCCGGTGCTGCTGCGCAAACCGCGTTGATCTTCGTCACTTGCTTAAAAAACGGCCTGCGGGCCGTTTTTTATTGGGTTCTTTCATCAAACCGGGTTGTTACGCTTGCCTGACTGGGGTTTTGATCATTTGGCCGGTGCCGATGCTGCCCCGGCTGGCGGCGGCGCGGTGATTCCCAGTCGTTTGGCGACTGACAAATCAAGCGCCTTGACTTTGGGTTCTATGACTCCGCGGGTGTCGGCCAGCAGTTTTTCAAGCAGGGCTTTTTGCATGTCGGCACCCAGTTGCTGGTATTTGTTGTAGGTTGATGATTCGAGAAAATTGGCGAGTTGTTTGAGTTCGTCTTCGGTGAATTTTTCTTCGAGCATGGTGCCTATCGTGGTCGGGGCCAGCTTCACTGCGCGGTCGCGCACCAGTGGTACGGATTCATCCAGATACTTTTTGACGTCTGCCTGAATTTCCTTGCCTATGGCTTCACGTTTTTCGGGGGCGATACGGGTCTGCAATGCTGCACCGGCCCGATCCAGCATGGCAAGCGCTGGTCTTTCTGCCAGGGTGCGGCCCATGCCTTCGATCTCGGACTGCTGGATTTTTAATATACGGGCGGCCAATGCCTTTTTTTCTGGTGTGGATTGCGCCTGTACGGCAAAAGCTGGCAGCAACAGGGCGGTGATGATAATGAATTTTTTATGCATCGCCGCATCTTAAACGGGCGTGGGCAGGGCTGATCGGGGCTGTCTGGTCGGCTGTTACATCTGCGGCCTGTGGCGATTCGGGGTGCGATACTTGCATTCGCGGTTCGACATCCTTTTTTCTGCCTTAAAAATGCCTCCTCAAGTTTCGCCAACAATCGCCGCTGGTCCGGATAACAAAGCTTGCGTGGTCTTGCACATTGGCATGCACAAAACGGGTTCCACCAGCCTGCAGCGCTTTTTTGTGCTGAACCGGCTGGGGCTGAGGCTGAGTGGCATTGACTACCCGAAAGCACAGAATGCTGATGGGCGTCAGCTGTCCAAACACAATGACCTGTTTCATGCCATTTCACATGAAAAGGATTTCAACGAGGCGCATCCGGTCTTTGGGCCTTCGGCGGCGCGGGTTGAAGGTTTTACAAAACTTTTAAAACCTGGCCGGGTGCTGCTGCTCAGTGCCGAGGGATTTTCTGGTGAAAACCCGGCTTTTGCGAGGGCGCTTGCTCCTTTGCGGGAGCATGCGGATGTGCGTGTGGTGTGTTTTTTGCGTCGGCAGGATGACTGGATCGAGTCGTTTTACAAACAGA
>JAZKIK010000453.1:4727-21418 GCA_040384925.1 Pseudomonadota bacterium | reverse complement strand
ATAAGCCTCACCCATCAAGGCCACCAGATCAGGCACCAGCTTGTGGAAAAACGGCGTCTTTTTGCCGAGTTTGTAACCATGGCGAATCGCACGGCGGATGATGCGGCGCTGCACATACCCACGGCCTTCGTTGGACGGGTTCACGCCGTCGCTGACCAGAAAAGCCGTGGCGCGGATATGGTCGGCAATCACTCGCAGACTCTTGTTGCCCAGGTCGGCTTCACCGGTTTCGCGTGAAGCAGCCTTGATCAGGGCGTCAAAAATATCAATTTCGTAATTGCTGTGCACATGCTGCAAGATGGCGGCCAGGCGTTCCAGGCCCATGCCGGTGTCCACACAGGGTGCGGGCAGCGGCTTGACCGAGCCGTCGGGCTGCATGTCAAACTGCATGAACACGTTGTTCCAGATTTCAATGTAGCGGTCGCCGTCCTGTTCGGGGCTGCCGGGCGGGCCGCCTGCAACTTCAGGGCCATGGTCGTAAAAAATTTCGCTGCATGGGCCGCAGGGCCCGGTGTCGGCCATCATCCAGAAATTGTCGGACATGTATTTGGCGCCCTTGTTGTCACCAATACGCACCACACGCTCAGGCGGCAGGCCGATTTCTTTTGTCCAGATGTCGTAGGCCTCGTCATCGTCGATGTAAACCGTGGCCCAGAGTTTGTCGCCCGGCAGCTTGTACACCTCGGTCAGCAGTTCCCACGCCCATTTGAGCGATTCACGCTTGAAGTAGTCGCCAAAACTCCAGTTGCCCAGCATTTCAAAAAAGGTGTGGTGGCGCGCGGTGTAACCGACGTTTTCCAGGTCATTGTGTTTGCCACCGGCCCGCAGGCAGGCTTGCACCGACGCCGCGCGTACATACGGCCGCTTGTCGGTGCCAAGGAAAACGTCCTTGAACTGCACCATGCCGGAGTTGGGAAACATCAGCGTCGGGTCATTGCCCGGCACCAGCGAGCTGGACGCAACAACGGTGTGGCCCTTGCTGGCAAAAAAGTCCAGGAAGGTCTTGCGGATATCGGCGACGGAGATGGCTGGGGTTTCGTTTGTCATAAGTCGAACAGAAGTCAATATTGGAATAAAGGGTGACCAAAACGGTCAGGTCAGCAGGTCAAGTTTGATGCCTGGAAATTTTTTGAAGTCCCGGTCAAAGGTGCCCACAGTAGCGCCATGCTCGATGGAAAGTGCTGCCAAGTGTGCATCATTGGTCAGATTTCCAGCTGTACCAGCAATCAAAAGCAGCCTGGCAAGGACGTCGCCATGGCGTTGGGTTGGATGAAGAATTCGCGCGTGAGGGTGTGATAGCCAATCGTCAATCAGGCCCATGGCATCGCCTATCGCGAGAGGTTTGGGCAACAGGGATTTTTGGGTGGACACACGGATAAAACCCACCAGCGCCAACCAGGAAAAACCAACGCCATCGGAATCTTCAAACGCGTTGACCAGCCATTCCGTGGCCTGGGCACACTGCGGACTCATCTCATTGACGGAATTAACCAGAACATTGGTATCAGGAAGCTTCATACGGCATTCAACGCTTTTTTGCTTCACGTTCCAGACGCGCATTCAGTTTCATGAACTCGATGTTGTCAAGTTCAGCAACCAGCTGATTGGCTTTGGTCAAGTCAACCAAAGGTACGCCCATGTTAAAAGTCCGCTGTACAAACCTCGGTATTTCCCGCGCAGGCGGTGTTGCCACAGCATTCAAAGGCACGATTTTGGCCACAGGCTTGTTATGCCGGGTAATGATGACCTCTTCGCCCGCCTCTGCCCGTGCAACGTATTCGCTGAAATGTGTTTTTGCATCAAATAGTCCGACTGTTTGCATGACAGTTCCTTTGTGCTTTGATAGATTGGTTGAATCAACCAGATTTTACCATCGCACCAAAACTCAAGAACCCAGGCTGGCCTTGTGCCCCATTTCGATGCGCGCTTCCAGAAAGCGCCACAAACGGTGGTCGTCGCTGAAGGCCACGTTGAATCGCAACCAGCCTGTCGGGTGTGGATCAACCAAAAAGAGCTGGCCGGGGCCGAGCATGATGCCTTCGAGTGTGGCCTCTTGCGACAGGATGGCGCTGTCGGGCAGATCGGGGTGGCGCGCCCACAGGTACATGCCTGCGCCGGGTTCATGAAACAGCTCAAAACCAAGGCCGGTCAGGTTTTTTTCAACCTTGCGGTGGGCATGGGCCAGGCGTTCGCGCAGGGACTTCAGGTGTTTGCGCCAGCGGCCATCCGTCACCACACCAAAGGTCAGGCGCTCGGCAATGTCGGATGAGGTCAGCCCCGATATCATCTTGAGCTGGGCAAAGTCGTCAATCAGGTCTGGCCTGGCCAGCAGATAACCCACCCGGAGGTTGGGCGAGATGGTTTTGGAATAACTGCTGATGTAGATGACACGGCGCAACTGGTCCAGGCTGGCCAGGGTGGAGCGTGTGGCCGGGTCCATGTCGGCATAGATGTCGTTTTCCACCAGCATGAAGTCATGCGACTCGGCCAGTTGCAGCAAACGGTGCAGATGCGCTGCCGAGGTCTGCGAACAGGTCGGACTTTGCAGGCGCGGCTGGGTAAAAAAGGCTTTGGGTTTGTGTATCGCCAGCAAGGCCTCAAGCGCAGTCAGGTCGTAACCCGTCGGTGTGCGGGGCACACCCACCAGATTGGCCCCCAGAAAACGCAGCATGAACATCAGGTTCGGGTAACCGGGGCTGTCCACCAGCACGGTGTCACCGGGTTTTACCAGCTGGCGTGCCACCAGGTCCAGCGCCTGACTGGAACCCTGGGTCAGCAAAACCTGGTCAGCATCCACGGCGATCTGGTTTTCTGCCAACGACTCGGCAATCAGCATGCGCAGCGCCATGTGGCCAAACGGCAGGCCGTAACCGTCCAGCTCGGCACCGTCAGTGGACATGTGGCGCATGCTGCGGCGCAGCGCATCACCAAACAGCCAGTCATGCGGCAACCAGCCGCAGCCAGGTTTCAGCGGCAGATTGCGGTTTTCAAAAATCTGCTTGAGATACCAGCGTGCGTCAAACCGTGGCAGTTGCGGCTGCAGGGTCGTGCCTGCGGGCAAATCATCACCCCGCCGCTTGACAAAAAAGCCTGCATTGGCGCGTGACACCAGCCAGCCCTGTGCCACCAGGCGGTCATAAGCTTCGACCACCGTAAAAACACTGACACCATGCATCGCGGCAAAAGCGCGTATGGACGGCAACTTGACGCCGGGTTTGAGGTTGTGCGCCGCAATCAGGCCCCTGAGGCCGTCAACAATCTGGCTGACGAGTGGGGTCTGTAGGTCTGGGCGGAGTGTGAGCATGTAAAACGCAAAAAAGAGCGGATTGTGCATGGGGTCGGACCACGCACTGGATTGGGGAATCCATGTACAGCATTCTAGGCCTGCACAGTATCTTCAAAACACCACACTGCTGTATATGGTCTGCGGGTTTGACACCGCTTAAAGTTCAGCCTTCCAACAGCCAACCCCCAACACCATGCTGACCAAAACCCATCTGCCCACTCTGCCCTCACAGACCAACGCCGACCTCATGCAAAGACGCCATGCCGCCGTGGCACGCGGTGTGGGCCAGGCGCACGAGATTTTCATCAGCCATGCCAAGGACTCGGAGTTCTGGGATGTCGAGGGCCGCCGTTATATCGACTTTGCCGGCGGCATTGCCGTGCTCAACACCGGCCACCTGCACCCAGACGTGATTGCGGCAGTCAAGGAGCAACTGGACCTGTACACCCACACCTGCTTTCAGGTGATTGCCTACGAACCCTATGTTGAACTGGCCGAACAGCTCAACGCCCTGGCCCCCGGCGACTTTGCCAAAAAGACACTGCTGCTGAGTTCAGGCTCGGAAGCGGTTGAAAACGCCGTGAAAGTGGCACGCGCCTATACCAAACGCCCCGGCATCATTGCCTTTACCGGCGGTTACCACGGCCGCACGCTTATGACGCTGGGCATGACGGGCAAGGTCGCACCTTACAAGCTCGGTTTTGGGCCTTTCCCTGGGGACGTCTTTCACGCGCTCTACCCCAATGAGCTGCATGGTGTGAGTGTGGCCGACGCCCTGCATTCGGTTGAGCTCATCCTCAAAAACGACATTGAAGCCGAACGTGTGGCGGCTTTTATCGTTGAACCGGTTCAGGGTGAAGGCGGTTTTTATATTGCACCGCCTGAATTTATCAGCGGCCTGAAGGCACTGGCCGACAAATACGGCATTTTGCTGATTGCCGATGAAGTACAAACCGGCGCGGGCCGCACCGGCACCTGGTTTGCCAGCGAGCAGTGGCCGGTAGCGCCTGACCTGATCACCACGGCCAAGTCCATGGCGGGCGGTTTCCCCATCTCTGGTCTGGTGGGCCGCGCTGAAGTGATGGACGCACCCGGCCCCGGCGGTCTGGGTGGCACATATGCCGGCAGCCCGCTGGGTTGCGCTGCGGCACTGGCCGTGCTCAAGGTGTTCAAGGCAGAAAACCTGCTGGAACGCAGCACCACGCTCGGCGACCATCTGAAAAAAGGCCTGAAAACCATTGCAGCCAATGAACCCGCCATTGGTGACGTGCGTGGCCTCGGTGCCATGGTGGCGATTGAGCTGTTTGAAAACGGTGACAGAACCCGCCCCGATGCCGTGCTGACCAAAAAAGTCGTGACCGAAGCTGCCAAACGCGGGCTGATCCTGCTGTCCTGCGGCACCAACGGCAATGTCATCCGCTTTTTGATGCCGCTGACGATTTCCGACGCCCTGGTGGACGAAGGCCTGGCCATTCTGGCCGACAGCTTTGCTGCCGTGCGCTGAGCCTGACATCCGTGGAGCAGTCAATGTCTGATAACGATGTGCTGGTGAAATTTACCGGCGTGCAAAAAACCTACGACGGTGAACAGCTGGTGGTGCGTGAGCTGAACCTGGAAATCCAGCGTGGGGAATTCCTCAGCCTGCTAGGGCCTTCGGGCTCGGGCAAAACCACCACGCTGATGATGCTGGCCGGGTTTGAGTCACCGACGGCAGGCGACATTCTGCTCAACGGCAAACAGATCACCGGCACACCACCTCACAAACGCAACTTTGGCATGGTGTTTCAGAACTACGCACTGTTCCCGCACCTGACGGTCGGGCAAAACGTGGCCTACCCGCTGACGGTGCGCAAGGTTTCAAAAACCGAGCAGGCCAGCCGCGTCAAACGGGCGCTGGACATGGTGCGGCTTGCAGGCATGACAGACCGGCTGCCCGGCCAGCTTTCAGGCGGCCAGCAGCAGCGTGTGGCGCTGGCCCGTGCGCTGGTGTTTGAGCCACAACTGGTGCTGATGGACGAACCACTGGGCGCGCTCGACAAACAGCTGCGCGAACACATGCAGATCGAGCTCAAGGAGTTGCACCGCCAGCTGGGCGTGACCTTTGTGTACGTCACACACGACCAGGGCGAGGCGCTGACCATGAGCGACCGCGTTGCCGTGTTCAATGAAGGGGTGATCCAGCAGCTGGCCTCGGTTGAAGCCTTGTATGAAACCCCGTCCAACCGTTTTGTCGCCAGTTTTGTGGGCGACAGCACCGTGCTCAAGGGCACGCTCAAAACCAGCGGACAGGACAGTTTTATCGAACTGGCCGGTGGCCAGCAGCTGGCAGGCCACAACGTCAATGGCGTGGCTGCTGGCAGCGCGGTTGAGGCCTTTATCCGCCCCGAACGTATCGTTTTGCACCGCACAGCCCCTGCTGTCCAGGCTGGTGTGCTGAGCGCCCAGGTCAGCCGCGTGATCTATTTTGGCGACCACCTGCGGCTGATGTGCCAGACCGGCCCTGGTCAGCCAGATGCCACCGTCAAGCTGCCGCTGACCAGCCTCAATGGCCTGGCTGCACCACAAACCGGTGATGCAGTGTTTCTGGAGTTTCCTGCCACCTTGACCCGGCTTTATGCGGTCTGAATCTTTGTTTTTTGCTTTTTTACTTTTACCAACCCCCTGAGGAAATTGCACCATGAAAATAAATATCGTCGCCATTGCCGCTGCAGCCTGCCTGGCAGCACCTGCATTTGCCCAACAGCAAATCACTGTTGTCAACTTTGGCGGAGCGAACGCCAATGCGCAGAAAAAGGCCTATTACGAGCCCTTTGAAAAAACCGGCACCAAGGTCGTGGCCGTGGAATACAACGGTGAACAAGCCAAAATCAAGGCCATGGTCGAAACCAAAAAGGTCAGCTGGGATGTGGTTGAAGTTGAATCACCCGACGTTCAGCGCGGCTGTGACGAGGGCTTGTTTGAAAAGATCGACTTTGCAAAAGTTGGTGCCAAGGCTGACTTTTTGCCTGCTGCCGTGACCGAATGTGGTGTGGGTGTGTTTGTCTGGTCCACCGTGATGGCCTGGAATGCTGAAAAAACCAAAACCGCCCCAACCAGCTGGGCTGACTTCTGGGACGTCAAAAAGATTCCGGGCAAACGTGGCATGCGCAAGGGTGCCCGTTACAACCTTGAATTTGCCCTGCTGGCCGACGGTGTGAAACCGGCTGACGTGTACAAGGTGCTGGGCACCAAGGACGGCGCAGACCGCGCGTTCAAAAAACTCACCGAACTCAAACCCAGCATCCAGTGGTGGGAAGCAGGTGCCCAGCCGGCACAATTTCTGGTCGCAGGTGATGTGGCTTTGAGCACGGTTTACAACGGCCGCATCGATGCCGCCAACCGCGAAGGCCGCAATCTGAAGATTTACTGGCCAGGCGGCATTTATGACCTGGACTACTGGGTCATTCCCAAAGGCACGCCCAACAAGGATGCGGCCATGAAGTTCATCGCCTTTGCCAGCAAACCTGAAACCCAGGCCGTTTACGCCCAGAACATCGCTTACGGCCCGGTCAATACCAAGGCGCTGACCAAACTCGACAAAAAGGTGCTGGACGACCTGCCAACCTCGACCGCCAACGCCAAAGACGCCATCCAGATGACTGTGAACTTCTGGGCCGACCAGGGCGAAGCGCTTGAAAAACGTTTTGCCGCCTGGGCCACCCAGTAATCCCGGCCATTTGACGACAGGAGCAGCCAAGTCATGACCATCAGCACCAGCGGGGCCGCAGCCCAGAGCAGCCCCACCCCCAGCGGTGATTCCCGCGCCCTGCGGCAGGCGCTGTCACGCGCCGAATCACGCCGCAAATGGCGGGCTTTTGCCCTGACCGTGCCCTTGCTGGTGTTTTTGCTCCTGACTTTGCTGGTGCCGATTGCAGCGCTGCTGCAACGTGCGGTAGAAAACCCGGAAGTCGCCAACGCACTTCCGCGCACCATTGAATCGCTTGAAAAATGGAAACCCGATGCAGCGCCCGGCCCCGCCGCCTACGCCGCGCTGGTCCAGGACCTGTCGCATCTGCCTGACAGCTCGGACGCCGGTGCGCTGGCGCGTCGGCTCAACTCTGAAGTGGCCGGCGCCCGCTCGCTGGTCATGAGCGCCTACCGCGCGCTGCCGTTGACGGGTTCGCCCGAAGAAATCCAGGCCAGACTGCTGCAGCTTGACCCGCGCTGGGGCGAAACACCGTTCTGGCAGGCGATTGCCAAAAACAGCTCACGCTGGACGGGTGACTATCTGCTGGCCTCTGTCGATTTGCGCCGTGACAGCGCAGGCGCGGTTGAACGCATGCCTGAAGACCAGCGTGCCTTTGGCGGCATCTTGCTGCGTACCTTCAACATCAGTTTTGTCGTGACGCTGTTCTGTCTGCTGCTCGGTTACCCCCTGGCATGGTGGCTGGCGTCATTGCCTGCCCGCAAGGCAAATATTTTGATGATTCTGGTCCTGGTGCCCTTCTGGACATCGATTCTGGTGCGCGTTGCCGCCTGGATAGTGCTGCTGCAGACCGAAGGCCTGGTCAACCGGGGTTTGATGGGCATAGGGCTGATTGACCACCCGCTGGCACTTCTGTTCAACCGCACAGGTGTGGTGATTGCGATGGTTCACATCCTGTTGCCCTTCATGATTTTGCCTCTGTACAGCGTGATGAAAAGTGTGCCGCCAACGTATGTACGTGCCGCAGTGTCGCTGGGCAGTGCGCCGCTGGCAGCGTTTTTCAGGGTGTATGTACCGCAAACCTACCCTGGTATCAGCGCTGGTGCCTTGCTGGTATTCATTTTGTCGATTGGTTATTACGTCACCCCTGCCCTGCTGGGCGGCGCTGACGACCAGATGCTCAGTTACTACATAGCCCGCTACACCAATGTGGAAGTCAACTGGGGCATGGCTTGCGCACTTGGAGCATTGCTGCTGGCCGCCACCATGGTGCTGTATGCGCTGTACCGGCGTATTGGCAAGGCCGAACTCAGCCTCGGTTGAACCTGGAAAAGCAATTCATCATGGCCAAACTAAAAGACCCTTTATTTCCCCGCTACGCCACGCTGGCCGACAAAACCGGCTGGTGGCTGCTGCGCATCGCCTGTGTTGCCATTCTGGTGTTTTTGCTGGCACCGATTCTGGTGATGGTGCCGCTGTCGTTTTCAAGCAGTTCATTTTTGAGCTACCCGATTCCGGGCTGGTCACTCAAGTGGTATCACAACCTGTTTGAGTCGGCTGAGTGGGGCCGGGCTGCAAAAAACAGCTTTATCGTGGCCCCGGCCGCAACACTGATTGCCACCGCACTTGGCACGCTGGCTGCCGTGGGACTGTCAAGAACCAGCTTTCCCTTCAAGGGCCTGCTGATGAGCATATTGATCGCACCCATGGTGGTGCCGATTGTGGTGGTGGGCGTGGCGACCTACCTCTACTTTGCCCCGCTGGGCCTGGCCGACAGCTACCTGGGCCTGATTGTTGTACATGCCGCACTGGGCGCACCTTTTGTGCTGACCACGGTGCTGGCAACATTGGCTGGTTTCAACCACAACCTGGTGCGCGCATCCCTGAGCCTGGGTGAAACCCCTTTCAACACCTTTTTCAGAATCACCCTGCCGGTGATTGCGCCTGGCGTGATCTCGGGTGCGCTGTTTGCGTTTGCCACCTCGTTTGATGAAGTGGTGGTCACGCTGTTTTTGGCCGGGCCGGACCAGGTGACTTTGCCGCGCCAGATGTTTACCGGCATACGTGAAAACATCTCGCCAACCATTGCTGCGGTGGCAACCTTGCTGATCATTTTCACCACCGGCCTGCTGGTGTTTCTGGAATGGTTGCGCGGGCGCAGGGGCTGACAGCCCAAAACCCGCCCTTTGACTTTCAACCACTGGAAAGCTGCCCATGAAAACGTCCAACATACTGATGCTTGTCATGGCACTCAGTGCAGTACCGCCCACACAAGCCCAGGCACCTGCTCCAGCATCACAGGCGCTGACTGTCGCGAACTTCGGCGGGGCCAACGGCAAGGCGCAGGATGTCGCCTTCATCCAGCCCTTCAAGTTGGCCAGCAAGGTCGATGCAAGAGGCCTTGAGTATTCGGGGGAACTCTCGGCCATCCGCACCATGATCAACGAGCGCAGGAACGAGTGGGACGTGGTCGAAGTGGAGTCCGCCGACCTGAAAGCGGGATGTGATGCTGGCCTGTTCGAGCGTATTGATCGCAGCAGTATTCCCCACGCCGGCATGCTGCTGCCGGGCACCGTGCAGGAGTGCGGCGTCGGTGCCTTTGTCTGGTCCACCGTGATGGCCTATGACCCAAGCCGTTTCAAGGAGACGCCGCGCAACTGGCAGGACTTCTGGAATGTGCAGCGTTTTCCCGGCAAGAGGGGCCTGCGCAAGGGGGCACGCTACAACATGGAAATCGCACTGATGGCCGACGGAGTGCATCGCCGCGAGGTTTACCCCACACTGGCCACAGATGCGGGTGTGAAACGTGCCCTGGCCAAGCTTGAGCAGCTCAAACCGCATATCGTGTGGTGGGAGTCGGGCTCCCAGCCGCCCCAACGCCTGGCTTCCGGCGAAACCACGCTGTCAACCGCCTTCAATGGCCGCATTGCCGCAGCCAACCGCGAACGGCCGAACCCGCTGGCCATCGCGTGGCTTGACGCCGTATACGAGCTGGACTATTGGGTCATCATCAAAGGCACACCGAAGCGCGACCTGGCGCGTGCGTTCATCAGTTTCGCCACCTCGGAAGAAGCGCAACTGGCCTTTTCACGTGAAATCCCCTACGGCCCCACACATATCAACGCCATCCTGCGCTACGACACTGTTCGCAGCCGCCCAGCTGTTGCCACCACTGCCAGCGCGCCGGTCACAGATCTTTCCATGGCCAGCAGCGACCTGCCCTCAGCGCCCGGCAATATGCGCCGGTCGCTGGCTTTTGACCCGGCTTTCTGGACACGCAGCAGCAGCATCGAGCTGGAAAAGCAGTTCACCCAACGCATGAAATGATCCCAGCACCCCCATGCGAGTTATCGCGGCCCGCCGTGCATTGCCCTTGATTTTTAATTATTAATTTCTGATTCCTGATTTTTCATTGACCCATGACCCTAGCTCCACGTCCCCAAGCCGTCCCCACCGTGCAGGTGTCCAACGACCAGGTCATCGTGACCGAATGGCGTTTCGCACCGGGTGCCGAAACGGGCTGGCACACCCATGGACACCACTACGTCGTCGTCCCGCAAACCAACGGTGCACTGCAATTGGAAACACCCGAGGGGCCTAAAATCGTGCCGCTGGTGGCAGGCCAATCCTATGCCCGCAGCATCGGCGTGCAGCACAACGTCATCAACCCCACCGACCACGAAGTGGTTTTCATCGAAATAGAAGTGCGCTAACACGCCCATTCCCACCATCCTATGAGTTCATCCATGCAAAACCTGACCGGTTCCCTCTCCCAACTCAAAGACCCCAGCCTTTTCAAGACCGATGCGCTGGTCAACGGTCAATGGCTAGCTGGCAGCAGCCGTTTTGACGTGACCGACCCCTCCAATGGGCTGAAACTGGCTGATGTGGCCAACCTGTCTGCAGATGACGCTACCAATGCCATAGCAGCCGCAAATGCAGCCTGGCCCGCCTGGCGCAACAAGACCGGCAAGGAGCGCCACGCCATTCTGCTGAAATGGTTCAACCTGCTGATGGCCAACCAGGAAGACCTGGCCCGCATCATGACGGCCGAGCAGGGCAAACCGTTTCTGGAGGCCAAAGGCGAAATCGCCTACGGTGCCAGTTTTGTCGAGTGGTTTGCCGAAGAAGCCAAACGTGTCAACGGCGAAACCCTGCCCCAGTTTGACAACAACCGCCGCCTGATGGTCATCAAACAGCCGATTGGTGTCTGCGCCGCCATCACGCCCTGGAACTTTCCACTGGCCATGATTACCCGCAAGGTCGCGCCCGCGCTGGCTGCAGGCTGCCCGGTCGTGATCAAGCCGGCTGAGCTGACCCCGCTGACTGCGCTTGCAGCCGCTGAACTGGCGATACGGGCGGGTATTCCGGCAGGTGTGCTGAATGTGTTGACTGCCGATTCGGACAACAGCATTGCCATTGGCAAGGTGATTTGCTCCAGTGACATCGTGCGCCACCTGAGTTTTACCGGCTCCACCGAAGTCGGCCGCATCCTGATGGCCCAGTGTTCACCCACCGTCAAAAAACTCGCACTGGAGCTGGGCGGCAACGCACCGTTTATCGTGTTTGACGATGCCGATGTGGATTCAGCCGTTGACGGTGCCATGGCCAGCAAATACCGCAATGCCGGGCAGACCTGCGTTTGCGCCAATCGTATTTATGTGCAGGAAGGTGTTTACGACGAATTTGTTGAAAAATTTGCCGCCAAGGTCAAACTGCTCAAGGTTGGCAACGGTTTTGAAGATGGTGTGGTGCAAGGCCCGCTGATTGAAGACGCCGCTGTTGAAAAGGTAGCCCGCCACGTCGCCGACGCCATAGCCAAGGGCGGCAAGCTGATGGCCGGCGGCCACAAACTGCAGGGCCAGTTTTTTGAACCCACCGTGGTGTCTGAAGCCACTGCCGACATGCTCTGCGCAAAGGAAGAAACCTTTGGCCCGTTTGCACCGGTTTTCCGCTTCAAGGCTGAACAGGAAGCAATTGACGCCGCCAACAACACCGAATTCGGCCTGGCCAGTTACTTCTACAGCCGCGACGTGGGCCGCATCTTCCGTGTGGCCGAAGCGCTGAAATACGGCATGGTCGGCATCAACGCCGGTGTGATTGCGACTGAACATGTGCCGTTTGGCGGCGTCAAGCAGTCCGGCCTGGGCAGGGAAGGCTCCAGCCACGGCATGGAAGAATACATTGAGCTGAAATACCTTTGCCTGGGTGATATCCAGAAGTAAAAGCCGCCATGAAAAAAGCCGGCCAAAACCCGGCAACTGCCAGCATGTAGCGCTGGCAGAAAGAGGGGAATCCCCGCTTGCTTCAAGCCCTTGCATAAAGTTACGATGCGCACGGCTCTGACGAAGGGTGCATTTGTCGTAGCCATGCAGTAATGGGGCTGCAGCGAACGGAGGATTCATGAAATTCCAAAAAAACGCCCTGGCCGCGCTGCTGGGCAGCCTGCTGGTGGTGATTGTTTTGATCACCTGGCTGAACAATCGGCTGTTTGTCAGCACCACAGAGCAGACCGAAACCAGCCAGTATGGGCTGATGAAGTCCATCATCGACTTCAACCTGCAGGGCGCTGAAAACAGTGCCATGGCCCGCGCCGAAATGCTGGCCAGCCTGCCCAGGATCAGGGAACTGTTTGCTGCCGGTGACCGCGACGGTCTGGCCGCCGAAGTCAAACAGATGTTTGCGATCCAGAAAGACAAATACGGCGCTGACCAGGCCCAGTTTCACCTGCCGCCCGCCACGTCTTTTCTGCGCCTGAACGATCCGGCCAAGTTTGGCGACGACCTTTCATCCTTCCGGCCCATCGTGGTGGCCGTCAACAAGGATTATGTTCCGCGCAAGGGTTTGTCGATCTCACGCGCCGGCCCAGGCATTTTTGGTGTGGTGCCAGTCAACAACCTTGAAGGCAAACCCGTAGGCACGTTTGAAAGAGGTGCCGACTTTGGTGTCGTTCTGGACCGCATCAAAACCGCTTACGGACTTGAATCCGCGCTGTTCATGGACGAAGCCAAACTCAAACAAAGCGCCACCAGTCTGGGCGGCGAGATCTTTTCAGAAAAAAACCGGGTTGGCCGTTACATCAAGTTCCATTCCACCAACTGGGAACTGATGCGCAAACTGGTCAGCGATGCCGAGCTGTCATCACCCAGCATTGAAAAAGAACCCTACCAACGTGATGCGCAGGACACACCCTATGGCGTGGTCGTCATTGCGCTGCGCAACCCGGCGGGTGAAGCACTGGGCATGATTGCCGTGGCCAAGGACTTCAGCCCTTCACGCAGCGCCATGGGCCAGTCGATGATCTGGCTGGTGATGTATTCACTGGTCGGCCTGGTGCTGTTGGCGGGTGCCATCATTCTGGTGGTGCGCGGCGCTTTGGTCAGGCCTCTGGCCGCGCTGAACCAGCGTTTTGGCGCACTGGCTGAAGGCGGCAGCGCAGAGCCGCTACCCAACCCGGAAGACTTTTACAGCGAACTGGGCACCCTGGCACAGCACTACGAAAAACTGCGCCTGCAACAAGCCCAGGCCAAAGAAGCCGAAAGCAGCGCACCATGAAGCGCTGGATATTGGCCATATGTTTGACTCTGGGTGCATGGAGTGCGCTGGCGCAAGACCAGAAAGCTGAGAAAAAACCTGACCAAAAAACGGAACAGGCGGCCCCCGTCCCCAACATCACCTCCGTGCCCCAGGGCAGGGGCCAGCCAGTGTATGTACGCGCCGGGCTGAGTTTTCTGCAGTTGCAGGGCATTGACGAAAACGATGGTTCGTTCACCGCAACAGTGGACATGCGTTTGCGCTGGCAGGATTTGCGCCTGGCTTATCCGGCAGACCAGGAGGCCACCGGATACCAGGAATTTACGGAGGCCGACGCTGATAAAAAACTCACACAAATCTGGCAGCCGAATATCGAATTCAACAACCTGAAAGGCAGCCCGACCTTCCAGAAACGCGGCCTGCGTATCTACCCGAATGGGCGGGTCGAAATGATGCAGCGCACCACAGGTGCCTTCAATACCGACTTTTCACTCGAGAACTTTCCGTTTGACAAGCAAAAACTGGTGGTTGAGCTGATCGCGCGCAACGAGCCGATACAAAAAGTGATGCTCGATTTTCAGCAGGACGACCTGGAATTCAGCAACGCCCAGCATGGCGGTGGTGCTGAAGGCTGGGTGCTGGGCCTGGTCGAGCTGGCCAAATCAACGGCAGAAGCCTGGCATGGTGAGCAAAACAGCCAGCTCAAGATAGCTTTGGTCGTCAAACGTGACCAGAAAAGCCTGCTGGCCACAATTTTTGTGCCCCTTTTTGCTTCCTTGCTGATTCCTCTGCTGGTTCTGTGGCTCAACAAGATTGAAGACGGCGAATTTGCGATTGACGCCTTTCAGCTGACCAATATCAGCATAGGCGGGCTGTTTGCCGTGGTGGCACTCAATTTCACCGTCAACTCCAGTTTTGTAAAACTCGCAGCGGGCGACAACCCGGTGATGCGGCTGTTTGGCCTGAACTACTTTTTACTCGCGCTGAGTATTGCCGTCGGCATTCTGCTGTACCGCTTCAACCTCGTCAAACGCCTGTTTGGCCCTTATGTCCAGGAAGAGTTTTTCATTTTTATCAACTGGGCCGTACCGGTCGTGGTGTTTGCCACCGCGACTGCCATGGTGTTGATGGCTGTGTTTTAGATACAAATACAATCACATTTGATCGGTCACGGCCCGGTATAGCGACACGCATATCGAGGCTTTAGCCTGGTTCAGCGCGCCCGGCTGTCAGGTTTTGCCGGGGTCAAAGCAGTCTTCAGCACATCCCAGACCACATCAACATGAGCATCAGCGTTTGCATCGAAGCCCCCAACATGATCGTCATACGCGCCAGCGGTGTGCTGATGCGGGAAGAAGTCGATGAAACCAAACACCAGATGTTTGCGCACCTGATGGAAAACGGCAAGGCACTGGTCTTGATTGTGATTGAGCCCGGATTTTCAAACCTGCAAGCCTTTGCCAGCTGGGACGACATAGCCATAGACCGTTACATACAGCAAAACATCATCCGGATGGCCATAGTCGGCGACCTGCGCTGGCGCGACAGCGCCCTGCTGTTTTTACTCAACAGCGTGGTGCCGTTTCAGATGGAATATTTCAAGGCGGAGCAGGAGGAGTTTGCCCGGGTTTGGTTGGGGGAGTAGGTGACTGATTTGCCGGGCACCATTCACCTGACTGGTCAAGGAAGGCAAGATGTGAGTTCATCAAATCAGACACAGACTCGATGAACAATGCCACCGAATCGAGGTTCTCAATCGATATACTTCATGCCTCACTTACAATCATTAACAACTTAGGAGGACCACTATGTACAAACTATCAGCAGCTCTCGCAATCGCTTTCTCTATCGTTGGTTGTGCATCTGTGCCAATGGGCGACCCCAAGCTGGATATTGCTCTCAAAAGCTTCCAGGCTCCGGCAGACAAAGCTGGCATCTATGTCTATCGCAATGAGTCCATAGGAGCCGGCGTCAAGATGGACGTTCTGCTTGATGGCAAAAACATTGGCGAAACTGTCGCAAACACCTATATGTATAGGGAAGTTGCGCCTGGCAAGCACACGGTCGAATCAAAAGCCGAGAACACCGATGCGGTAGAAGTCGATCTCAAGCCAGGCACCCTGGCGTTTATCTGGCAGGAAGTGAAAATGGGCATGATGTTTGCTCGCACCAAGCTGCATGTGGTGAATGAATCCGAAGGCAAAAAAGGGGTCATGGAAACCAAACTAGCAACTGGCAAATAATTGTCTTGCAGTAGATGAGAGCTGACTGGATTTTTGTCGGGTCTGCCGATTACACCCAGACCAGCTCCCCCTTTAATCAGTATTTCCAATCAATAGTCGTGCAGCGTATACACAGCGGGCACAAACGGCCAGTCTACTAACAGCAAAACCGCTACGGAAAATAAAGCTGCTCCAGCCGGGCTGCTTCCATATAGATAGAGGGCAGTTCCACTTTTCGGGCTTGCAGGGCTGAGGCACGGATGGCTACGCTGTAGTGGCTGCCCTGGCTTACCGGCGGTGCTGCGATGGCGGGTTTTGCTTTTAGCCATTGCAGAGTGGTGGTGGCGGCGACTTCGCCCATGGCCAGGGCTGATGGGGCGATGCTGAGGCCGCCGCCGTTTTCGGTGTAGCCAATGCTGAGGCCTATGGGCAGTGGTTTTGAGTTATTTTCTATCCAGCGCACGATCTCGGCCTGATGTGTATCCGCTGAACTGTGGGATGCAGCCGATGCACCAGGCGCTGGTGGGTTGACACGCAAACCTTCATAAGACAGCACCAGAAGCGCATCGGCCTTGCCATCCATGGCCTTGATGGCGGTTTGCCAGGCAGCAAAGTCGTCGAGCGAATGAAACTCGACCACGGTATGTGGTGCCCAGTCAAAGGCCTGAACCTGTTTGAGTTGGCCCTTGCCGGTGGGGCTGGATGTAGCCAGCACGGCCAGGCGGGCGGGCTGGCCCTTGCGCGCCAACAGCAGCGCATCACGCACGGCGGCCAATGGCAAGACCTCGGTGATGCCGGTCACATTGGCTGCGCCTGTGTACCCATAGGTTTGAGGCTCGTGGTCTATGGCTGCAAACACCACACGGGGACGGCTTTTACCAGCGTATTGCCGCGCTACATATTGCTGGGCTTCGTCGTCCACGGCAATCACAAAGTCAGGGTCAAACTGTTCAACCGCTCTTTG
>JAZKIK010000453.1:250-4627 GCA_040384925.1 Pseudomonadota bacterium | reverse complement strand
TGCCAGTAAGGAATCGACAGATAGGCCGCCGCCAGACGAGACAGATTCATCCAGTGGTTGTAGCGCAGAAAGTCACCATGGCTGTAATAACGGTCAAGCCCGCGGCCCATGACCTGCAGGTATTGCGAGCTCTGGTAAGGCATAAACCAGATGTCGCTGAACATGGCGGTCAAAAAAACCACCACCCACGGGTGGATGAACTGGGCTTGCGCAATTGGAATCAATATGACAGCAGCCACCACCATGCCAGCAGTAATTGGCAGCACCAGCCGCAAAAGCAGCGTCACCACCAGTGCCACGGGTATGAACAGCAGAACCTCACCGCCCACAAAATCAAATACATTGCCGGCGCTGCGCGCCAGTGCCGTGTCCAGGCCCAGGTAACTGATGGCGCGGCTCAGGCCGTCCAGGCTGAGCAGAAAGAAAATCATCGGCCAGTCAATTTTTTGCTGAAAGTCTTTTTTGCTGACCAGCCCCATCAGCAGCAGGCCAACCAGCAAAAAGGCAGCAATCCAGGCCGGAGAAATCTGATGCACACCTGCCGTGCCCGCACCAATCAGAAAGAACAAAAAACCAGTCAAGGCGGCTTTTTCCGGGTTGCTGACAGGTCCGAGCAGCGCCAGTTGGCGCTCCAGCCGGGCTTTGGGCAAGGCCAGCCGGGCGACTGTGGTGTCGTGGCCAAAACACAAACGGCTGACCAGCAAATGCACCAGAGTCACGGTCAGCGCCGCCACTCCAGCAGCTACAAACCAGAACAAGCCCTGAAACTCGTCCTGCAACTGCGTGGGCAACATGCCAAATACCGTCAGGTTTGATGATTTGCTGGTGAGCAGCATGGGTGAAAACAGCATGGCCCCTGAAAACGTCGCGGCCATCAAGGCGGTGGCGGCCTTGCTTTGGGCCGGCAAATCAAGCCCGTCAATCATGTCACGGTAGAAGGGCAACACCAGTGACAGGCGCGCATTGCCCGAGGGCATGATGGGCGACAGGATGTAACCCGACAGCAGCAATGCCGTCTGATGCCAGAAAGGTGTGTCGGGCAGCCGTATCAGCAGCCACAACATGAAACGGTAACTGAGGCCAGAAGCCGACATCACGGCTGCGAGTGCGTACACACCCAGCAGCGTGGTCAGGGTTCTGGACGAAAAGCCGGCCAGCGCCACCTCATAAGGCACCAGCCCGACAATCAACACAGCTGCAATAGCGACCAGTGGCGGCACAAATTCATCCGCCAGGCCGAACAGCCACATCAACACCGTGGCTGACAAAATTGCCAGAAACAAGGCGGCTTCTACCGCCAGGCCCGCCATGCTGCCCAGAAAATAAATAGCCGGGGGCACGATGATGACACCGAGCCAGCCGATTTTTTCACTGAGCGAAAGCGCCTTGGCTGGCTTTTTCTTGACGGCTGCGGGTTTGTGAAATTGCTCGCCTCCCACATAAGCCATCAGCGCCAGCAAGGCCTGGGAACGCAGAGCTGGCGCACCCGCCGCCAGTTCTGCCAGGGCATCACGCGGAATCCGGATGGCCGTGACCGCAGTGCTGGCTGTGGCGCTGCACAGATAGGCAGCGACATCACTGGCCGCTTCTTCACCACACCGTCGCCCGGCCAGAACAATCTCTCGCCCTTCGGGTGTCGTCAGGTACAGCTCACCTGATTCGATCAGGTATAAAAATTTGGCCGGGCTTTCCCTGGCGTAAATCTGCTCTCCGGCTGCAAACTCCACGGACTGAAGTGTGCCCAGCAAACGCGCCAGCTGGTTGCCCGACACATCTGCAAAAAGCGCGTCCTGTTGCAGACGTGTGGCTTTGTCAACCAGCTCGCCAGATTTATCGGTGTCGGGCAAATCCATGAAATGTTTACCGCATCAAAAAGCTGATTTGGGCCGGTACAAACGGTTTTCACGAACAGCTGAACGACCCAGCAAGGGCTCGGGTGCTGCAGCAGCAAGGGCTTTGAAAGCCTGCGAAGAAGACGAAGCCGACGAGGTAGCACCGCCACAGCTGCCACTGCTACGGTATCTAAGCGCAGCAGCCAGCCGCCCTTCAGTCACATCACCCAGTTGTTTGCTGAAGTCGTCTGCAACTGCACAGCCACGCATGTTGTTGGCAGCACTGCCCGTGCCACCGGGTACAAAACCGTCGGCGTAGTCACCAAAACCGGCGTTGTTCACACCCTTGAACTGGACTGTGAAATAAGTCACACTGCAATTGTCTTGCGGATAAAAACCATAAGGTTTGCCGCAAGTGGTGCCGCCGATCTGAATCACTTCAATGCCAGCACCTTTCAGGCCGTTCATGATGGCTTCGCTGGCAGAACAGGTACCGGCACCGGTCAGAACAAAGACGCGGGTCAAACCGAGATTCGGCAGGGCCTGCCCCAAGGGTGTTGAAAAACCCTGTGCAGTCTTGTGGAAAGGTGTGGTCTTGTCGGCTTCGCTGAAACCAAAGGGGTTTTTGTCATTGAAGGCGCTCTTTTCAAAAAATTTGCCCTCGGTATTGCTTGGTCCGGCAATCATGTAAGCCATCTCGCTGGCAATGTCGAGCAAACCACCACCGTTGTAACGAAGGTCAAGCACCAGGTCGGTGATGCCGCTGCCGCCGTTGGCAGCCTTGAGCTGGTTGACGGCGGTGATCAGCTGGTTTTCCGAGGTTCCAATATGGTCATTGAACTGGATGTAACCAACGCTGGTGTAGGGCGCTGGCAGGGTTTTGACGTTTTGCACCGGAGTCGAAGTAACCACGGCAGGGGTCATCACCACGGTACGGGTCAGGCTGCTGCCCTGATCAAGAACCCGAAAGGTGTAAGACTTGCCCGCCACAGGGGAAAACAGGCCCTCATTCAGCACATCGGCATCACCACTGGAGACATCCGCGCCGTTGACAGTCAGGAATTTGGCACCGCGTGCCAGGCCAGCTGCAGCGGCGGGCGTTCCGGGATCCGTGTACGCAACGAGGGCAACACGCGGTGGAGATGCCTCAAGCAGTGCTACCTGAAAACCAAAACCCACACTGGTGCCAGCCGTGGACAAGGCCACCCATTCGTCGGTTTGGTAGGTGAAGTGAAACTGGTCCTTGGGTTTACCAGAAGCCGTGGTCTGCAGCGAGCGCTGGCTGTTGAAATAGGCATCGGCCACTTCAAAATTGGAGCTCAGCACCACCGATGTCACGCCGTTGTTTGACGGGTAAATGTAGGGAACCGTCGCACCAAGCACATATTTGCTGGCATCTACCGATGGAACATCCTGGTACCAGAGATAGGTTTCATTGACAAAAGCCTTGATCCATGACTTTTCAGTGCTCAGCGAACCCTGCACATCACCATACAGTTTATCAGTCAGCGGATTGATCTTGCTGGCAGAACGAGGTGCGGCGCATTGCCCGGCTACGTTGGCTGCGATGGAGGTGTCAACGCCCGTATTTGTGCCTGTTCCCGTGCCCGTACCTGTATTGCCAGCGCAATATTGCGCACTGCCAGAGCAGGTGCCGGGGTTGCCGCCACCACCGCCACAGGCCGAAAGCGCAAGAACAAAAACAACACTGAAAGCAATTCTGATCATTTCCAAAATCTCCCTTTGCAGGCTATGTTACAGCCTGTCGCACGTGTAAAGGATGTCAAAACGGTTTCATGGGGATTTCAAGCCAGGCTTGATACAAACTCGCCGACCGAAACGATAATTTACCCATGCGATTACTACACACCATGCTACGCGTTGGCAACCTACAACGCTCCATCGACTTTTACACCCAGGTTCTGGGCATGCAACTACTGCGCCAATCCGAAAACCCGGACTACAAATACAGCCTGGCCTTCGTCGGTTACGAAGGCAACCCGGCACAGGCCGAGATCGAGCTGACCTACAACTGGGGCACTGAAAGCTACGACATCGGCACCGCCTACGGCCACATCGCCCTCGGTGTACCCGACGCCTACGCCGCCTGCGAAAAAATACGCGCTGCCGGCGGCAACGTGACCCGCGAAGCCGGCCCCGTCAAGGGCGGCACCACGGTGATTGCCTTTGTGACTGACCCGGATGGCTACAAGATTGAACTGATACAGCGGGCTGAATATGCTGCTGGTGGTGGTTTGCGTTAATTGAGTCAAGGACTGGCAAACGTCTCCTGACCCGGTTGTTTACCCAACTGCTCAAACACCAGGTAATCCACCAGACGTTTGTCTTCGGTCACCTGGTCATGTGGTACCAGCAGGTACTTCCAGGGTTTGGCACCAATGGTGCGCGCATGGCTGGTGGCGTGCTGACACCAGACGGCTCCGGCTTCAGCCTTGGCTTTCACATCATCTGCACCCAGCTCGTTACGTGCCTTGGTTTCCACAATCAGCAAAAAGTGCGCGGTCTCAAGCACAAAATCAGGTAC
>JAZKIK010000453.1:0-240 GCA_040384925.1 Pseudomonadota bacterium | reverse complement strand
TGTTCCACGCCCAGCTTGTAAAAAATCTGAAACTGTCCTTTCGCTGGTTTAAACCATTTGTCGGCATCACGCTCCAGAATCACGGCAAAACGGCGCTCAGTGTCAGAGTCAAACTTCTGCAGCGGGTACAGGCATCGCCCAAAATGCCCGAACACCATCTGTTTGATACGGCTCGGTTCGTCCACCGTGTGGCGGTAATCACGTACCGGCTGACCCGCACCCACGGTGTAGGTGGACTCT
>JAZKIK010000452.1:0-4318 GCA_040384925.1 Pseudomonadota bacterium | reverse complement strand
CCGGTTTTGGCGGCGCGCAGCGCCAGTCGCAAAAAATGAACAGTGGCTCGCATTTCTTCACTGTGCTCCAGCCAATGCTCAACACGAATTTGGGATGCGGCAAGAAACAAGTCCCCCAACACTTTCAAAATGAACCTTCAAGCCGACTCCTCACCCCCTTCTTCTTCCAGCCCAGCCAGATTCCAGCCAAAAGCCATCACCTCCACACCAGAGCAAGACGCCATCCGCACCGCCACAGACTGGACAATTCTGGTCGAAGCCAATGCCGGTGCTGCAAAAACCACCACTTTGGCCCTCAGAATCGCCGAAAGCTGGACCCGAGGCACAGCGCCCGAACTGTTTCTGGCGCTGACCTCTACCGACACCGCCTGCCTCGCGCTCAAGGATGCGCTGGCCAAAATTGGCCTGCAGCACAACGTCATCAGGCGTTTCAGGATTCAGACTTTTGAGGCCTTTTGTACCGAGGTCTTGAATGAGGTTCTGGGCAGCAAGGTGCGGGTGATCAACCAGGCCGAGCTGCTTGCGCCTTTTGTCTGGCAGGCCGTGACGATGCTGGAGAACAGTGACAATGAGCGCCATCGTGACGAGCTTCGTATGCCTTCGCCTGGTGACAACGGCATGGCTGAAGAGTTTTTGCGTGTCAACAGCTGGCTCAAGGGCACCATGCGTGATCTGCTGGAGCGTGATGAACAGCCTGTGACGCCTGACTATGCCGAATCCATTGGTGTTGAATACACCCAGCTCAAGGTTTTTTTGGCCTATGAAAAAATCCGCCGGCAGGAGCTGGCCGATACACCGCTTTTCAGGGGTGTTCAGGATGCGAGCTATGACCTGGCCCGCATGTTGTATGACGATGAGTCGCTGATGAAAGGGCTTGAAAGCTGGCCCTCATCGCTGCGGGTGCTGGTGGTCGATGAAATGCACGATATGAACCAGGCCAGCTTTCGGGTGCTGCAGGAGTTGCTTAACACCAGCTCTTGCTTTTTCTGTGGTGTTGGCGACCGCGATCAGGTTATCCATGAGGCCACAGGGGCTGAAGCGCGTTTTATGCAGGACCAGATTGATGTGTACACGCGGCGTAGCGTCACGCGTTACCCGTTGACGCACAGCTACCGCTTTGGCAAGGCGCTCGCCGCCAGGGCAGGGCAGATTGCAGAAAAACCCTATAGCTCCATGGCCGGGCATGACACTCAGGTCAAGCTGCTGGCTTATGAACAGGATGATGACTGTGTGCAGCAACTGGTGCAGCAGGCCCATTTGTGGAAGGCCAGGCCACGCGCAAAAATGGACGGATTTGCGATTTTGCTGCGCCACGCCCACCAGTCTGTGGCGGTTGAAAACGCCTTGCTGACGGCCAATATTCCGTACAGCATGAGCGGTTTTGAGAGTTATTTGCTACGCCCTGAAATATTGTTTGTGCGCGGCCTGCTGGCTGTTGCGCTGGACGACTGGAAAAGCGTTTCTGACAACTCGACGCGCCAGAAGCTGATGCAGGCCCTGATCTTTTTCAGCGGCAGCCGTATCGAGGTTGAAGGCCGGGAGCATGAGTCGCAAGAAGATTTGCTCAAAAGCGCAAGCCAGACTGCCATGCTGATGCCGCACATCCTGACCGAGTTTTTTAACAACCATGTACTGCGCAACGCTGAACCGGCCATGAAACGGCAGCTTGAAGCAGCCGTCAGGGTGGTCAGGGAAGATCAAGGCCCGGCATTGCTGGCGCGTGTGCTTGAAGCGTTGAAAATCAAATCCATCATCCGGGAACTGCTGGTGTCTGCCCCACGCAGGCAGGAGGCGCTGGCCAATTTGCATGGGCTTGAAAAAGCCGCCGCCTCATTTGACTCGGCGCAGGCTTATTTTCAAAGCCTGAACCTTGCAGAGCAACAACAGCAGCAGATGAAAAAGCTGCCCGCCCGCCTGGTGATCGCCAGCATCACCGATGTCAAGGGCCTGGAGTTTGACCATGTGCTCCTGCCCTGGCTGGAGCGTGGTGTGTTTCCAGAACCTGCAGCCGACAGCCGGGAAGAAAAAAACCTGTTTTACGTTGGCATGACCCGGGCCCGCCAGTGCCTGACCTTGTTTGGCAAAACCGGCGCGGCAAGTCCATTTCTGGAAAAAGCCGGGTTTCAGATGCCGGTATAGGCCGCGATGGACCAGCCCGTATCGTTGAAAACCCTGTTCTGTGACATGACAAGCCAAGCAGCTACCCACATCATCGGCCAGACCCTGTCACGCGAACAGCTGCAGGCGCTGCTGTCCAGCACGGCCGTACCGCTGGTTTTTGAAAATTGCGACTTCAGCGGTGCCGATCTGTCGCGCCTGAACCTTGCAGGATCCGGGTTCAGGTCGTGCCAGTTTGCCGAAACCGTGCTGTTTTCAGCCAATCTGTCGCATACCAGCTGGGTGGCCTGCCGCGCCGGGCTGGCGGATTTTGAAAGTGCCGAGCTCACCGATTCGTCATTTGATGGCTGTGACCTCAACAACAGCAAATGGCGACGCAGCAAGTTGCCGTCTGTGGTGTTCAAGGGCTGCAAGCTGACAGGAGCCAGTTTTGAAGAAGTCTCCAGCCTGGGCCTGACTTTTGAAGACTGCCTGCTGGTCGGCGCTGACCTCAGGCGCATGTCGTTTCGCAAGATGCGGCTGGTCCAGCTGGAATTGTCAGAAGCAGACATCTCTGGCTGTGATTTTCGGGACGCAGTTTTTGAGGGTGGCAGCCTGCGTGATGCCCACATGAAGCTGGCCCGTTTTGAAGGCGCAGACCTGCGTGAAGTGCAGCTTGGCGGACTCAAACTGCTGGACGCAAAAATGTTCAGGGGAGCAACGATTTCTTACCGACAGGCTGCCGAGCTGGTGGCTGAACTGGGTTTGAATGTTCTTTAGGCAGCGCACAGGTTTGAGCCCAAATCGCTCATTCGGCAGCAGGCTGGCGCACGCGCTCCATCGCTTCAGTTGAAGCTTTAAAGCCCAGCCTGGAAAAGAACTTCTGCGCTCCTGTGCGCCCGGCACGAAGTACCCACGACACATTTGGTTCGCCGCCTATGATTCTCTCGACCAGTTGGGTCCCGACCCCACGACCCCGGCAAGCTTCGTCCACCACCACCATTGAAAGGTATCCGTTGGACAAGCCGTCCGTTATGGCGCGGGCAAATCCAACAATTTGGCTCTCGTCTACGGCAACAACGGTGAGCTGGGACGCTGTGACCAACTCCTGGAGGTAGTGCTCCGAGGCGATCCGGTGGCGCCAGCCATTTGTGATTAAAAGTCGATACACATTTGCGGTATCGCGTGGCTCAAAAGGTCGAATCTCCATCAGTGTTTGCTTCTGGGTGCCTTGTGCATATCACTACGGTCGGCAAGCTGCGTAGATGAAGCAGTCACGCGGCTCGGCGGAGAGGTTCGGATGTACGGTGTGGCGGGCAAGCCGTCCCTCCAGCAGGAAACCGCTTTTTTCAAGCGCTCGGGCAGAAGGCCGGTTGTCGACATCGCAAGTCGCTTCCACGCGGAAAACTCCTGGCAGCCGAAGCGCGATAGCTGTAAATGCCTTGATAGCCTCTACCATCAGACCCTGGCCCCACTGACTGGCTGCCAGCACATAGCCAATGTTGACGATCGGAACGTGAAGTCGCGCGTCGAGCATGCCAATGAGTTGGCCGCTTGTCTTTGCGGTGATGATGTAGGGAAGCGCCGAGCCGGCGTTCCACTGAGCGATGCAGCCGGCAATGAAATTGCGCGTGGTCTCCAGCCTGGCATGGGGTTGCCACACCATGTACCGGGCGACATCCACATCCTGCGTGTACGAGGCAAACATTTCCTCGGCATCCGAGAGCTTCGGACAGCGCAGTATGAGGCGCGGGGTCTCCAGGGATTCGGGAAATGCCTTGAAAGTCAGGTTCATAAGAGCTACGGTCGAAATACCCGGTGATGGCCGATAGCGGTCATCGTATCAGGCCATCCTGGATACGGCATGGTCGCCAATTGGCGAACGGGTCTCAAAGCTCCTTGCCCGTGACGACTTGGCACGTCGATATGGTTCGCCTACTCCTTTTATAGAAAAAGCCATTCCAAAATTGTCTGGATTCACACCCGGTCATGCACTTGCCTGCATAAAAACATTAGAGCGAGTCATCAAAAAGTCCGCCTCAGTGATTGTGGGATATTTTCCCACGTATTAGAATGCTGGCATGAGCGAATCATCCCCCATCACCCAAGGCAGCCTGGTACTGGAGCAGGCCCTGGCGATTGCGCAGCCGCTGGCGACCTGGCTGGTGCGGGCCGGGCTGGGGTATCGTGAATTTGCCGATGCGCTCAAAACCGTTTTTTT
>JAZKIK010000451.1:0-6023 GCA_040384925.1 Pseudomonadota bacterium | reverse complement strand
GCAAGTACAACAAGGACTACAAACTGATTTTTGTGGGCGATGCAACCATGAGCCCCTATGAAATCCTGCAGCCCGGCGGCAGTGTTGAATACAACAACGAAGAGGCCGGTGCCGAATGGATGCAGCGCCTGACCAACGCCTTCCCCAAATTTGCCTGGATCAACCCCGAGCCGCAGGGTGTCTGGCAGTACCGCCAGAGTATCAGCGTGATGCAGCAGCTTGTAGGCCAACGGATGTATCCGCTGACAGTCAAGGGCCTGGAAGAAGCCATGCGCCTGCTTTCCAAGTAAGTAGTCGCTCAACGTCCATTAAACTGGACCTGTGACAAATTTCAGTACCCGTAAATCAGGGCTTGCCCTGATTGCAGCAGCCCTGGCGCTGACTTTCTTTTCAACCACGCTGGCCAGAGCCCAATCCTCTGTGCCCGGTGCGCCTGTGGCCGCCACCAGCGTCCCGGCAGCGGTTTCAATGACGGCAGTGACTTCACCGGCCTCAGGCGTCACACAAACCGCACCTGCGCCCCTGCCGCCACCGCGTAACGAGCCACCGTCCACCCCGCCCGGTGCAGTAGGGCCGACCGAAGCGACTCCGCAGGTCACGGCATTTGACATTGTGGTGCGCGCCCCGCCCGCCATCAAAACCCTGCTGGAGCAGCATCTGGAGTTGCAGCGTTACCGCGCAGTCACCGACCTGGACGATGCCGAACTGGCGCGCCTGGTGATTTTGGCCGAGCGCAATGTGCGCAATCTGGTCGGCACACTTGGGTTTTTCAGCCCGGACATCAAGATCACACGCGAAGGCGCAGCCAGTCAGCGGCCAACCATTGTGGTGGCGGTTGACACCGGCCAGTCCACACTGATTGACAAGGTGGACATCACGTTTACAGGTGATATTGAGCAGTCCCCGGACGCCGAGGTACTGCGCCAGAAAGCCGACATCAAAAACAACTGGCGGCTGCCCCCAGGCCAGCGTTTTACCCAGGACAGCTGGGACGGTGCCAAAACCCAGGCCCTGCGTGAGCTGGTGGCGCGGCGTTACCCCGCCGGCAAAATTGCCAACAGCGTGGCGGACATCGACGCACCCAGCTACACCGCCATGCTCGGCTTGCGGCTTGACTCAGGCCCGCTGTATCGGCTCGGCAAAATGGAAGTCAGCGGTGTGGAGCGTTACAACCCGGTGCTGGTGCCGCGCCTGGCGCGCCTGCGTGAAGGGGCGGTTTATGACCAGAAGGAACTGAATGAGGCACAGCAGCGGCTGGCATCCAGTGGGTATTTCGACTCGGCCACAATTTTCATCAACCCCGAAAGCGACCCCCAGGCCACACCGGTACAGGTGCAAGTGCGTGAGGCCAAATTGCAAAAAGTGATTCTGGGCGTGGGCCTGACCACCGACAGCGGCCCGCGTGTGTCGCTTGAGCACACACACCTGCGTGTGCCCGGCACCGACTGGCGGGCCGTGACCAAACTGCAGCTTGAAAGAAAATCGCCATCGCTGCAGACCGAATGGACCTCGCTGCCCGACGAAGCCAGCTGGCGCTGGGTGGGTCTGGCCAGAGCTGAGCGAATGGAGGACGACGACTTTGTAACCACCTCACAAAGGCTGCGTTTTGGCCGCACCCAGGCTGGCGACCGCATTGACCGCAATATCTACATGCAGTTTGACCGGGCCCGTGTGCAGGGTGCCGGGCTGCTGGGCAATACGGCAGCCGATGCGGGTGATGGCTCGGCCATCAGCGCCAACTACGTCTGGACCGGGCGCTACTTTGACAGCCTGCCCTTTCCCGGCAAGGGTTATGGCCTGGGTTTTGAGCTGGGCGGCGGCGTGACCTTGAGCGACAAACGCCAGCCCTACCTGCGGACTGTGGGCCGCTGGCTGGGCATTCATTCATTGGCCAGCGGCCGCATCGCCATGCGTGCAGAAGCCGGTGCCGTAATGGCCAAGGACGATGCCCGTGTACCCAGCACCGAACTGTTCCGCACCGGGGGCGACACCACGGTGCGCGGTTATGGTTACCGCGACATCGGCATCGCGCTGGCCAATGGTGTGGTGGGCCCAGGCCGCTACATGGCCGTTGGCAGTGTTGAATGGCAGCGCCCCATACGCAAAAACGGTTTGCTGACCGAATTTGAAAACACGCTTTTTATTGACGCCGGTGCCGTTGGCGACAAACCGCAGGACCTGCGCCCCTCGGTCGGTATTGGTACGGGCGTGCGCTGGAAAAGCCCGATTGGCCCATTGCAGATTGACCTGGCCTACGGCATCAAGGCCAAACAGTTGCGTCTGCATACCAGTGTCGGGTTTATTTTCTGATGCAAGGCACAAGGGCGAACACGCCGCAAAACCCTTCACAAAAGCCCAAAACCTCAAAATTCAGATGGTTCAGGGCTGTTGCATTTTTTGCATCAGCATTGCTTGCCATTGTTTTGATGGTCATCGCCAGTGTCTGGTGGTGGGCGGGTACGGATGGCTCTCTGGCCCAGTCGGTCAGGCTGGCGCAAAACTGCTGCGGCAGGCCCTTGCAGGCGCTGACGATTGAGCAGGCCACCGGTTCACTGCGCTCAGGTGGCCACATCAACAGCCTGAAGTGGCAACAGGGCGGCCTGACGGTGGAGGCAAAGGATGTCAGCCTGGCCTGGCAATCATGGTCATTGCTGCACAACAAGGTAAAAATCGACCGCATTGCGGCGGCCAGTGTGCTGATCAATGACCAGCGCCCGCCATCTGCCACCCCATCAAGCGGCCCGCCCGAGGCACTGAGCCTGCCCCTGCAGGTAGAACTGGATGAATTTTCAGCGGGCAGCCTGCAATTTGTCGGGGCATCTGTGCCGTCTTCATCCTCAAGCACAGCCGGCCTGCAAATCACCAACATTGCAGGCAAATACGACTACAACGGCCAGCGCCATCAGCTGAAACTGGCCCATGCCGGGCTGGCCAGCGGCATCTACCAGGGCCGGGCCACGCTGTCAGACCACCACCCGCTGACACTGGACGCCACGGCATTGGGCACCGTCACCGTCGCCGTGCCCGGCAGCAAAACCGAGCTGCCCTTGAGTTTTGCAGCGGCTGCGCAGGGTGCCCTGACCGAACTGCAAGTCAGGGCCGCGCTGCAGACTTCACTGCAAAACCCGGCGCAGACAACAACTACAGCAAGCCTGGGCAAATTCAAACCGGGCAAAAACACAAAAAAACAGCCCGCAAAAGCAGAAAAAACAGTCAGCCAGCCCCAGGCCAGCCTGACAGCCACCATCACACCATGGGCGACCCAGCCCGTGCCGCAAGCCGACGCAAATTTTCGTGAGCTGAACATCGCCGCCTTCTGGCCAGAAGCACCCCAGACCATGCTGACAGGCCAGGCCACTGTCCGGCCACTGACCAGTACCACGGCAAGCAGCAGTACAGCCACCAACGCCGCCTGGCTGCTTGATTTGCAACTGAGCAACAGCCTGCCCGGCCCCATGGACAAACAACGCCTGCCGCTTGAAAACCTGCAGACTGTGGGTGAATGGCGTGGCGGCATGGCCATGGTGCGCAGCCTCAAGGCCACGGCCGGTGGTGGTGAAGTATTGGCGAGTGGCCAGTGGTCACAAGGCACCAGCAGCAGCAGCCAAACGACTGCCACTTCCACCTCAAGCACCCAGGCCTGGAAACTGCAAGCCACGCTTAAAAACGTCGACCCGGCGCAAATGCACAGCCAGTTTGCCGCCCTGCCACTAAGTGGCCAGGCCAGCGCATCCAGCCAGGGAGACACCATTGTTTTTGATGCAGATCTGCAAGCCGCAAGCGGGCAAAACAAATCGGCCAGTAATCCATTAGGTCAGTTGCGTCTGCAGAACGCCAGCGCTACCGGCAGTTGGAACCCGCAACTGGCTGGTGGCACGCTGCTGCTTTCAGCCCTGAAACTGCGCACCGATGATGCCGAACTGTCAGGCCAGCTTGAAGCACAGCCAGCCGCGCAAGGCGGCAAGGCCAGACTGAAGCTGACGGCCCCAGGCCTCGACGCCAGTGTGCAAGGTGAATTGCGCCCCAACAGCGGCGCAGGTGATTTGAAGCTCAACGCAAAAAACACCGCCCAGACCCTGCGCTGGCTGCAAAAACTGCCAGTCGTGGGCACAGCGCTGCAAAACACATCACTAAGCGGCGCCGCCGATCTGTCGGCAAGCTGGCAAGGCGGCTGGAAAGACCCTGCCGTGCAAGCCAGGCTCGGTGTTCCCTCGATGGATATTGGCCTGCCCACCACATCCAGCACCACGGCAGCGCTCACCCCCACAACAGCCAGCAGCTTCAAACTGCGCGACCTGCAAACCACACTCTCAGGCCGCCTGAGCCAGGCCCAGATCAGCGCCCAGGGCCGGGTTGAAGCCGGTGCGCGGCGCTACAAAATCCAGCTGGCGGCCGACACCAGCCGTATCACCACCGGCTCGCGCAGCAGCGCCACACTGGCCGATGACATCTGGCAAGCTGTACTCAAACAGCTGGATATCAGTGTTGAAGACCCGGCCCTGAGCGCAGGCAGCTGGCGCCTGGCCACTCGCGGCCCGGTCAGCCTGAAGTGGACACCCACATTGGGCAGCACCGGCAGCCAGACTGCAGTTGTGGGCAGCGGCGTGTTTGAAAGCAGTGAAGGCACGGCCATCTTGAACGCCCCCACAGCCACCGCATCTGCCGCCACCATAAACTGGCAACCGATACGCTGGCGCGGCGGCGAATTGAGCAGCGCCGGCAAAATCAGCGGCCTGCAAATGGGCTGGATCGAGCTGCTGGCCGGCCCGCAACTCGCTGGTGTTGGCCTCACAGGCAACCTGGTGTTTGACGGCGAATGGGATGCCAGGCTGGGCGAAACCCTGAGCCTCAAGGCCAGCCTGGCGCGCAGCAGCGGCGACATCACCATGCAGGCAGAAACCGCCGAAGGCGGCTCAACCCGTGTTGCCGCCGGTGTACGCCAGGCCCGCATCGCATTGACGACCGACGGTGACGAGTTGCTGCTGGCCCTGCGCTGGGAAACCGAACGCGCCGGCAATGCCGAGGGCCAGCTCAAAACCCGGCTGACCAAATCCGCTGAAGGCGGCTGGCTTTGGGCGGCAGATGCACCGCTGAACGGCCAGTTGCGCGCACAGCTGCCGCGTATCGGCGTGTGGTCGGTGCTGGCACCACCGGGCTGGCGCATTCGCGGCTCGCTCGGCACAAACATCGCCATCAGCGGAAACCGCAGCGCACCACAACTTGCAGGCGAGCTGCAGGCCAATGACCTGGCCTTGCGCTCGGTGGTTGACGGCATTGAGTTTGGCAACGGCAAACTGCGCGCCACACTCGACGGCACCCGCATGCGCATCAACGAATTCACGCTACAGGGCGCGGGCGACAAAGGCACGGGCGGCATTTTCAGCGCCCAGGGCGAAGCCGCCTGGCTGGACGGCCAGCCCCGTGTGCAACTGGACGCCAATATCGAGCGCCTGCGCGCCAGCATCCGTACTGACCGGCAAATCACCGTGTCCGGCAAGCTGCAGGCGAAGCTGGAAGGCAAACTTGCGCAGTTCACGGGCGCGCTCAAGGTCGATCAGGCCCGCATCCTGCTGCCTGAAGAAGGCACGCCACAACTCGGTGACGACGTGGTGGTGCGCAACACTGCAGGCGCGGGCATAGGCAAAAAAGCCCCGGCCGAAACCGCCTCGCCCCAGCAGGCCAAGGCCCCGCTGGCACCCTCAGCCGAGTCAGGCCGCGCCATCAAGCTGGAAGTGCAGCTTGACCTGGGCCGCGACTTCAAGGTGCAGGGCAAAGGCATAGACACCCAGGTGCGCGGCGTGCTGGCCTTGTACGGCGACTCGACCCAGCGCGGCAGCGACAACATTTTTGAGCCCCGCCTGGTCGGCACCGTCAACACCTTTGGCGGCCAGTACCGCGCCTACGGCCAGCGCCTGGACGTCGAGCAGGGTGTACTCAGGTTCAGCGGCCCCATCGACAACCCGGCGCTCGACATTCTTGCCATCAGGCCCAACCTCACGCAGCGTGTTGGTGTGCAGATCACC
>JAZKIK010000450.1:0-5801 GCA_040384925.1 Pseudomonadota bacterium | reverse complement strand
CTGCTTGTGGCTACAGACAGTTTTCAGTATTTCTGGGGCGGATGAGCCCAGTTCAACTGCGGCATTCAGAAAAGCACAGCCGCGAAAGTCGGGCTGGATAAACCAGCCCCTGAGTGTTGCAACAAGGGCATCTGCCGCAGACGAACCGGCACTGGTCTTGTCTGCCAGGCTGTTCCGAAACCAGGAAATCCACCTCCCGTGCCGGTAGTCGAGATAAGCCCGAATCAGGTCGTCCTTGCTTGCGTATTGCCGATAGAAGGTCACTTTGCTGACTGACGACTGCTCAATGATTCTGTCAACACCCGTCGCCCTGATTCCCTCGCTGTAAAAAAGCGCATGGGCCGCTACCAGAATGCGCTCCCGTGGCGGCAGGGGGTCAAAAGATTGCACGGAAGATTTCATGGATCCATTGTAGACAGGTCGTTCCACCTCTGCTAGCATTAGTCGTGTAGACAGATCGTTCTACATATTTTTTGAGAGATCACACCATGGAAACACGTCCTCCCCTTCCTCCTTTCACCCGAGAAACCGCTATCCAAAAAGTCCGGTTGGCCGAAGACGGGTGGAACACTCGCGATGCGGCCAAGGTCGCTCTGGCTTATACCCTCGACACCAAGTGGCGCAATCGGGCGGAATTCGCCAGCAGCCGGGCTGAAGCCCAGGCTTTTCTCGAAAGGAAGTGGAAGAAGGAGCTTGACTACCGGCTCATCAAAGAGCTTTGGGTCTACGATGGAAACCGCATCGCGGTTCGATATGCCTATGAGTGGCACGATGACGCTGGGAACTGGTTCCGGTCGTATGGAAACGAGAACTGGGAGTTCGAGGCCAGCGGGCTCATGCAACGTCGTTACGCAAGCATCAATGACATGCCTATCAAGGAATCGGAGCGGAAATTCCATTGGCCGCCTGGACGTCGACCGGATGACCACCCAGGACTGTCTGACCTGGGTCTGTGAGAAAACGCGTCTGCGCACGTCCCTGGCGAGGACGCTCCCAGAACGGGGTCGCGTTGGGGTGCAATCGGGATGAGTTGAGTTGGTCAGTACCTGCTTGTGCTGCATTGCCCTCATCAATCAGCAGCCTGCCAGTGTCGCGTCGCACATAAAGTGGCGGAAGCTCGCGTCAGCCATGGGTGTGCAGCGCAAGGCGCAGTCCGCAGCCAAGCCTGAAGCCTTGGCAAAGAGCGCAACGCGGCGATGCACGGCCAGGGCAAGCGAGAACCGTCAGTTTATGTGCGACGCGACACTATACTTGCTCCATGGCCGCCAACCCGGATGCAGTACTGCTTTGTATTGTCGAAGTCGAAAAGTCTGACCGCGTCCAATGCCAGAATCCGGGTTGTGGCCACACGGTATGGAAAGCGATTCATATCGTCCAGGACAATGGAACTCTCATGGTGCTTGGCTCCACCTGCTTTCAAACGCGGTATGGAGGTTTCAATGCCTTGGGTAATCCGTCCTATGGTTCGGGTGACGCACGCAAGCTGACCCCTGAAGAGCGCTTGCTTCTACAGCAAAACACGCGCGAACTGCTGGCCTGGTTCGAAACGGAGCAGCAACGCTTGCGTGCAGAGGCAGAAAAAGCCAGGGCCAATGCGCTGAAGGCCCTGCAGCCTGAACGCGAAAAACCTGTGTCCCCAAGCCTTGCTTTGTTGAAAAAACCACTCGCGCAGCAGCAGGCTCTGGCTCAATCACGGCGTATCGCCTTGCCTCCTGTCCGGCCTGTGCCATGGCCGTGGATGAAGCCGGGATCATCAATGGCCTACTTCAAGCTGCGTGATGGCTCGGGCTGGGTGCGTGTACAACGGAGTGATGGGCGGCAGATGCTGGCACCCTTGCCGGTGTTTGATGGCTGGGACGAGGCCTTGCCTTCGCATATAGGCCGTCCCGACATGGGGCATATTGCGTATGAGTTGCCGGATGTCGTTGGGGCGATAGCTTACCTGCGGCAGCATTCGGAGCGGGCGCTCATCAGCGGTGTCTGGCGTGAGATTGCTGCTGCAGCTGCCAAACCATAGGGCTTGCCAAGCATTCGTCGCGAAGGTCTCGTATTTACGACTGATCTGGAAATGGAATCAGGGCCGAGGCGGATGAAGACGGGTGTCCAGGGCGAAGGGGGCTTGCGAGTGCTGGCGATAGCGGACCCTGGCGATTCCGGGTTCGATCACCAGGTTCCAGCTGAATCGGGACACTGCACTGGGAAAAAGCACGATGCCGTGCTGTGCCAGAAGCTGGCTTCCGAAGGTCTGCTGTCCTGCGCTGGGCGTGCCAGGTACCAGCCAGGCGGGATTGGGCACGTCTTCGGGTTGCACGGTGTGTATGGCTTCACCCGTGATATCCACACATGTCAGTACATGCGCCTGGGTGTCAAGTACCGGAAAACCTGTGTGCACTGCAACTTCCAGGATTGCGGTGCTGGGGTCCACGGAGCAATATACGGCGCGCTGTCCCTTTGCATTCCAGCGGCCACCCAGCTTCTCGGCGCCAATGCCGCTGTCCCAGGTTGCCGCGTATTGCTGTCTGTCCAATCGCCAGGCGAACACAGATGCCCCCGCCCCGGGCTTTGGGGCTGGCATCATGGGGTGTTCCCGCCTCAAGCGTAAACCCCGTACTCGATGCGATCCAGAAGTTCTTCGACGAGCTGTGTGCCCACGGGTGTAGCCAGCAGGGCTATGGGCTTTTGCTGATTCAGGCCTATGGCGGGCGATGTCAGCCATTGCACGGCAGCCTCCCGAGTGCCGAGAACCACCGTGGCTTTGGCTACCACTTCAGCGAACTTGAAAGCCCTTCCACCTTGTGCCACGCTGAGGGTATCGCTTTGGACGCCCTTTTTGCGGTGAAGCGTACGCAGGCTGATACCTAGCGCATCACTCAGCGTATTGGAGGGCAAGGGCGCCATTGCCTGCGCCAGATGGCTGATCGACGCACTTGGAATGCCGTGCGAGACCCAGAGGTGGACGTCCAGAAGGTTTTGGGGGCGGCGAGAGAAAACTTCGTCCCCACCCAGCATTTCGAGTGCGATGACCACTTGCGTGCCGTTGGCGTCGATCAGCGCGCTGTAACGCTTTCTCAGCTCTGCCGATATGTGGGGTTGATGGTCATGTGCGAGCACCCAGGATCCCGTGGTTTCCGGGCTGTGGGAGAGGGACTGATTGGTTTTCATTAAAATACCCGTTGTGTCATTTGGCACTGATAGTGTGCCATAAGGCAATGACCGGTGGTGTTTTCCTGCGATGAAGGAGGAGAGCCTGAAGGACAGGCCTTGAACGAGCGCACGAGATCATGGCTGTGGTGACGATGGCCAGCCCGACTCCTGAAGCATTGCACAGCAGTGCGGGTCGCCAGGGCCGTGAGCACGCTTTCAGGCATGACCTGATAAACTTACAGGGTTAACCAAGGGATTTGGTATACCCAAACTTCCTAAAATGAATCGAGTTTTTTCCTGTCTGGTCAAGTTGCCAGGCAGTGGTCGGTCATTTACAGGAATATTCAGTGCAAAAAAGCAAATCCACCAGTTCCCAGCCCGAAGCAGCACCCACCGAAGAGGGGGCACCGGGTCCGGCTGCAGTTGGCCGCATCATCAAGAAGTACCCGAACCGGCGGCTCTACGACACCGAAACCTCCACCTACATCACACTGACCGAAGTGCGTCAGCTGGTGATGGACAGCGCCTTGTTTGTAGTGCGTGATGCCAAGACCAATGAAGACCTGACCCGCAGCATCCTGCTGCAGATCATTCTTGAAGAAGAGTCGGGTGGTGCGCCCATGTTTACCGAGGCAGTGCTGGCCAATATCATCCGTTTTTACGGCAACGCGATGCAGAGTTTCATGGGTAGCTATCTTGAAAAAAACGTCCAGAGTTTTATGGACTTGCAAGTCAAGTTGGCCGAACAGTCCAAAGGTTTGAGCCCTGAAAAGTGGGCGCAGTTCATGAACGCCCAGTCGCCCATGATGCAGGGCATGATGGGCACTTACGTCGAGCAGTCCAAAGGTGTTTTTACGCAGATGCAGGAGCAGATGCAGAAACAGAGCGAGCAGATGCTGGCGGCTTTTGGGCTTAAACGCTAGTCTTTTTTTGATGTTGCGCCTGCTCTGAGACAATAGGGCGCATGAGTGAAGTTATTTCCCCCCCACAAACGATAAATACCAAACCAGCACCCCGCGTCGGGTTTGTCAGCCTCGGTTGCCCCAAGGCGCTGACTGATTCCGAACTGATACTCACGCAACTCAGCGCCGAGGGTTATCAGACATCCAAAACCTTTGAAGGTGCCGATCTGGTGATCGTCAACACCTGCGGTTTCATTGACGATGCCGTCAAGGAAAGCCTGGACACGATTGGCGAGGCGCTGGCGGCCAACGGCAGGGTCATTGTCACTGGTTGCCTGGGTGCCAAAGCAGGTGAGGACGGCGGCAACATGGTGCGCCAGATGCATCCGAGTGTGCTGGCCGTCACTGGCCCGCACGCAACGCAGGAGGTGATGGATGCAGTGCATCTGAATCTGCCCAAGCCGCATGACCCATTTTTGGATCTGGTGCCCAATTCATTTGGTATTGCGGGTATCAAGCTGACTCCCCGGCACTACGCCTATCTGAAGATCAGCGAAGGCTGCAATCACCGCTGCACCTTCTGCATCATTCCGTCGATGCGCGGCGACCTGGTGTCGCGGCCGATTGGCGATGTGCTCAATGAGGCCAGGGCCTTGTTTGAAGGTGGCGTCAGGGAGTTGCTGGTCATCAGTCAGGACACCTCTGCCTATGGTGTCGATGTGAAATACCGTACCGGCTTCTGGGACGGAAAACCCGTCAAGACCCGCATGCTGGAGCTGGTTCAGGCCCTGGGTGAAATTGCCGAGCCTTATGGTGCCTGGGTGCGCTTGCACTATGTTTATCCTTACCCAAGCGTGGATGAAATCCTGCCCTTGATGGCGACAGGCAAGGTCTTGCCTTATCTTGATGTGCCATTGCAGCACAGCCATCCCGATGTGCTCAGGCGCATGAAGCGCCCGGCCAGCGGGGAAAAAAATCTGGAGCGCATCGCACGCTGGCGCGAGATATGCCCTGAAATCGTAATTCGCAGCACTTTTATTGCAGGCTTTCCGGGCGAAAGCGAAGCCGAGTTCGAGCATCTGCTTGATTTCATGCAAGAGGCCAAAATTGACCGGGCTGGCTGTTTTGCCTACAGCGCTGTTGAGGGCGCAACTGCCAATGACATTCCCGGCATGTTGCCCATTGAATTGCGTGAAGAGCGCCGGGCGCGTTTCATGGCGGTGGCCGAAGCTGTTTCAAGCCAGAAACTTCAGCAGCGTATAGGTGCGACCATGCAGGTGCTGGTTGATTCTGCGCCGGCCCTGGGGCGCAAGGGTGGCACGGGCCGTTCTTACGCTGATGCGCCTGAGATTGATGGTGTGGTCAAACTTCTGCCGCCTGAAAAAATCAGCAAGACACTGAAGGTTGGCGAGTTCACCAAGGCCCGCATTGTTGGCACACAAGGCCACGACCTGATTGCTGTGCCGTTTTGATGGTGGCCTGAGTATTTCCACTGACTTGTTGTTTCATTGCGATGTTTCTGCGGTACTGTTGGGTACCGCAGGCTTTGGCCCCCGTGTATGGCCTGACAATGAATCAACAATGAAAAAAACAAAACTGCAGATAATTTCAGGCAACAAAAAAGCCACTGTTTTCACAGTGGCTTTTCATGTTGACTTCTTTTTGCACTTTTTACTTTGCATCAAGAAGTCTGGGTATTTATGGTGCCCGGGAGAGAACTCGAATCTCCACATCTTGCGATACACGGACCTGAAC
>JAZKIK010000449.1:0-3681 GCA_040384925.1 Pseudomonadota bacterium | reverse complement strand
CTGCCATCCAGTTTGATCAGCGTCAGGAAGTCACTGAAGAACTTCGGTGCGATGGAACATTCGACACGTGCAAATGCTGTCACCGGCCCTGCCAGCTCGATCGACACAATGCGATCCCTGCGGGTCTCGTTTCGGCTGGCCGGTGAAGCCCGTTTATCCACGATGGGAAAGTACTGATCCATGGACAAGTGGAGCAATGACCCGTCAGTCGCGCAGAAGTATTGCGCCGATGGGTGAAAGATCCGGGCGAGTCTTGTTGTGTCGCTGTGATACAGCCCGTCAAAATAATCGGTCAGCAACTGGACGATTTCCTGGTAGGGACTTGCCAGAGGGGCGGTCATGCTTTGTTCTCGCCTCTGCCGGGCTGCGGTGCTTTTGCACCTTGCCGCAGTTCCGTCACCGGGATGCCTGCAATGCCCCAGTTGTCTGTGTCGATCTCGTCTATGACCACAAATGTGCTTGCCGGATTTTTGTTCAGCACACGCACCATGAGGTCGGTGGCCCCTTCGATGAGCTGGGCTTTCTGGGCTGCTGTAACACCCTCCCGGGTGATCTGGATATGGATGTAAGGCATGTTTGTTTCCTTATGGATCTTGCAGTTTTTCAGCCCTTCAGGCCTTCAGACCTTCAACCCGCATCGCTTCACGAACGTGAGGCCGGGCTTTTACACGCTCAAGAAACTGCTGAAAATTGCCCAGATCAGACAGATCCAGCGCCACATGACGGGCCCAGCCCGCCACCGTGAACAGATAGGCATCTGCGGCGGTGAACGTTGCCCCCGTCAGAAATTCCCTGTCCTGCAACTGGCTCGATACCCACTCGAATTTCTTGCGCAGCGCAGCGGCAATCACAGCCTGGGCTGATGCCTCAATGGCGGGATTGAACAGCGGCGTGAACGATTTGTGAAGCTCCGAAGTAATGTAGTTCTGCCACTCCATGACCCGGTACCGGGCCAGGGTGCCAGCCGCAGGCATCAGATCCTGATGGGCCGACTGATCCCCTATGTACTGGGCAATGACGGGGCCTTCGCTCAGTCGCTGGCCGTCGTCGAGTTCGAGCAGCGGCACATGGCCTTTGGGGTTGATGGCGTAGTAGTCGGCGCCCAGGCTGGTCCGGTGCGTTGCCGTATCAACACGCTGCAGGGAGAACACAAGGCCTGCTTCGCGCAGGAGGATGTGGGGAGCCAGGGAACAGGCACCGGGAGAGTAATAAAGCTTCATGTAATTGGTCCTTCAAGTGTTGGAGTAACAAGGGGTTTGCGTTGAGAAGCCATGTTATGCAAGCCTTGTTAATTGATAAACTAGCCACAAGTAACTTTATAAATTACATAAGGTAATTCATATGGCGCGTCATTTTGGGGATGTCCTGCTCGGCAGCATTGAATTGTTCTGCCTGTCTGCAGAGCGGGAGAGCTTTACTTCGGCGGCAGCCTCGGCAGGGCTGACACCCGCAGCCGTCAGCCGCTCGATAGCTCGGCTGGAGGAACGTATCGGGGTACGGCTGTTTGTCCGCACCACGCGGCAAATACGGCTGACGGACGCCGGACGCGCCTACTTCGAACAGTGCCGCAGTGCCCTGAATCAGCTGATCGAAGCCGAGCGTGAAATGACGGGGCAGCAAATCGAACCTGCGGGTACCCTGCGTATCAGCATGCCTACACCGTTTGGCCACTATCGGGTGCTGCCGCTGCTGCCGGCTTTTCGGGCCCGTTATCCGCAGGTGCAGCTGGAAGTTCAGCTCAGCAATCGCAACATCGATTTCACGATGGATGGGTTTGACCTCGCCATTCGCGGCCGTGTGCCGCCAGACTCGGGCCTGGTTGCGCGCAAGCTTGAAGATGCGGAACTTGTAGTGGTTGCTGCACCGTCATATCTAGAGCGCGCGGGGATACCCGAGTCACTGGAGTCCTTGCAACAGCATGAGTGCATACAGTTCATCCTGCCCAGCAGCGGGCAAAACGTCGCCTGGCCATTTCAGCGCGGTGATGCTGGTGTGGAGTGGCCCACCAGAGGTGGATATTGCTGTTCTGACGACCTGCTTGGTGGCGTCACGCTTGCCCGCAGCGGTGCCGGGCTGTTTCAGACCTATCGTTTCATTGTGGAAAAGGATTTACGGGAGGGCGGGTTGATCGAGCTGCTTCAGCCTTTTGGCGGAAGGTCGCGCCCTTTTTCGCTCTTGTATCCGCAAAGTCGTCACAAGCCCCTGCGGGTGCGCGTGTTCATTGATTTTCTGGTTGATGCCTTGAGTTCCCTCAATCAGCCGTGCCCCATAAGATAATCAGTAATAGTTGCCCACCAGAGACATCACTTCAATCAGCAGGATGACGGCAAACATGCGTACCAGCCCGCGCATCTCGGCGCTGGTGCGGGTATTACTTTGGGCCATGCCATAAAGTGCCGAGGCCATCGGTATCAGGGACACGGCCAGACTGAAAAACAGCGTTTTCAGCGTAAAAATAATGGTAACTGCCGGATTGAACACCTGCCCGAACAAGCGGGTATAAGCCTCCAGCCCCGACACCCTGAAACCATAAATTGCCAGATAAGCTACCAGCAGCGCCACCACACAACTCAGGGCCGCCAGTGTGATGGTTGAAAAAATGCCCGCTGCCACACGCGGCAGCACTTCACGGCGAATCGGGTCAATACCCTGCTGGCGCAAGCCATGCAGATCTCCACGCGCCTGCAGCTCAGCCAGCTCGGCGCCATCTGGAATGGTGCAGCGCAGCGCCACAAACAAGGCAGCGGTCAAAGGAATCAGCTCCAGCACCAGAACCCGAATGACAAGCTGCAGCGCATATTGCGACAGGCCGTAACTCAGCGCTGTAGCCGTGACGATGCGCGTCAGAACCAGGCTCAACAAGGCGCATAGAACGGTAAAACCTACAAGAATGGGTGCCGTATTGACATAGATGTGACGTGCCAGAACCAGCATGTTGCTACGGCTGTAGCTGGACGGCGACATGGTCAGAACCAGAATCACGGCCCCCAGATGCAGCAAACGCCACCATTCTGACAACCAGCGCTGTGCTGACCGATTGGTGCTGGCAACAAGCTTGCGCCATAAGGACATCGAGGTCATGGGCTCATGATAACTGTGGCGCAGGCCGACTCAACCCGCAGGACAGGCCTTGCAAACGCCCTCTCACAGAATACGCGCCCCTGCGCGTGCCTGCCAGCACCGAAAACGCTGCAAAATGCCGGTCAATTCGGCAAAAGCCTGATCAGTTTGCCATTGCTGTTGTCGGTCAGCACATAAAGCAGCCCGTCCGGGCCCTGCCGCACATCACGGATACGCTCTCCGGCCTCGCCTAAAAGCTTCATTTCACGCACGACCTTGCCGCCGTCCTTGCCACCATAGGGGGCAGACATCTCGATCCGGTCAAGGTAGGCAAATTTGAGTGAACCAACAAACAGATTGCCCTGCCAGGCCTTGCCATAACGTTCGCTGGTCAAAAAAGCCATGCCGGACGGAGCAATTGAAGGCACCCAATAGTGCAGCGGCTGCTCCATGCCGGGCTGGCTGCTCAGGCCGTCGCCTATCTTGCCGCCGCCATAGTTTTCACCATAGGTAATTACCGGCCAGCCGTAGTTGGCACCAGCCTTGGGGATGTTGATTTCGTCGCCGCCCTGCGGCCCATGCTCATGCATCCAGAACGTGCCGTCCGGCGCGAGCGCCGCG
>JAZKIK010000448.1:0-10549 GCA_040384925.1 Pseudomonadota bacterium | reverse complement strand
ATAATTTTTGCATCCCTGCTCGGCCTGAGCGCATCATGGATGCCACTGACAGCTGCTGCCCACGGTGATGTGGTGCCACAGGCGGTAGATACCAAAACACTGCCACCGCTGGGTGACAAATGGCGTGAAGAAAACCCCTACCGTGGCAACAAGGCGGCTGAGAAAATTGGCTCCTCGGCCTACAACCAGAACTGTGCCCGTTGCCATGGCCTTGAAGCCATATCGGGCGGTATTGCCCCGGATTTGCGCATGCTGGATCGTGACTGCATGGACCAGAAAAACGCCGCAAAAAAACAGGCATGTTTCAGGGAAATGGATAACTATTTTATGACCTCGGTACGCCGTGGCAAGGTGCGCAATGGTGCCGTGTATATGCCACCGTTTGAAGGCATCATCAACCAGGAAGCGGTCTGGGCATTAAAAGCCTATCTTGAAACTCGCCGCGAACCCAATAAGTGAATCTGGATAAATCCGCCGTGCTGGCGGATTTGTTTTTTCAAAACCATAAGCTGGAGACCTGTCCATGTCACATCATTTTATTCTTCGTGCCGGTCTGCTCGCATCGCTGGTATGCGCCTTGTTCAGCACAACTACATCAGCCTTTGCCGACTGGGAAAAAATCCGCCAGAGTGGCGTGCTCAAGGTAGCGGTTTACAAGGATTTTTTGCCTTTTTCAGCCAACAGCCAGGGTATTGATGTAGATCTGGCCGAAGCCTTGTCGCAAAAACTCCAGCTCAAGCTGAGCCTGCTGCCTTTTCCCGCCGGTGAAAACCTCAATGACGATCTGCGCAATATGGTCTGGAAAGGCCATTACCTTGGTTATGGCCCGGCTGATGTGCTGATGCATGTGCCGGTCGATCGCCGCCTGGCGGCTGAAAATGGTCAGGTCGAGATACTGGCACCTTATCACCGTGATGGTGTCAGGCTGGTACGCAACAGTACCACTGTGCCAGTGTTTGAAAACATGGATGCGCTGAGCGGCAAGACCATAGGCGTGGAAAAAATCTCGATTTCAGCGGTGCTGGTATTGGGTGAGCAGGACGGAAAATTCCGCGATGGCGTAAAAATCTACACCAGCCCGATTGACGCCCTGCAGGACCTGAAGGCCGGCAAACTGGATGCCGTGCTGGCCAGCCAGTCGGAAATTGAGTCGGTGTTCAAGGGCGACAATCATTTTCCGGTCAGCCAGGTGTCGTTTCAACGTCTGCCCAACAAGGGCTGGGCCGTGGGCATGGCAGTCAAGAAGAGCGAGCCCGAACTGGCCAGGCTGCTGCAAAAGGCAACGGATGAACTCGTTGCCACAGGAGAGATGGCCAAAATTTTTGGCAAATATGGGGTGAATGTGGTCGCGCCCTGATTCTCTGCAGACTTGTGTGCCACTGGCTTTTTGCCATTCTTGAATCAGATTGCCGCTGGAAAGTTGGCAGTTTTAAAGACGCTTCCATCCTTTCGGACCAGCAAGGCATCCACGTCCTTGAATTTCTGGCTGCTGGCCAGTGCTTTTGTTGACCCCATCACCATGAAAGCGGTTGAAAGCCCATCGGCCAGAATGCCGGTGGGTGCCAGCACTGCCACGCTGGCAAGCTCGGTCGGTGATAGGCCGCTGGCCGGGTCAAAGATATGGTGATGAAAAAAGCTTGCATCAAACGCACATTCATAGTCCCCGGAGGTGGCCAGCTTGCGCTCATCCATCTGCAGGCGAGTCAGGATGTTGTCGGGTTTTCTGGGGTCCGCAATACCCAGCGCCCATGCTTTTTGATGTTGCTTGTGGCCGATTGCGCCAAACTCACCTGTATCAAGCAAGGCATGCTGTATGCCTTCGGCCTGTAAAACCGCAGTGGCCAGATCAAGCGCATAACCCTGGGCCAGTCCATTCAGTGTGATCGCCATGCCAGGTCTGGCCAGTCGCAACTGCTGTTCGGTTATTTCAAGTCCTTGCCAGTTGACCAGTGCACGCGCTGCCTGAACATGTTGTGGATCAGGCAATTGACCACGGCTTTTGGCCTCGCTGAAGACCTTCCACAAGGCTTGCACCGTGATGTCAAACGCACCTGCGCTCAGCACCGAAAGCTGGCGGGCAAATTTCAGCACCTCGACAAAATGCCTGTCGGGCGACCTTAATGCTCCCGTCTCATTGAGCTGAAAAAGCTGGCTTTGCGGTTGATATGGGCTCATGAGTGCATCAATTTTTTTGACTTCATGCAGCGCTTTCTGGATTGCCTGCGCAGCGTGGCTGGCGTTTTCGTGTATCACCTTGATAGCGACAGTGGTGCCAAAAGCCAGGGCTGCACCTGTGTGCAGGGCAGGGGACGGTCTGGTGCTGTCAAAACTGCAGGCGAGGCCGGTTAAACCAGCCAGGCCAATCGACGAAGACAGCAGGGTGCGACGGCGCATAGGGGTGACCTTATAGGGGAAGGGCGGTAACAGGAATGATCTTGTTGCGTTTCTTCTCAAGCAGCAGCGGGGCGCACTTGTCATCGCTGTCGTGAATAATCACGCAGTCCATGCATTGAAAACATTCCGTGTATTCAATCTTGCCCACCGGGCTGATGCTTTGGTATTCACATTGGTAACGGCAGGTCTGGCACGGTGTACCGCAGGCCTCGCGGCGTGGAATCCAGTCAAGCACCCGAAGCCGGCCCAATAGCGCCAGACCAGCGCCGAAAGGGCACAGATAACGGCAAAAGGACTTGTAAACAAACATGCTCGCAAGCAGCAAACCAGCTGCATAAAGCACAAACGGCCACGAACGCGCAAAATTTAGTGTGATGGCGGTTTTAAAGGGTTCTATTTCGACCAGACTGTCTGTAAGTCGTGCTGAAACAAGCGGGCTGAGCAAGATAGCCGCCAGAACAAGATATTTGACTGACTTCAGTTGCCTGTCGGTCTGGTTTTTGATCTTGAGTTGCGGCAGTTTGAACCACACCGCAGCTTTGGCCATTAATTCCTGCAACGCACCAAAAGGACATAACCAGCCGCAGAATGTTCCGCGGCCCCATACCACAAGTGATATGGCCACAAAAACCCAGAGCGTGACCGTAATGGGGTCATAAAGCAGAAAACCCAGGTCACGCCCGGCCAGCAAGGCCTGCACAACACTGGTGAAATTGACAATCGACAACTGGCCCTGCGCGTGCCAGCCGATAAACAGCAATGTAAATAATAAATAAACGTTTCTGAACCAGAAAAAGCGCCTTTCATGTGTCACAAGTTTTTTCTGGAAGCCGAGTGCCAGAAAAAGTATCAACAACCCCAACAACAGGATGAAAATATCCAGCCAGCGATCAAGCCAGATACCTTCCCATGACTTGCTGGAGTTTTGCGGAACGGTGAAAAAGCGCTCTGGCAGTTTGAAGTCAAAAACAAACTCGCGTGTGATTTTTTCAGGGTAGATCATGCCCTTGAGCCGTGTGACCGGCACTGAAAAATCAAGTTTGGTGGCTGGGTCCAGTCCGGCCTGGCTGATGACCCTGAACACCGATACCGCCGTCATGCCCAGTCTGTCTTGGGCCTGATCCTTGAACTTGAGTTCCAGATTCAGATCGCGCATTTCAATCGGCAACTGGTTTTGTTTCAGCACGAGCTGGTCGGGCGTGTTGCCTCTTGTAAAAACCTCGCTGAGCACGCCATGGCGCGCACCCGTCATGAGCAGCAATGCATGGTCGCCGGGGTCTAGCCGTCCCTGCAGTTTTCTCCATGAGGTTTCAGTCAGCAGGCTGCGTCCAATGCTGGGTACGGATACCAAAGAAAAATACAAGTCAATAAAAGCCGAATCTGGCTGGGCAAGCCCTTGTGTATCCAGACCGGCACCATTGCTGTTTTTGAACTGTGCTTCAATTTCGGAGTTGAGCAGTCTGAAGTGTTTGAGCAGACCCTTGTCGATCAATTCGTCAACTGAGTGGTTTTCGAGAACATCCGCTTTGATGCGCGCCGTCAGTTCCGGGTCGCTGCCCTGGGAAAATCCGAGTTTTTTGCGCGCCACCTTGAGGGTTGACGACAAAATGGTCTGGTTGATGATGCGTACCGACGCGGTGGCTTTGGCAACCCCGTCAAGTTCAACACTTTCAGCGCTGCTGGTTTTTACCGTGTTGGAACTGGTCAGAATCCTGATGCCCTGTTTGAGTGACAGGTTTTTATATTGCGCCACAAAAGCCAGCAAGGGCGCTTCACCCAGGCCATCAAGAAACACGGGCTCATGCTGCGAAATGACCTGAACATTCAAAAACTGGCCTGCCGGATCAATCGCAATCAGCAAATTGACGGGTACACCTGAAAACCCCGGTATGGGTGCCAGATCCGCAGATTCAAAAACGTAAGCGGCCAACCGGTTTTCAGTCGCGTTTTGCTGGAATATGGGCCAGACCGGTAGGGTGCTGTCTTTGTCGCCCACGATATAAGGTGTGGGAAATTTTTTAACAATGTCGTCGCGGCTCAACACACCTGCACTGGCCGTGACGGCGAACAAAAGGCAGATCACAAAAATAATCATCTGCAAAACGGCTGCAATCGATACATACAGCAGGCTTTTGTTTTGCAGAATCTCTTCGTCTGGTGAGTACTGATTTTTCATGGCTGACTCTTGCCATGGCTGTCGGCAAGATTGTCTCTGTTTGATTTTTGGTCAAATATGCAAAATACGCGCCAGTGAAAAAAGCCTGTAAATAGCGATAAACCGGCTTTAAAAGCGTTGCTTTTTTCAACATGTGTCACAACATCTGGAACAGATGGTGGCAGTTGATAAAATCCTGCAAACCCCAGCACCGGCTCCAGCCGCCGTTGCTGGGGTTTTGTTGTCTGCATCAGGCGTGAATCAGCCGTTTTGCATTTTTTATGATGATTTCGGGCGCTTGCCCAGTCGCAATGGGTGTAAGTAGCTATGACTTTGGTAGCGATATTGTTGGGAACGGTGCTGGCCGGTGTGGGCAGTGTCTGGTTGGCGGCGCTGCTCAGCTTTGGTTTGCTGACGCGCTACACCCAGCACATGTTGAGCCTGGCTGCCGGGGCCTTGCTGGCAACGGCTTTCATGCATTTATTGCCCGAGGCCTTTGAAAGCCAGGCCGGCGCGCAGGCCTTGTTTGGCACCTTGCTGGCTGGGCTGGTGTTCTTTTTTCTGCTCGACAAGGCCGAGCTGTGGCACCACGGACATGAGCACCATGCGGGCGGTGAGCACCACCATCATGATGACCACGCTCATGCGCATCACGGACATACACACGAAGCTAAATCCGGTGGCTGGGCCGTTCTGGCGGGTGACAGCGTGCATGCTTTTGGCGATGGCATTTTGATTGCCTCGGCTTTTGTGGCGGACCTGCGTCTGGGCGCGGTGGCGGCGCTGGCGGTGCTGGTGCATGAGGTGCCGCATCACATGGGCGATCTGGTGGTGTTGCGCCAGACGTCCAACAACCGGCGCGCCGCCTTTGTCAAGGTGTCGCTGGCTGGCTCTGTGACGGCTCTTGGCGGTCTGGCCGGTTATCTGCTGGTGGATCAGTTGTTCGACTACCTGCCGTTTTTTCTGGTGATGGCGTCCAGCAGTTTTATCTATGTGGCGCTGGCTGACCTGATCCCGCAACTGCAAAAACGTGTGACTGCCAGGGAAACTGCCGCGCAAATTGCCTGGCTGGGTCTTGGCATCGGGCTGGTGACGCTGATAAGTACGCTGGCGCATCACGCTTGAGAAATTTTGTAAGACAAAAGCTGACAAGGGGCAGGTAAACCGGCCTATGGCCCCTTGGTGCTTGGTCCTTGAATATAGAGGCATCACATCAAGGATGCCGCCATGAAAATTCTGCCAAAACCCCAAACCAAGCTGTCAAAAAATGCCCGCCGCTGGTCTGTGGCGTGCGGGGCTTATGTTTTGATGGTCAGCGCCAGCATCGCTGCTGCTGCCACGCTGGTGTCCGAATCGGTTCCGTTTATTGTGGCTGGGCTTTGAGCATGGGCATCGTCAATGCCATGCGCGCCCATACGCCGACATCACCGGCACCCATTGAAATGCCGGTTGTGCCCGTGCCACCTGAAATGCCGCAAACTGTTGATCCAATAGAAATGCCACCTTCACCGGGCAGTCCTGAAATTCCCATCAGCTTGCCGCCATCAGAACCCGCGCAGCCAATGGGTGACCCGACGCCTGGTGCCGAACCTGTACCCTTGAGTGTCTGACAAGCAGTGCAGAGCAGCGCAGTTTCAGCTGCCTGCCGTATCAAAAACCGATTCAGGCGTCCTGCCAGCCAGGGCGTCAAGCAGATTGCTGGTAGCCAGCACCGCCATTGCGTGCCGCGTTTCAAAAGTCGCTGAACCAATATGTGGCAAGGCTGTAACTTTGGCGTGATTGCGCAAGGGTGACTCCAGCGGTAGCGGCTCTGTCGCAAACACATCCAGCCCTGCGGCGCGCAAATTGCCTTTGTCCAAGGCCGCCAGCAAAGCGCTTTCCTGCACTATCGCGCCGCGCGCACCATTTACAAAAATCGCGCCGGCTTTCATCAAGGCAAATTCCCGCTCGCCAAACAGGCCGCGGGTTTCGGCGGACAGCGGCAGCACCACTGCAATGATGTCGGCGCGCTGCAACAAATCATCAAATGCAGCGTAAGTGACCTTGCCAAGCAGCTCAGGCAGTTCGTTTTGCAGATCAAGCGGTCTGCGGCTGTTGTAAAGCACTGGCATGTTGAAACCCAGTGCTGCACGCCTGGCCACGGCCTGGCCGATGCGGCCAAAACCGACGATGCCCAGTGTTTTGCCATGCACATCAGAGCCAAAAAACTCTTCACCGATATTGCGTGTCCAGCGGCCTTCTTTTACATGCAAAGCCAGCTCGACCAGGCGGCGGCTGGTGGCCATGATGAGGGCAAAAATCGTATCGGCTGTGGTTTCTGTCAACACACCGGGGGTATGGCACAACATGATGTCGTAGTCGGCCAGCGCGGCGAGGTCGTAGTTGTCCACACCCACCGACACGCTTGAAATGACTTTGAGGCGGCTGGCTTCGGCCAGCAATGCTGAATGGATGGGGTAGCTGGAGCCAATCATGCCGTCGGCCTCTTTTAGTGCCGCATGAAATGTTGCCAGCTGCTCGGGCAGTTTGGGGTTGGCAATTGTGACATCGTGCTCTGCCTGCAGCCGTGCCAGCTGGTCGGGTGGCAGTTCACGAAACACCAGGACTTTTTGGCGCTGGTTCACAATGCGGCCTTTTCGAGCTGGGCACGCGTTGGCAAACCTTCACTGTCACCCAGAACCTGTACCGCGCAAGCGCCAATCCAGGCACCGCGTTTGACGGCCTCTGGCACGCTGAGCCCGTCAAGCAAGGCGCTGATCACACCCACTGCAAAACCGTCACCAGCGCCCACGGTGTCCACCACTTTTGCAACCGGGAAGCCCGCCACACGGCCGGAACCGTCCTCACCATCAAAATACGCACCTTCTGCGCCCAGCTTGACCACCACCAGTTTTGCACCCAGCGCGCGGTAAAAGCGCGCAATGCCTTCTGCCGTTGTCTCACCAGTCAGCAAATGGCCTTCTTCGAGGCCGGGCAAGACCCAGTCTGCGCGGCTGGCCAGGTCATTGATGGCTTCGCGCATCGCCCCGGTGCTGGACCAGAGAGTGGGACGCAAATTCGGATCAAAGGACACGGTACGCCCTGCGGCCCGCATCAAGTCCATGGTTTTCCGGGCAGCTGGCAGGGTGGTAGCTGAGACGGCAGCAAACACGCCAGTCGCATGCAGGTGGCGTGCTGACAGCAGCCAGCCCTGATCTATATCGTCCACACCCATGTGGCTGGCCGCTGAGCCCTTGCGGTGGTATTCAACCGGCGGGTCACTCCCGTCGGTGACCTGGCCCTTGAACTGGAAGCCGGTTTTTTGCGTGGTGTCACAGATGACATGCGAGCAGTCAATGCCTTCCTGCTGCATCGCATGCAGCAGATACCGGCCCATGGAATCCGTACCCAGCCGGCTGGCCCAGCCCACCTTCAGGCCCAGGCGGGCCAGGCCAATCGCCACATTGGTTTCAGCACCTGCCGTGCGTTTGTGGAAAGCCTCGGCCAGCTCCAGCGGACCAGGGCGGTCGGCCACCAGCAGCATCATGGCTTCGCCAAAAGTAATGACGTCGAGCATTTGGCTCATGAAATTTAGTCTTTCTTTTTACAGAGTCTGATGTGTTGCCATGCTGGCCGCAACACGGCGCAGTTGCTCGATTTCGCGGCGCGTGACGGCCAGCAGGTCATCACCCACCAGCGGGTATTCAATGGCCCAGGGCGCAGTGGCGGGCAGGGCGCGCAGTACCGCGCGCCAGGCGGCGCTGGACTCAGCCACTGGCACGGCGACCCAGCGTGGTGGCTGGCGCTGTACGCCTTTGCAATGTACATAAGTCACTTGTGCTGACAGCGCGGCAGCAGCCTGCAGCGGGCATTCACCCACCCAATGCCAGTTGCCCATGTCAAAAGTCAGGCCGAAAAAAATGCCCTGGCTGTTGGCTGCGTCAAAAAATGCCAGCATGGCAGCAAGGCTGCCAGCCTCGGCGGTCTGGTCGTTTTCAATCACCAGCTCAACTTTTGCCTGATGCAGCCTGGCCTGCAAGGCTGTCAGGCTGGTGTGTGACTGCTGGCTGAAACTGCCAATCGCCATTTTCAGCCGGGGCGCGCCCAGCAGTTTTGCGGCCTTGATCGCCTGGTCAAGCGCCTGGTGGTCTATGCCGCCTTCAGGCGTCCATAAATAATCTGCACATGAATAAACCAGGTTTTTGCCAGCCTGACGTGCGGCCTGGCTGATGGCCGGCAGCTCGCTGGCTGCGTCCAGCAACAACTCGCTGCGCACTTCAACACCGTCGGCACCGGCTTCAAAAGCCAGATGTGCAAACCACAGCTGGCCATGGCGGCGCACTTCGGCAGCGCCGAAAGAGGACAGAGAAATCAGTACGCTGTTGGCAACAGGTTTGTGGGTGCTGACTTCTTCTGCCATATCTGCCTGCTCCTGCACTGTGCCTTCAGTGAGCATGTTGTGAACTCAAGATCTGGCCCAGAAAATTGCGTGTGGTTTCATGCTGCGGATTGCTGAAAAACTCTTGCGGCGGCGCCTGTTCGATGATTTTTCCGTCAGCCATGAAGATCACACGGTCAGCCACACTGCGGGCAAAACCCATTTCGTGCGTCACACACAACATGGTCATGCCGTCATCGGCCAGGCTGATCATGGTGTCCAGCACTTCCTTGACCATTTCCGGGTCCAGCGCCGAGGTGGGTTCGTCAAACAGCATGATTTTGGGTGTCATGCACAGGGCGCGGGCAATCGCCACACGCTGCTGCTGGCCGCCTGAAAGCTGGCTTGGGTATTTGAGTGCCTGTTCCGGAATCCGCACACGCCTGATGTACTTCATCGCAATCGCTTCAGCTTCTTCCTTGCCCAGCCCGCGTGAGCGCATGGGTGCCAGCATGCAGTTTTGCAAAATGGTCATGTGCGGAAACAGGTTGAACTGCTGAAATACCATGCCAACCTCGGCCCGCACCGCATCGACACTTTTGCCGCCTGCCGTCAGATCAATGCCATCGACAACGATGCGTCCCTTTTGCACTGTCTCCAGCCGGTTGATGCAGCGAATCAGCGTTGACTTGCCCGAGCCCGAAGGCCCGCAGACCACAATCCGCTCCCCGGCCGCCACATTCAGGTTGATATGGGTCAGCACCTGAAACTTGCCGTAGAACTTGTCCACGCCCTCCATGCGTATGATGGGTTCAGCGCCGGTTTCTTGAACGGCTGAAGCGTGGGGAGATGAGATTGTGTCTGTCATGAAATCACCGTGTAGATGGCTTTGAAACTTTTATTGCAGTTTTGGCAAGTCGGTTTCAAGCCATTTGCGGTAAAGCTTGTTCAGTTCGCCATTGGCAGTGTTTTTGGCAACAAAGTCGTCCACGGTTTTGAGCAGTTCGGCCTGGCCGGGGCGCATGGCCACGCCCATCACCTGCTGGCGCAGCAAAAACTTGTTTTCAAACGCACCAGCAGGTGCTCGTTTGTCAATCTGTGCAGCCACGGTGGTCGAGCAGCCAATCGCATCCACCTGGCCTGACAGCAGCGCCTGCATGGCAGATGCGTCGTCGTCAAAACGGCGGATTTCAGTGCCTTCAGGTGCCACGGCGGTCAGGGCCACGTCCTGTGTACTGGCACGGGCGACACCCACACGTTTGCCCTTGAGGTCGGCAGGTGCCTTGAGGCTGGCTTTTTTGTCACCGTACAGCACAATGCTGGCAGCGGCGTAGGGGCTGGAAAACTGGACCTGTTTGGCGCGCTCTGGCGTGACGGCCAGCGATGCGACCAGCAGGTCAACCTTGTTGGTCAGCAAAAACGGAATGCGGTTGGGGCCGGTCACCGGCACCAGGTTGACCTTGACACCCAGGTCCTTGGCCAGCAGGCGTGCCACATCAGCGTCGTAACCGTCAGGCTGGTTGCTGCTGTTCATGGTGCCGTAAGGTGGAAAATCCACCAGCATGCCGACTGTCAGTTCGCCTTTTTTCTTGATGTCGGCCACGCTTTGTGCGCTGGCTGCCGGTGTCCAGGCAGACAGACTT
>JAZKIK010000447.1:0-6855 GCA_040384925.1 Pseudomonadota bacterium | reverse complement strand
ACCGGCGTTTCAGTCCCGCTTTGCAGATGCGTGATGCAGCCAATATTGGCCGAGGCGATCACCTCGGGTTTCATCTCTGCCAGATTGCCCAGCTTGCGGTCGCGCAACTGGTAGGCAATGTCGGCTTGCATGACTGAATAGGTGCCGGCAGAACCGCAGCACAGGTGGGCTTCACAGCTGGCGACTTTTATTTTGAAGCCCAGCTCGCACAGGTGCTGTTCAACCCCGCCGCGCAGCTTCTGGCCGTGTTGCAGCGTGCAGGGCGGGTGAAAGGCAATCTGCCCTGCCCTGGCAGCAACCTTGCTGCGCAGCGCATCCACCATGTCGGGCAGCAGCTCGCTGAGGTCGCGTGTCAGGGCACTGATTTTTGCAGCTTTTTCTGCATACAGCGCGTCGTCTTTCAGGATATGGCCGTAGTCCTTGACGGTGACGCCGCAGCCTGAGGCGTTCATCACGATGGCTTCTACGCCCGCCTCAACCATGGGCCACCAGGCGTCGATATTGCGGCGCATCTCGGCCTTGCCGCCGTCCTGGTCATTGAGGTGAAACTTGACGGCACCGCAGCAACCGGCCTTGGCTGCGGTGATGGTCTGTATGCCTGCTGCATCAAGCACACGCGTGGTGGCTGAGTTGATATTCGGCATCATGGCGGGTTGCACACAGCCCTCAAGCATCAGGACCTTGCGTGCGTGGATGCGTGTTGGCCGCTGCCCGGCGTTCTGGCGAGGGGGCACCTTGTTTTTAAGGGATGCAGGCAGAAGGCCGCGCACTGCCTGGCCAAGCGCCATGGCGGGGGCAAACAGGGGTGAGGGCAGGCCTTCTTTCAGCGCCCAGCGCAGGGCTTTTTCACTTACTGGGCGCTCCACACGTTCATCTACCAGCTTGCGGCCGATATCGACCAGATGGCCGTACTGCACACCGCTGGGGCAGGTGCTTTCGCAGTTGCGGCAAGTCAGGCAGCGGTCCAGGTGAAGCTGGGTTTTGCGGGTGGGGGTCTGGCCTTCAAGCACCTGTTTGATCAGGTATATGCGGCCCCGCGGGCCGTCCAGCTCGTCACCCAGCAACTGGTAAGTCGGGCAGGTGGCGGTGCAAAAACCGCAATGCACACATTTTCGCAAAATGGCTTCGGCTTCCAGGCCTTCGGCGGAGTTTTTGAATTCGGGGGCTAGATTTGTTTGCATGTTTTTTTATATGAATTCAGGGCAGTTGCGGGCCGGCTTTTGCTTTGGTTTTATGTCGCATGAATCGCCGCCAGTCCGCAAAAAGCGGTGGCATGGACAAGGCCAGCAGGCCCAGCGCCAGTGGCACCACCCAGACAAAACCAACATATTTAAAACCCAGCGCACCGACCAGCCCGCCAGTCACAAACATGCCAAGCAGGGTACACAGCAGCCGCATCTTGATGCGGTTGGCGCGCACCCGCGACTCCAGCGGCAGGCCGGTGCGGTTCCAGTAAAACAGTTTGCCCAGCTCAATGCCCAGGTCGGTGATCACACCCGTCATGTGTGTGGTGCGGATTTGTGAGGACGAAATCTTGCTGACCAGCGCGTTCTGCAGCCCCATGGTGAAGGCCAGCACCAGCAGGGTCAATGGCACGGCAAACGGCGTCTGGCGGTTCAGCGTGCCGCCCATCAGGCCAAACAGCAGCAGCAAAACCGCCTCGACCAGCAGCGGCAACGCGTATTCGCTGCGCAGCCAGTGCTGGCGCGACCAGTTGACCAGAATGGCAGTAAAAGCCGCCCCCCCGGTAAACGCCAGCAGCGCGCCCAATGCGGCCAGCACCAGTTTGGTATTGCCCAGCACCACGTTGTCAGCCAGCATGGACGCAAAACCCGTCATGTGCGAGGTGTACATATGCACCAGCAAAAACCCGCCCGCATTGATGGCCCCGGCATTGAATGCCAGCAAACCGCCCAGCAAGCGGTTGGTGGACGCCGTGCGGTGCTGGCCGCTAAGGTGACGCAGGCGGCGCATGGCGGCTACCAGCCTCGATTCATACGGCCGGGGTTGAAGATGCCTGCCGGGTCAAACTCATGCTTTAACTGGCGGTGGATCTTGTCCAGAGGTGGCTTCAAGGCATCAAACCGGGGTATTCCGTCAGCATGGCGGGCGTCACCCACGGCAAATAAAGTGGAACTGCCGCCCACTGCAGCCGCAAGCTCACGCAGCCTGTGGCCCTGCCCTGCCCCCGCACGCACCCAGCGCTGCGCGCCATGCCATTCAATCAGCGGCGGCTCAGGCAAGTCCAACACCGGCGCGGCTTGCGGTACCGACAGACGCCACAAGTCCTGGTCAGCGGCGCGGTCCGCAAACCACGGCAAGGTCTGGTCACGGCAGGCCAGCCAGTCGGCCGCGACTTCTGCATTGTCCTTTCGCTCGCCACCCAGGGTTTTGCAGGCCGCTTCAACTGCAGCAAGCGCACCGCGCAAACGCAGATACAAGGTGCCAACACCCGCATCCTCAACCCAGCAACTGGCATTAAGCGGCAGCGGCTGGCCGCCCCAGCTGTTAAGCCACTGCAGCGCCTGCTGCTGGCTGCATTCAAAGCGCAAAGTCGCTTCAGCAGGGGCAATCGGCAGCACTTTCAGGCTGACTTCAGTGATCAGCCCCAGCGTACCCAGGCTGCCAGCCATCAGCCGCGACACGTCATAACCCGCCACGTTTTTCATGACCTGCCCGCCAAATGTCAGGTGTTCACCCCGTCCATTGATGAGTTTGACGCCCAGCATGTAATCACGCACAGCCCCCACACTGGCCCGCGCCGGACCACTGAGCCCACTGGCGACCATGCCGCCTACTGTGCTTTTTTTACCAGCGCCAAAATGCGGCGGCTCAAAAGCAAAACACTGGTTATGCCCAGCCAGCAAGGCCTCTACCTCTGCCAAAGGTGTGCCAGCCAGTACGGTAATCACCAGTTCGCTGGGTTCATAACTGACAACACCATTCAGGGCCGAGGTGTCAAGAATTTCACCCTTGAGCGCCTCTCCATAAAAGTCCTTGCTGCCTCCGCCACGCAGGCGAATGGGCTTGCTGGCTGCGGCTGCAGCCTGAATCTGGCTGGACAGGGCGGGGATGACATCGGGTTCTGGGAGCATCTTCTGATGTTAAGCCGCAGGTGTCGATTGGGGTTTGATTTTTTTGAACGGGGCTTGTTCGGAATTTTGGAGACACCAACCGCACCCGGCACTCCAAGGTTTACAGTAAGCGGTGATACAACCGGTCAACCGGTATCAAAAGATCACCTTCAAATCTCATCAGACATTGCCAAAAATACGGCATTGCCGTAGTATGCATCTGTGAGAACAGTCGCTGAAACCGCTATCTTCCAGCGTTACGCCAGTGAGGTCTGGTCGGAAGTCGAACGCATTGAGTTCATCAACTGGATCGCCGCAAATCCAGAAGCTGGGGACCTTATCCGTGGCAGCGGTGGCTGCCGTAAAGTCCGCTGGTCTTCTGCCGGGCAAGGTAAGCGTGGCGGTGCCAGAGTGATTTATTTCAATGCGATCACCCAAACCATTTGGCTCTTGATCGTTTACAAGAAAGCCCAATTCGACAATCTCCCCACATCCTTTCTGGTGGAGTTAAAACAAGGAGTTGAAGATGCCCTCTGAAATGGAAAAATTTCAACAGGATCTGCTTGAATCAGTCAGGCAGATGAAACGTGGCGAGGCTGCACGTAGCACACAAGTCAAGTTGCCAGAGGCTGCACAAGCCCGCGCCAAAATGGGTTTGTCACAGCAGGCCTTTGCCTTGCTGCTTGGCGTTTCGCCCCGCACCCTTCAAGACTGGGAGCAAGGGCGCCGGTCACCCACCGGTGCAGCAAAAAAACTGCTGCAGGTTGCTGTTGCGCACCCGGAAGTCTTGCGCGAACTGCGTGCATAGGCTGCGGATTTATTACAAAAGTCCCGCCCCCAATGCTTGCTGCCCCAAGCTTCTTCCCAAACCCCAAAGCCTTCCACCACTGGCTGGAAGTCCACGCCAGCACCACCACAGAACTGCTGGTCGGTTTCCACAAGGTCAGCACGGGCCAGCCAGGCATGTCGTGGTCGGAGTCGGTTGATGAAGCCTTGTGTTTTGGCTGGATTGACGGGGTTCGCAGGCGGATTGACGATGCGGCGTACTCCATACGTTTCACACCCAGAAAGCCAACCTCGATCTGGAGCGCAGTCAATATCGCCAAGTTCAAACAGCTTGAGGCCGAAGGCCGCATGACGCCTGCCGGAGCCACTGCGTTTGCCAAACGGACTGAAGCCAGGTCAGCGGTGTACTCGCATGAACAAACCACAGTCGCTGAGTTGTCTGTGGATGAACTGCAAACTTTCAGGCAAAACAAGGCGGCATGGAGCTTTTTTGAAAGCACGCCGCCAGGCTACAGGAAGGTCATGCTGCATTGGCTTGCCAGTGCAAAAAAACCGGGTACACGGGCTGCCAGATACACCAAACTGCTACAGGCCAGTGCTGATGGACAGCGGCTCAGTTGAATCTGCAGATATATTGATGAGGCGCTGATTCCTGCCTGGCCAGCCCCCATCGCGCTGGAACCAGCCATGCTACAAACTGAAAACGAAGGCCACCATGACACTAACTCTCGAACCATCAGCCCCAGAAGACTTTGACTTCATCATTGGAGACTGGCAGGTCAGGCACAAACGCCTGAATGAACGGCTGGCTGGCTGCACCACGTGGACGGAGTTTGCAGGGCTGTCTTGCACGCGCAAGATGCTGGGCGGCTTTGGCAACCTTGAAGACAATATTCTGCATTTTCCTGAAGGCACGTTTCGGGCTGCGGCAGTGCGCTCGTACTGCAACAAAACCCGGTCGTGGTCCATCTGGTGGCTTGATGGCCGTAGCCCGGCGCAACTGGACAAACCCGTGCTTGGCAGCTTTGTTGACGGCATAGGCAAATTTTATGCAGATGACATGCTCAATGGCCGTCCCATCAAAATCCGCTTCATCTGGTCACCCGGCGAGACGCCATGCTGGGAGCAGGCGTTTTCAGCAGACGAAGGCAGTTCCTGGGAAACAAACTGGACCATGCAGTTCACGCGGGCGCAAGGCACTGGCCAGGGCTTGCTTTAGCGATGAGTTATCTCCTGCATTTGTGGCGCCAGCCGCTGCCGGCCAGCCTGACCCAGGCCGAGACCCTGCTGCCCGACCTGCGGCAGCAACTGCTTTTTGAGCCTGATCCCCTGGTGCGCACTCTGGTCGAAGGCATTGCAGCGCGCCTGCCTGAAGATCACGAGCCCGAAGACTGCTGGACCGAACTGCCCGACCCCGAAGCTTCATCGCCACTGCTGACCCTCAGCCCGCGTACCGATGCGCTTGGCATGGTGCTTCCGGCCCTGCTGGATGTAGCGCGTGAACAGGGCTGGGCGGTGCATGACGGCCAGGCTGGCGAGGTCTGGCTGCCCGATGGCCGTGTGCTGCGGCGCAGCGGCGCGTACGCCGCGATGGACATTTCGCCGTGTGACGATGCCGACGCCGATTCGCCAGCCACCCGTCGCCTCTGGCTGCGCAAACGCCTGGCCCCGGTGTTCGAGCGCCACGGTTATCATGCGCGGCGCGGCAGTTTCTGGTTCAGCAAACAGCTGCCAATTGGCGAGGCCGGCTTCTATGGTGACCCGGTGCGCGCTGGCCTGGATCATGGCCTCTGGCTCAGGCTGAACTACCCCGGCAATCTGCAAGCAGCCGTGGATAGCGACGGCGGCCCAAAGCTACGGCTCTCGCTGCATCGACTGGCTGCTGCCCATGGCCTGGCCTTTACCTACAACCCGTCTCCGCCCCTGTTTCAAAGTGAAGCCGGTTCAGTGGTCTATGAACTGCCCTGTGCACAGACATCGGCGCTGAATCGCTGCGGCAACGAGCTTGCATGCCTTTACGATGAGATTTTATTGCCCTGGCTGGACTTGCTGCAGTCCTGGCAGGACCTGGATCATTGGGCCAACCGTGTACCCGACAAGGAATGTCCATTCAACGGCCTGCGCCGACGCACTGACTACCGGCTGCTCAACTACCACCCTGACCTGTTGATAGCCCGTGCAGTCAACGCTGCAGACTTCGAGGCCATGGCCAGACAGCGGCTGGCTCTGTACGAAGCCGATGCCTTTGGGCGCGGACTGTTGCCGCAGCTACGCAATTTGCTGCAAATTTGCGGCCTTGCTGTTTGAATCTCACCGGGTCTGCAATCTGATGCCAGAATTGCATCCCGAATGCCGCGAGTGCAAAGAGCTTGCTGGATCTACGCTTGAATCTGTCATGGCCGACCTTGCAATAGTTTTCACAAGCGAGCATTGATGAATCCTTTGCCAGAATCATTCACTACCGGCCGGCTTGTCTTGCGCCGCCCAATTCCTGCTGACGCCAGCACAATCTTTCAGTCATACACACAAGATCCGCAAGTCTGCAGGTTCATGATCTGGCAAGCTCATTCATCTGAACTGGTTACGCAAGCGTTTATCACCTCATGCATCAGGGAGTGGGAGGCCGGGAGCAGCCGGGCCTATGTCATCACCGGGCTTCATTCCAATGCTGCCATTGGAATGCTGGAGGCCCGGGTGCTGGGAACCACCGTTGACATCGCCGTGGCGTTCGAGCCCCTCGGCCCACAGATGCCCGAGGCCATCCGGTCGATTGCGGATATAGCGCTCAAAAGTCCCGGCATCTTTCGCATTCAGGCGTCCTGCGACACCGGGAACATTCCATCGCAACGAGCCCTTGAAAAGTCAGGCTTCAATCGTGAAGCTCGCCTGGAAAGATACACGGTGCATCCGAATATATCTTCAGAGCCAAGAGCCTGTTTTATGTATGCTAGGTGCCGTTAACCAGAAAAAATGACCCCTTCAGTTGAATCAATCT
>JAZKIK010000446.1:7179-15029 GCA_040384925.1 Pseudomonadota bacterium | reverse complement strand
AGTCGGCGCGTATTTCCGGAAATATCTGGCAAACCTGAAACTGGCCTGAGTTTCATTCAGGCATCAGAACTCACACAAAACAGTTTCAAGAGCTGTTTTGGTGCGGATTGCCAGTTTTGACTACTGATCAACGCCGTTTAAGCACATGGATGAAGTCGGAACCGGCGTTTTTCTGCTCCATCAACTCATTACCAGTCTGTTTGGCAAAAGCCTGAAAATCACGGGTGGAGCCTGAATCAGTTGACACCACACGCAGCAACTGGCCACTCTGCATGTCAGCCAGTGCTTTTTTGGCTTTCAAAATCGGCAGCGGACAGTTCAGACCGCGCGTATCCAGCTCTTTGTCAATATTCATTGTTGTCCTTGGGTTGGCGCTGATTTTAAGCAATTGGTGATGAATGCCGTCAACGCCATCGAGTGAAACCTGCAAGCCTGCAAGGACGGCAAAGCATTCACTCGCGTTTCTGCCATTCAACAAATTCAGGCTCGTAACCACGCGATTTAAGCCAGTCGGCCAGCGCATAACCCGTTCCAGCTGGCCAGCATTTGACTTTTTCAGGCGCGTACAACTTGTACTCCACCAGTTCGGGTGACAGGCTGATGTCGCCATGGCACACCGCATGGTAGGCAATGATGATCTGGTTCATGCGCTGAAAGTCATACACACCAATCAGATCCAGCGAGCTGCTTGTCAAACTGGTCTCCTCCTGTATCTCGCGCTCGATACCTGCCTGAGGCGTTTCCCCCGCCTCCATGAAGCCGGTAATCAAGGCAAACATGCGGCCCGACCAGGCCGCATTGCGAGCCAGCAATATTTGCCCCTCGTATTCGATCACCGCAGCCAGGACGGGCGTCGGGTTGTTCCAGTGGGTGTACGCGCATTCAGGACAACGCAAGCGTGACTTCGCGCCTCCATCCTCCATTTGCGAAATCATGCTCAATGGCGCAGCGCAGTTGGGGCAATAACGAAATTCATGAAGCATCGGTCAAATCCGTTTCATCAAACCATGCGCGGCAAACAGGCGCAGGCCACTTCAACAAGCCAAAATCAGGCGGGAAACACACCAGTGGAAAGATAACGGTCACCCCGATCACAGACGATAAAGACAATCACCGCATCCTCGACTGTTTTTGCGATTTCCTGGGCAACCCAGCAGGCTCCGGCCGCAGAAATGCCGGCAAAAATGCCTTCTTCCCGCGCCAGTCGGCGGCACATCTCTTCAGCATCACTCTGACTGACCAGCACCAGTTCATCGACCTGGCTGGCATCATAAATTTTGGGCAGATATTCCTGCGGCCATTTCCGGATGCCGGGAATGCGGGAACCCTCGCTTGGCTGGGCACCAATGATTCGGATGGACGGATTTTTTTCCTTCAGGTAACGGGAAACCCCGGTAATCGTACCGGTTGTACCCATGGCGCTGACAAAATGCGTCACCTGGCCTGACGTATCTGTCCATATCTCAGGCCCTGTGGTTTCGTAATGAATACGCGGATTGTCCATGTTGGCAAACTGGTCCAGCACCCTGCCCTTGCCTTCTTTCTGCATTTGTTCAGCCAGATCACGGGCGTATTCCATACCGCCACTTTTGGGTGTCAACAGCAGTTCAGCGCCAAACGCCTTCATGGTCTGGGCGCGTTCAATCGAAAGATCCTCCGGCATGATGAGCACCATGCGGTAACCCTTGATTGCCGCAGCCATGGCCAGCGCAATCCCCGTATTGCCCGAGGTAGCTTCAATCAATGTGTCGCCGGGTTTGATATCCCCGCGCTCTTCTGCCCGTTTGATCATTGACAAAGCTGGCCGGTCTTTAACCGAACCGGCCGGGTTGTTGCCCTCCAGCTTGCCCAGAATCACGTTTCTGCGGGCGGTGTTCTCGGCGGCGGCGATGCGTTGCAGCGAAACAAGAGGTGTATTGCCAATGGCTTGTTCAATGGTTGGATATTTCATAGCCCGTACTGTGCCATAATCTGAGACTTCGCATCTGACAGCCCGGGTGGTGAAATTGGTAGACGCAGGGGACTCAAAATCCCCCGCCGCAAGGCGTGCCGGTTCGATTCCGGCCCCGGGCACCATAGCTCTTCAGCTATGGATTTGATAATAGTTGCCGCTGCACCGTTGGCGCGATTGCCTGCCCCCCTCTTCATCCATTCGACAAGACTTGGCCAAAGTACGCTTTGCAGCAGAAAACCGGGCGCAAAACACAGTTGATGGTCAGTATTTCGCCCGTGCCAGTCCTGCCTCACATTGAGCAGCCTCCGGCCTTGCAGACCTCGGCCACCTCCAGGCACTTGCTGCGCTGCCAGCCTCAGGGCGGGACAGCGCTTGATGCATCGAAATTTCTTATAAAAATTTCTTGTAAACCGTATTGAGCTTCTCGCGGTAAATCTCATCCGAGTACATTTTTGCCTGCTCAATACCCTTGGCTGACAATTCGGCTCGCATGCCTTCATCGGCATCGATCATGCGAATGGCATTTGCCAGTGCAGCAGAGTCGTAGGGGTTGATCATGATGGCGGCATCACCGGCAACTTCGGGAATCGAAGCCGTATTGGAGGTGATGACAGGCGTGCCCAACAGCATGGACTCCAGCACGGGTAGCCCAAAACCCTCGTACAGCGACGGAAACAGAGTGCACTTGGCACCTTTGATCAGGCTGACCAGCAAGGGGAAGGGCGCATAACTCAGCTGAATGACCTTCTTTTTCACCCTGGTTTCGTCACCAATGCGTATCAATGAGCGAATGTTGTCGTCGTACAGCAACTTGAGTTCTTCTTCCGACTTCCACGCCTGTGCACCCACGATCACCAGTGGAGTGTCAACACCGCTGGCAAGATAGGCCTCGATCAGCCTGCCGATATTCTTCTTGGGTTCGATAGAACCCCAGAACAGGAAATAATTCTTGTACTCGATACCGAACGTGCCTTCAATCTCGCGCTGAACGGTTTCTGCCGACTTGTTGATATATTTTTCTGGAATGCTCACCGACTGAAAGGTATTGGTGATGCGGCTCTCGGGTATGCCCAGAATTTCGATGATGTCCCTTTTGGACGCCTCGGAAACAGTGATGATGTGCTCGGCAGTGTTTGCTATCTTCTGGCAAAGGCGGAAATACTTGCGCTTGTTGTCAAGCGTGGTGTATGGAAGGCGCAGGGGCACCAGATCGTGCAGGGTATAGATATTCGGTATGTTCTGGATTTTCAGTGGCAGTGGATAGGTCCAGTGCATCAAATCCGGCTTGTCTGCCACATACACCTTGTGCAGCTTCTTGAAAAAACCAAACAGGTTGTGGGCTTTTCTGTATAGCTCTGGCGAGTTGTACAGGGTATTGAAATAGGGAAGGCGGCTTTTGAATGTGTCGGTAATCACGGTACCGGTAATGGGTACTTTCTGTGCTTCATAACCCCAGGGAGCTAGAAAACCCTCCTTGATGGCGCGCAGAAACTGCAGCCAGTCAGGTATGTCACCGGCGTTGGTGTCGAAGAAGGCAATTTCCTTCATCAGCTTGGTATAACCCGGGGCAGAGCGGTTGCCGTAGAGAACCTCGACCTCATAGTTGAGATCCCTCAGGCAATAACTCAGATTGCGGGCATAAGTGGCAACCCCTGTGCCTTTTTCAAGGCTCAGGTTTCTGCCATCAATCATGATACGTTTGGCTTTTGTCATGGTGATCAGAACCGCATTTCATTGAGATTGTCGAATTTGGTGCAGGACTCGCGCAGCGGGTCATACGCGAGTGGTAGCGGAAACGCATCGACCAGTGGTTGCAGATCGGTCACCAGTGGTTTCCAGTTGTCGTCAATGGCCTTGATGATCTCAGCCCAGTTGCTTGGCTGGTCACGGCGTTGCGCATAGGTGGGGAAGGTAGCCACGCCTGCGGCCTTGTAGAACTCATAGATGCGCGGGTCAGTGGTGCAATCCTTCTTGGTCGAAAAGTTGACCACGCCGGCAGGACGGCCCGGCAGATGCCTGAAATTCATGACCGGAATCTTGTAGGTTTCACCAATGACAACACCGTGGAAACTTTGCGACAAGATTCTTTTGCATGAAAGCATCAAACGCAGCTTCTCCACAATACCTTCCCATGTGGATACATGCCATGTATTGATGATCTTGACCTGGTCAGCCAGTTCGGGCGGAATCACATAACGCAGGGAATCTGCCTTGGGAGGGGAATCAGGGCTATGCCCTTCGATATCCAGGATATGGGGAATGACGCCAAGCTCATATTTTTTCTCGATGGGCTCGTTGAAAATACTGGGCAGGAGCCAGACCGGGTCGCCATAGACTTCAGGCACATTGATGCCAAAACCCTTCAAGTGAGAGGCACTGATTTCGCCGCGCATCGCACGCACGTCATACTCGGTATGCGGCACATTGTCGGCCAGCACGCCGCCACGGATCGATACACCCGGACCCCACAACACAGCCTTGCCGCCGCGAATCGAATGTGCAATGCTGCCAACGGCCACCAGTTTGTCGCCAGGCGCATCAAAATTGGTATGAACGACCCGCAAACCGGACAATGCACCCACAACCGCTGCACTCAGTGAATCTCCCAGATTGCCAAATCCCTCGGACTCCGGTGTGGAACCCGCCCAGCAAAGCCGAACCTGGGGCGTGCCATTGACAACTTCGACCACCTCTGGCGTATGTTTCTTGCCTGCTGAAGATTGAGACATGTTTTCTTGCATATTTTCGATTTTTTCGATTAAGGTTATTTCATGAACAGAAGCTGATTGCACCAACTGATGTACGGCTTGCGGCTCGGGTTGCCAGCCGAGCTTGTTGGCGACAAGGCTCGCCACAAACTGGCGAGCGTCACATTGACTGGCCAGGCTTCCTGAAGTGTCATCAACAAGGCAAGCCGACTCGTATCCTGGAAATTGCTGGAGCAAGCGATGTTTTTTCCCATTCGGGCGGTCTGCCACCAGAAATTTAATTCTACACAGCATGGCCAGCACCATGGCATGAAACCGGGTGGTAACCAGAAGGTTGCAGCCCTTGAGCAAATAACACAAACGCTCGAATGTGCAGGCACGGGCATCCACCATGGAAACCGAATGCCCAACGTTGCGCAGTTGCGCCTGCAGGCGCCGCATGTGGGAAACATCGTCTTCTGAAAATATCAGGAGCTGAAAATCAATCCCCACCGCCAGGTCAACACCTTCTGCAGAACAAAGCAGATCCGAAATTTCCTGCAACTGGCTGTAGGCAAACCATTCACCGCACAAGGCAATACGAAGTGCGCCGCTCTGCACTGGATGCGGAATGGCCTCGGCCTTGCCTGCCAGGCCAAAAACCATATCCTGGCCCGTCACAACCCTGGCAACGCCACCATGCTGCAAAAGCGCAGCAGAAAACTCGTCACGAACAGTCGCGATCGAGCAGCGGGCCAGAGCAGCGTGCCAGAAATCAATGACTGGCTGCGGCATGCTGCTGATCTGGCTTGACTGCTGGTCACCCACCCCTATCAACCAGAACTCGGAGGCTATGGATTCGCAGAAGAACGCGAACTTCAGATAATTGACCAGGTTGGCATATTCGGCAACGCCTTCCTTCTCGCCATACACGATACCACCAGGGCCGGCGATGATTGCATCAAAGCCGCGGCAATAGGCCAGATCGATGTCAGGGTCGGCAAATGCCACTTCGACGTTATCAATGGACTGCAGTATGTCACGCAGGCATACAGCCAGCAGGTCATCTCCGACATTGCCCATGCCAGATGCACCGACTACCAGCAACTGCAGTGGCCTGCTGGAAATATTCTTCCTTGCCCTGGTCTGGTGCCAGGTCAGCGCATGCCGACGGTAGCTTGCAAAACCGAGATCGCGCACCTTTGCAAGACTCATCCACAAGGACAAATGCTGGCTGTCAAATTCAAATCGCGGGACTGCCTGATCCGCAGCCAAACCTACGCTGGCAATGACAAATACCTCATTGGCCCACAGATATTCAAGCTGGGGTGCCTTGAACACCCATGGGGCCAGCCTGTGCACATCATCTTTGGAGGCACAGAAAATAAAGGGCTGCCCGAACAGACCCCAGCTGAACTCCAGTGGAAACAAGTTGGGTGAAAATTCAGCCAAACCGAAAGATGCCAGGCGAAGAATTCCGTCACTCTGGAAAGAATCAAAAACACCGATAGCGTCTCGCCAGTAAACATCTGCCGGAACACTATATGTCATACGTAAAGCCTGGAATCGAAACCAGGACGCATCAGATATCTGTATAGGCAAACCCCCATTGGCTACAGGCCCAGCACTACTTTTGCACTGACGGCGATCTGGAAAATGATCTGAGTCATGTCTTTCCAGAACTGGCGTTTCTTTTCATCCACTTTTGGCAAAACAAGTATCTGATCACCGGCACGGACGACCAGATTGGCTGGAATCTCCCGTGCATTGATCTGGTCAAAGCTGCCAGATGCTCTTGCAATAACAATACGGGCATTTTCGGAGTTTTGGGTATATCCACCCGCCCGGTCAATATAGGTCTGCAAGCCGGTTCCGGGTTCGTGCGCAACAGCGTTTGGAAACAGCACCTCGCCACTGATCAAGACAAGTCCGTCTCTTGTGGGTACACGAATTACATCGCCATTTTCAAGAAGCAGATCATCACGCCGGCTGGCCTGCGCAATAACTACCTGCCCAAGAGGTTCGATTTTTTTGGCACGATCAACCCATTGAAGCGTCAACTCTGCCTCTTCCTTGCGCAATCGGGCCTCATCGCTGCTGCCACTGCGGGCCGTCAGCAAGGCAGACTCCAGGCTGCGCAGCGAGGTGTTGAGCATGAGCTGCTGCCTTTCCTTGACACTCAGCCGGAACAATTGAAGGCTTTCTGTTTCCGAGCGCTCGTTGAACTGGATTTTCGACAGCAAGACTCCCAGCCGGCTTCCATAGGGCAACACATACTCCTGCGCGCTCATGTGTTCGCCTTCGACGCGCACACTGATGGTTCCCGGTTTTTTGTCGGCAGTGAATTCCAGCTCATCGCCGTTTTCTATGCGGACCGAGCCCATCTCGCCGATTGGAAAATACTCGGTATTGCGGGTCGTGCCCTTGTTTCTGACGACACGGACATGTGTTGCCGAGGGACGGGGTTTGGCCAGGCTGATGACTTTCTCAACGGCAAGCCCTTTGTCCCCGGCCTCGGAAAATTCAAAACGTTTTGCATTTTCCACCAGGCCCGAGACCTTCAATGAGGCCATTCTTGGCTGCACAAAAATGACGTCACCGTCATTGAGCTGAATCAGGGGAATGCTGCCCTTCAGCAGGAAATCATAAAGATTGACGGTATTGCGCACCTGATTGCCGCGCATTACCTGGACATTCAGAAATGATCCGCGCTCGGGATCGATACCACCGGCCTGATCGAGGTAGCGCAACAGGCTGTCCATGCTGGTACCCGAATAAAGGCCTGGGCGATAGACATTGCCGCCTACAAAAACCCTGACAGGCTGCGCTGCCACCAGGCTGGCATAACTGTTCACATTGGCACGGAAGACCCTCCGCACAGCAGTATCCATTACACGCTGCAGATCGGAATTACGAACGCCGCGAACGGCCACCGGGCCTACATGCGGCAGAAATATATTGCCCTGGGGATCCACCACAAGCTGGGTATCAAACTCGAAGGCACCCCAAAGCCTGACCTGCAGGGTATCTCCGGCTGCGATCAGATAATCCGGGTTGAAGTAGGACGAGCCTTGGTATGCAAAGGCACCGGTGAAGAGCTGGGCGCCAAACACATCGCTGCGCTGGTTCTTTTCGTAATCCAGCACCTGGGGCCCCGACAGAATACCTGCGGATTCCGCACTGGCTACCGGTGCCTTCTGCACCACGCC
>JAZKIK010000446.1:6813-7145 GCA_040384925.1 Pseudomonadota bacterium | reverse complement strand
AAGGGGTGCCAGAGGCGCGGCCGCCGGAGCAGCAGCCTTGGCGGGTTGCGCTTGCTGCGTCTGCTGCGTGGAATTTGAAGCTCCGGTAATCGGTCCTCCGTTCACCGTCTGGGCGAATACCGGCGAGGCCAGCCACAGGGAAACCAGAAGAAAGCAGCCACGCCATTTTCTTGCGTGCTCGATAAAAATGTTAGTAGCCAATTTGATCGCCTAGTCCTGATGATCGCGCACGATCGTTATAAGTAAACTAAATATTCCAAGCGCACCGAGCACACCGATGGTGAATATCAAAATATTATAAAGTCGTCGTGGTTCAATGGGATACTGCGAAA
>JAZKIK010000446.1:0-6803 GCA_040384925.1 Pseudomonadota bacterium | reverse complement strand
CGTGGAACGTCGGCAGCGCCCGCTATCTGCAAGGCCTCGGCTTCAAGGCGCTGGAATTCCTCGATATTGCGGTTCAATGTCATGCCGGTCGGTGATGCCAGGCGCTTCTTTTCCGTGGCGAGTTGCGACTCCAATGCACTGATCTGCAGATTCAGTTGCGCGACATCGGGGGCGGTGGCACTCAGATAACCCAGCATGCCGGTCCTGCGGGCCTGCAAGTCGGAAATCTGCCCCTCAAAACGCGAAGTGATGGAGGTCAGGGCTTCTGCCTGGGACACCGGTGAAATCATGCCGGTTGAATTCTGATAGGCGACAAGCGACTTCCGCGCAGCCATGTTTTTTGCATTGCTCTGGGCCACCTGCTGCTCCAGAAAGATCACTTGCTCCCTTGCCAGCTGATGAGCCATGCCATTGAGAAACAGCTCACCCTCTGATATCAGGCTTTTTGCAATTTTCTGTGCGGTGGCTGCGTCATAGGCCTGCGCCTTGATGACAAGCACTCCCGCCAGCTCATCTACCTCGATGCTGGTGCGGCTGAGAAAATGCCCGTGAAAACTTTCCTGAGATGCATCTGCGGACCACAGGCGAGACAGAATGTCGCGCTGGCGGTCACTGTAGTGGCTTCGCAAATCGAGGCTGGCCTGCAGCTTTTGCAGCATGTCCACCGACCGCAAATGGTCCCGCAACAGAAACATGTCCTGATGGCCTCGTCCGCCTGATATCAGGCTGCTGAAATCCACTGTGGCACTGCTCTGTATATCCGTGCGGTCCACAACGATGTGCGCCTCACTCACATACCTGTCCGAGGCGATCAGTCCCCAATACATGATGGCACCGACGATTGCCAGAAACGCTGCCAGAAGCAGCTTGTTGTTTTTCAGGCGACGCAAAAACCCGGAGGCAGGGGAAGGCAGATAACTGGCAATTTTTTTGCCCGTGCCATTGCCTGTTGTATTGACTTCATTCATCGCTCAGAACCACAGCATCCATATCTTCCACTTCGCATTCCTTGTAATCTCTCAGCGCATCGCTGATATCGTCATACCAGATTGCCTTGCCATCTTTGACCCAGATACAGTTTTCACAATATCTTTGCAGTATGGAAGAACTACTGGACGCTAAAACAAGACCGCCTTTTTTTGTCTGTTCCAGAAAACGTGCGGCCACCTTTTTCCGGAATTCACCGACACCTACGGCGACAGTCCCGTCGGATATATAGATATCAAAATCAAAAGCAAGAGAAAGGGATATCCGCAACCTTGCAGTCATGCTGCCCGAATAGGTAGCGACTGGCTGGTTGAACGCAGGCCCAAGCTCTGAAAACTTCTCTATGAATTCAAGCCGGTCACGCTCGTAGTCGCCATGGCAAAACAGCCTGCATACGAAGGTGGCGTTCTGTCGTCCCGTCATGGTTGACTGCAGGCCTGCACCCTTGCCAACCATCCAGGACACCTTGGACTTCCGGTCTATGGTGCCTCGGGTCGGTTTGTCAACGCTGCACAACAGATTCAAAAACGTGGTCTTGCCTGTCCCCGGCGCGCCGATGACACCGATATTGCGTCCAGGCGGAATGATCAGGGATACATCTTTGAAAACCCAGGGTCCAAAACCCATTCTGGGTCTTCTGTATCGTTTGGAAACGTCCTTCAGTTCAATCATGATTCTAACGTGCCCCCAGACGCTCGGCCATCGCGTACTGCAGTGCCAGTCCCAGCAGGAAAACACTGCCAGCCCACCAGGCCAGATACGAATAACTGATTCCGGCCACTATATGGTAGCCTTCGAAAAAGGCTCCCCGGGCCAGTTCCAGACCGTGCACTATCGGGTTGTACAGCAGTATGGCGCGAATATAGGGCGGCGCGGCAGAAAGCGAATAAAGCACACCCGACAAAAAATATAGCGGTGTAAAGATGACTGCAACCACCTTTCCAACCTCTGGCGCCAGCGGGGTGATGGCCGCCAATGTCAGTCCCAGGCCCGTGCCCATCAGCCACAGCGTGCCATAAACAATCAACATCGTCAGTGGGTCGTGCGGCAGCACATCGTAACCAAACAGCGAAGCACCAGCCAGCAGGATCAGGGTGATAAAGCAGATCAGCAGACCTTCAACCACGGCCCTGACCAGCACGGTATCAACCGGCTTGACCTGCCTGTAAGCCAGCAAGGCCTTGCTTGAATTGACGGCACCGCTGCTGCGGGACGAGGTGTTGGTGAACTGCTTGAAGCCCATGACGCCGACAACCAGAAAAACCACAAATTCGGCACCGGAAACACTTCTTTGCTTGATGGTTGAAAACAGCACCATCGCAAAAACAATATGGGCGAGTGGGTCAAACAACAGCCAGAACCAGGCAGCACGCTCTGTGACGAGGCGGCCCAGCACCTCGCGCAGAAAAAGTGCGCGCCACACCGACAGCGTTACCTGCAACGCATTGCGGCGATCGATGTAAGGTGCTTGTTGAATCAAGAAAAAATCGCTGCTAACGCCTCGCAATTACGGTTTACGCTGTGGACAGAACCGCTGTTCTGCAAATTTTCACTCACGGCATGAAAAAGAACCCTGCCGCGTTGAGCGCTTGCAGAGTTCCTTGCCAGGACAATACCTCAAGAAAGTCTTGCGGCAGCACTACCGGCAACTTGCTGGCGTCCTAGACACGGCCATACTGGTCCGAAAAACGCACGATGTCGTCCTCGCCCAGGTATTCGCCACTCTGCACTTCAATCATCACCAGATTCAGGTTGCCGGGGTTTTCCAGCCTGTGCTTGTGGCCTGCCGGTATATAGGTTGATTCGTTACGTCCGACGAAGAGCTCCCTGTCGCCATTGGTGACTCTGGCCATGCCACTCACCACGATCCAGTGTTCGCTACGGTGATGGTGCATCTGCAGGGACAGACAACCGCCCGGCTTGACTTCGATGCGCTTGATTTTGAATCCCGGATCTTCCTCAAGCACTGTGTAGGTACCCCAGGGCCGATGTACCTTGAGATGGTGTTTGTGTGCGTCGTGGCCTTTTGCCTTGAGGGCGACGTAAAGATGTTTTACATCCTGAGCCCGTGACCTGTCAGCCACAAGCAGCGCATCAGGTGTATCAACGATGATGAGGTTACTGACTCCGACAGCACCCACCAGACGTTTGCTGCTCTGGATATAACAGTTATTGACATCGTGCAGCAGCGCTTCACCGTCAATACGGTTTCCGCTCGCATCCGGATCAGACAAGTCACCCAGGGCGCTCCAGGACCCGATGTCGCTCCAGCCTATGCTGCAAGGCACGACCGACACATCTGAAGACCGCTCCATCACACTGTAGTCGATGGACAGGTCAGGCACATGTGCAAAACTTTCCGCATCAAGCGTCAGCTCGGCAAAGGCCTTGCCTGTGGCCATTCTGGAGTTGGCAATACAGGTTTTGGTGAAGGCAAGTATGTCAGGGCAATGCAACTCCATGGCCTTGATCATGCTGCCAGCCTTGAAGCAGAACATGCCTGAGTTCCACAAAAACCGACCTGATTCAAGGTATTCGCGGGCTTTTTCCAGCGACGGCTTTTCAACAAACCGCAGGACTTTGTTGCCCTCTGCCTCGATATAACCATAACCGGTTTCCGGAGCACCAGGCTGAATGCCGAAGGTAACAAGGCTGCCCGTTTCTGCCAAGGCTGTGGCTTGTTGAACCGCGTCCCCGAAGGCCTTTTGATCAGCAATCATGTGATCAGCAGCAAGAACCAGCATGATCGTATCTTCACCATGTGCAGCAACTAGATGCAGTGCTGCAGCAGCTATTGCGGCTGATGTGTTGCGTCCAAAGGGCTCCAGAATAAAAGAGGTCGCCAGCTTCGTGCTGTTCACCTCACGAAACTCATCTTCGGTTTTGAAAAACAGTTCGCGGTTGGTAACCGTCAGGATTTCTTCCACATTGGGAAGGGCAGCCCCACGCAAAAACGCTTTTTGCAGGAAACTTTGCCCATCGGCAAGGCGAATAAATGGCTTAGGGTGGTGTTCCCTGGAAACAGGCCAAAGCCTTGAACCTGCACCGCCACACAGAATTACTGGTACCAAGCGTTGAGTCATCTTCAGTTTTTTCCTAAATATTTCCGTAAATTCGCCCCACGGCAGTATAGCGACTAGCCTTAAAAGGCTGGCGCATTCCCTTAGCGGTCTAATGTTACAGCCACAAACTGACTCTTGAAATCAAACGTCAGCTCAAAATCTGATGCAAAACGTAACGCTGCAAAGTTCGGGCCATTTGCAAAAAATGCCTTGTAAAGCCCAAATTGAACCTCAGGAAACCGAGTAAAAACGGGCGTTTCGCTACTATCCGCAGCAATCAATTTACCACCCCCACCTTACGCAATCCGGCTTTCTGCGTCATCACCAAAAACGCAGCAACAAAAGCGTAAGGTGTGTCGGAAGAGGGACGCAGGTGGATCTCAGGCTGCACAGCCATCGCCGCAGCAGCATTTACACGGGCATTCAACACCTCGAGATCAGGTACAAGTTCTGCGTTCCACGTCAAAAAACCTGCGGCATCCATTTGGACCACAACAACCTCGGGCTCAGTTGCCGACGCCTGGTACGAGGGCATATCAAGACCGATTGAATGCAGCTGTACTGGAATGGTGATGATCAACATCACCAGCAACACCAGAAGGACGTCAATCAGGGGTGTTGTGTTCATTTCAACCATTGGACTGGCTTCTGAATCATTCGCCACAGAAGAGCCCGAGAGGTATTGGCTATAAAGTTTCATGTCGGGTTGATCCGCTATGGACGCAAGGCCTGCGCTGCAGTCGCAGGCTCGGTGATCAGGTTGACACGCGCAAAACCATAGGCCTGAGCCATGTCCACCACCTGCCCGACAAAACGATAAGGAGCGTTTGCATCAGCCCTGATGTGCAACTCGGGTTGCGGGCTGCGGCTGGCGACCTGGGCGATCAGGCTGGACAGGGCCTGGACGTCAGGTGCAAAAGTGTCGCTGAAATAAAGCTTACCGGCACGGTCAATGCTGACCACAATGTAGTCACCACTGGTATCGCGCCATTGCGATGATTCCATGGGCAAATTGACATTGACAGTTGCACTGACAGCCGGAATCGTCAGCAAAAAAATGATCAGCAGCACCAGCATCACATCCACCATGGGTGTGGTGTTGATTTCGGCCATCCAGCCCTCATCCCCACCCTCCCCTGCTCCGTCAGACTGCGTGTAGATATTCATGACTTTTCAAGCGGCTCGGCATTCGCTGGTTTGACGGTTTCGGTGCCATCGCTGGTGGCAAGCAACATCACATGCAGCCTCGCGCCAAATCCGCGAACCGACTCAAAAGCCAGCTTGTTTTGGCGCAACAACCAGTTGTATCCAAACACCGCTGGCACGGCCACAGCCAGACCAATGGCCGTCATGATCAGGGCTTCACCGACAGGGCCCGCGACCCGGTCAATGGAGGCCTGCCCCGAAGCACCAATTTTGACCAGCGCAGAATAGATGGCCCAGACCGTTCCGAACAAACCGACAAAAGGCGCGGTAGAACCAATCGTCGCCAGCACCGCCATGCCGCCCTGGGCACGGCTCTGCAGAGCAGAAAGCGCCTGCTCGATAGCCCGGATCAGCCAGGTGTCGTAGTCCACGCGTGGTTTGGCAATGGCGTAGTGCTGTACGGCAGCCATGCCGGTATGGGCTACAAAACGCAAAGGGTTGTCGGCAGGCAGTTTGCCGACGCGCGCTGCAAATTGCCTGGCATCGCTGAATATGCCCAGTGCTTCGGCACTTTGTGCCCTGAGGCGCCTGAGTTCAAGTGTTTTTGCCAGCAGCACATACCAGCTCGCCGTTGACATCAGTACCAAGAGCAGCAAACAGGCCTTGGCAACCCAGTCACCTTGCACCCAGATGGCAGACAGCCCGTAGGGATTGGCAACTGATGACGCCTGGCTTGCCGCCAAACCCGCGCCGGCAACCGGTTTGCCGGGCGCTGCGGAAGATTGGGCACCCGCTGGAGCACCCAGCTCACCCAGCGTCGTGCTGAGCTGGGTTTGCGCACTGACTGGTGTCAGCGCAAAACACAACACGGCTCCCAAAACCAGCACAAGCCCAAGACTTTTGATCTGGCAAAAAAAGCGTTGACATGCAGGAAGAAAAGGCATTGCATACCCCTGAGATTGATCTGGAAAAGAAGATAAAACTGAATCAGTGCGTGGTGTCATTTTTTGCATTTTTCATCTACAGCGCGTTTGAGCAGCGGCCCTATGGCCAACAAGCCCTGGGCCGGACCATCTGGTGCCTCCTTGAGGCAGTCAATATGGCCCGCCGAGTTGACAGCTTCAGCAAACGGGTCACGCGGCTTGCGACGCAGTTGTTCGTTGGCCATTTCGGACAGACTGCGCTGCGGTGCAGCCATGGGTGGGCGATAGGGAAAGCTTGGCTGTGGCCGGGGCAGAGAAAGATCAAGCGGCGCGCGTGGCACATCAGTTGCGGCACCCTGCACCGAGGGTGAGGTGCCAGCAGCTGGACTACCCTGACTACCTGCGGGTGAACCCACCGCACCTGCCGGGCCTGCAGTTGCGCCTGCCGGAGAACCAGACAAACCGCCAGGTACATTTCCAGTCCTTGTGACGGACTGAGGCGGTGTATTGCCAGCGCTCGGCGCGGCAGGCAAGGCAGGCGCTGGCGTGGCCAACATGGGATTCGCGACGGGGACGGGAGGTGCTGCGGGACTTGGTGCTGGTGCTGGTGCTGGAGTTGGCGCTGGAGTCGGTGCAGGTGCTGGAGTCGGCACTGGTGCTGGAGTCGGCACTGGTGCTGGAGTCG
>JAZKIK010000445.1:0-5898 GCA_040384925.1 Pseudomonadota bacterium | reverse complement strand
GTGTGTACATCAGCTATACCCAGGCCGACAGCATACTTGCTGCTGCGACAGTCGTTGACAAGGACCTGAAACTGGGCACCAACCCCGGCATGGAACTGATACTGAGCCCCAAGGTTCGTTATATTGATTTTGAAGGTGCGGCAGGAATGAGGGTTTTTGCCCACCGCTATTTTGTTGCGGATCCTGATGAAGAGTTGTCAAAACACTCAAGTGCACTGTTTGGCAATCTGATGAATTCAAAGGACGATTTTTTGGCGGGTGCCAGTGAAAAAACCGTTTACCCGGTGGGGTGCCGCAATGATGGCTCGATCTGTTACATGGGCAATGGAAGCGCGAATCCTTTATATGCGGGGAACTGAGCTTTAAGGATGCTCTGCATAACCCTCGCGGTCCTGTGGCAGTCGGATCGGGATGGGCTGCAAGGCGTTTTTTGCAGCCAATAGTATGCCTATTGGCAAGAAAAACAACGCAGCAGACCGCCCGAGCCCGGCTGATCACAGACCGCAGGGAGTTATGCAGAGCATCCTTAAATATGTTTCTGCAGATTGTTAGCCGTCCGGCTGGCTCGCCGTGAAAACTGCCAGTTGATCGTCGAAAGCGCGTTGGTAGGCTGGCCTGGCTTCGGCGCGGGTGATGTAGGCGGTTAGGCTGGGATATTCTTGCAGCAAACCTGAGTTGCCCAGCCTGCGCAGCACGGTGACCATGAGCAGGTCGCCGGCGCTGAATGTGGTGTCGAGCCAGTCTTTGTTGCCCAGGTGGCTGGACAGTTCGCCCAGGCGTACCCGGACACGATTGTCAAGCATTGAAAGGCGCTCTGTGTACCAGACCTTGTCGTGCTCAAGCAGCGTGGCGAAGGAGCGGTCAACAATGGGCGGCTCTACGGTATTGAGTGCGGCAAACATCCATGCAATCGCGCGTGCCCTGGCGTTTTTATTGTCTGGAAGCAGGCCGGGGTGGTGCTCGGCGACGTGGAAAACGATGGCACCTGACTCGAAGAGGGCGAGGCCGTCCTCTTCATAGGTGGGGATCTGGCCGAAGGGATGAAGTGCCAGGTGCGGGGGCTGTTTCATCTCGGCGAATGAAACAAGGCGGACTTTGTAGGGCAGGCCGGCTTCTTCAAGCGCCCAGCGAACGCGCATGTCTCGGGCCAGTCCCCGGCCGCGGTCGGGGGAGTTTGCAAATGCGGTGATGGTTGGGGTCATTTGTTGCCTCTGGCTGCTTGCGTGGTGTCGGTGTAAAGCAGCTTTTTTTCCAGCCCTTCAAGGATGCAATGGGTGCACTGTACGCCGATTTTTGCAGGTGTGGGGTCTGAACGGCATGAGTTTGCGCGGCGGGCCGTGGACACTTTTTGACTGATGTTTCGGGCTGTTTTTAGCACCTATGCCGTGATGTCGGTCTTGAGGCGTTCTGCCTGTGGAGTTTTCAATGTGATCAATTGGCGGGCAAGTCTTTGACACATGTGGGGTTGCGGCAGCCCTAGCTTGCTGCCGCACGCCTTGAGCGAGCAATCTCCAGAAAAAAGGACAGGCCTCTTGCTTTGTTGTGATATCGTTGCATCACTTGAATACTACTAACGTGACAATAATTAACCCGAGATAGGCAATGAAAAGGCAGGAGTTGCGTGCCGAGGTTTTGGCTCTGCTGGGTGTGGAGCAGTTGAGGGCGGTGGATGCCCTGATTGCGGACTATGAGCGGGAGCAGATGGAGTTGTGTATTGACGGTTGTGAGCCGGAGCCGGCTCGCAGAAAAGTTCAGGCGGCGCGCGAGATTCGCGGCATGCTGAAGCCTCCGGCTGAAAGGCGGGAGTCGTGAAATTTTCAGATCGATCGTGAACGTGCAGGAGAAACGAAGGCCGTACCAACGTATGGCGAGCGTAGCCGGCAAGGTTTACGGTTGATATGGAAATGGAATAAGTGGTCAGGCGTGAGCCACCGACCGAAGGGCCGAAAGGCCGAGCTTAATCGAGCCGTGCATGATGCATGTCGATTTTTGATGCAGGACAATCATGGATAAAGACGAAGACTTTGATGCGGCATTTGGCGAGGCGACTCTGGACAACGCTGAGGCGGCGCAAGCCGCTGCAGGTGATGTGCAGGTGTTGCAGGCTGATGTGCCGGTTGCGGCTGAACCAGCCTTTGTGGAGCCTGCACCGGCACCTGCGCCAGTGCAGGAGGATGAGCCGGCCAGGCTCAGGCAGCGCCTGAGTACGGTGCAGGGCATTTTGAGCCGCCAGGGTGAGGAACTGAGCCGCAACCAGGCGATGCTGAAGGAGTTGCAAGGCAAGGCATTGGCAGCGTCTGCTGCAGCACCGGCACCCGCGCCAGCTGTGGTGGATGGCAGTGATACCTTGATCCATGAGCTTGAGTCGGCTTCTCCAACGGTGACGCGGGCTGTGCGTGCCTTGCTTGCAAAGGAGCGTACTGCCATGGAGCGGCAGCTGGAAGACAAGTTCGGCAAGAGTGTGCAGGAGATTTCGGGACAGATCAGGCCCTTGCAGGAAAGTGCGCAGACTCAGGCTATGCAGGCACAACTGCATGCCATCGATTCGGCACACCCTGGCTGGCAATCTGTTGTGGTGTCCAGTGATTTTTATACATGGACACAAAACCAGCCGGCTTATGTTCAGCGGGAAATGAAGCGCATATCGGAGGAGGGTACAGCTGACGAGGTTATCGAGGTGCTGAATTCCTACCAAGGTGCAAGTTCTGCTGGACATAAGTCGATTCAGGCGGGTGGTGACAGGCGTGCGCGGCAGATGGCTGCCTTGGGCACGGTTTCCACGAAGCCAGCGGCGACTTTGGCGAAGGGTATCAACAGGAATGATTTTGATGCTGCTTTTGCCGAGGCTGTTGCAACTTGAAAATCAAAAAGGCATGCAATGATTTACGGTGATATTTCCCCACGTACCGCAGCTTATGTGACTGCGGATTTGCTCAAACGAGCTGTTCCTTATCTGATTCTGGAAAAATTTGGCCAGACCAAACCGCTGCCGAGTCGCAGCACCAGGAGTATGGTTTTCCGGCGTTATAACGCGCTGGCGAACACGCCTGTGGCGCTGACCGAGGGTGTGACGCCTGCGGGCAAGACGCTGACAAAAACGGACATCACTGTGACGATTTCGCAGTATGGCGATTTTGTGGGCCTGACGGATGTGATCATGGATACGCATGAGGACCCGGTGATGCAGGAGTCTTCGGCGATTCTGGCTGAGCAGGCGGCACAGATGCTGGAGCTGGTGCGCTGGAATGTGCTGAAGGGCGGCAGCAATGTGTTTTACGCCAATGGCAGTGCGCGCAATGCGGTGAACACGGCCATCAGTCGGGCGATGCAGCGCAAGGTGACGAAGATGCTGAAGCGGCAGAACGCCAAGCCGATCACTTCGGTGGTGCGTTCGACGCCGAGCTACGGCACGATCAATGTGAAGCCGTCTTACATCGGGGTGGGCCATGCGGACATCCAGAACGATGTGGAGGACATGACGGGCTTCAAGCCGGTGGAGAACTATGGCACCTTGACGCCTTATGACAACGAGATTGGCTCGGTGGGTGAGGTGCGTTATGTGACTTCGACGCTGTTCTCGCCTTTCATTGATGCGGGTGGTGCCAAGGGTTTGATGGAGTCGACCACTGGCACAAGTGCTGACGTGTACCCGGTGTTGTACCTGGGCACGGATTCGTGGGCCTGTGTGCCGCTGAAGGGCAAGGACGCGATCATGCCGGTGGTGGTGAACCCGAAGCCGGTGCAGGGTGATGAGCTGGGCCAGCGTGGCTCGGTGGGCTGGAAGGCCTATCACGCATGCGTGATTCTCAATGATGCGTGGATGTGCCGGGGTGAAGTGGCTGTGACGGCCTGATCGCCAATATGAGAAAGGGGTTCTGACGGGCCTCTTTTTCTTCCAAAAAAATCCTCTGACTGGAATATGTATGACCAAAGCAAAAATGATTGAGCGCTTGCTGGCGCTGGGCGTTACCCAGGACCTGGGTGGCAAGTCGGCGGCTGAACTGAATGACCTGATCGAGGAGAACGATCCGGAGTTCAGGAGGGCGAAGCTGGAAGATGACGGTGACAGCGACAGCACGGCATCAACCGGGGATGACCCGCGCACGGGCAAAAAAATCACTTGCCGGATTGAAAACAGTTCTGAGCCGGGTGGCAAGGAGGATGTTTTTGCGGGGGTGAATGGCTTTACCTTTCTGGCCAAGCGGGGCCAGTGGATTGAGCTGGATGAGGGTTTTGTGAATCACCTGCAGGGCATCACGGTGACGGATATTGTGCCGGTGATGGGGCCGAATGGCCGGCCGACGGGTGAGATCCACGAGGTGCCGCGCAGTCGTTATCAGGTGACGGTGAAGTAGGGCGGGAGAAAGAAGATGACGCCGCAACAGGTGATGGAGCAGGCCAGGGAAATCCTGAACGACGCGGGGAATGTGAAGCCGCGTTTTTCGGATGCGAAGCTTCTGGTCTTTGTCAATGACTGGGCCAAGCAGCTGGCCAGGCTGGTGCCGTCTGTTTTTTACCAGGCGCAGGAACTGGAGCTGGCGGCGGATGAAGAAACGCAGTCGGTTTCACGCAGCACGACGCTGGGTGTGGCGGATGTGTTGCGCAATCTGGATGGCACGCGGATTCGCAAGGTGGCGCCTGAGCAGATTGAGGAGTATTTGCGCTTTTATGCACCGGGCTCGCGTGTGCCTGAATTGTGGGCACCTGTGGTGGGTGACCCGTGGCGTTTTCTTGTTTTTCCCTTGCCGCCGGCGGACACGACGATCAAGCTGATCACGGTGCTGAACCCGCCGGATGTGGCTGTGGGTGTGACCTTGATTCCGCAGGATGACTATCGGGCCTCGGCGGCCAATTATGTGGCGGCGCGGGCGCTGATGTCGAACACGAGTACGGCGGATGCGGGGCGGGCGGTGGGCCTGCTGCAGATGTCTGCCAGTCTGGCTGGTATGGCTGGAACATCATGAAAATTTCCAGTCTATATACAGAGGTGGCGGACCGTGTCCAGGATGCGCCTGAGGAACTGGTGAAGTCGGCCTGCAGGCGTGCGTTGAGCCGGTTTTACATGGGCAGTACCTGCTGGCGCGAGCGTGTGAGCTGTGTGCCGCTGCGTGCGGGTGTGGCGGAGTATGAGTTTGTTGATGAGGTGGATCATCCGGTCTGTGCGATCACGGACATGCGGATTCTGGGCACCCAGGCGATGCTTGAGCCGACGATGGAATCGAAGATGAACCTGGTGAGCCGGACCTGGCGTATTGACTCGGGTGGCCAGCCGCTGCGTTATCTGTGTCCGCGTGAGCCGGGCATTGCCTGGGTGTGGCCAATACCGGCGCAGGGGGGCGACTTTCTGGATGTGGAACTGGCGCTTTACCCTGGCCCGCGAACGGCGGAAGTGCCTGACTTTTACGCAAATCTGTTTTTTGATGCGCTGGTGGAGGGGGCTTGCGGGGTGTTGTACCGCTTGCCGCGTCGGGTCTGGAGTGATGTGCGGGCTGCAGCTGATGCGGATGCGGCCTTGCTGGGGGCAACGGTGGCGGCCAAGGGCCGTATCACGAAGTCGAATACGACGGGCATCACGATGGCTCGTTTGACTGGTTTTAATGAGTTGTAGGAGCTTTTGATGTCTATTCCTACCGTAGAGGTGATTTGCACGGCAACCGGTAATGATGGCGAGCCTGTAGCGGGTGCGGTTTTTACTGCTCGTTTGAACCGTTTTGAAATGTTTGAGGGCATTGTGGTGCCCCGGTCTGTGACGCAGGCAACTGGTGAGGACGGTACTTGCACGCTGAAGCTTTGGCCGAATGTGCTGGGTGACCGAAGTGCGACTTCGTATTACCTGGTCAGTGGAAAGGCACCGGGTGAGCTGAACTTTTTTATGCAAGAAAAGGCGGTGGTGCCGAA
>JAZKIK010000444.1:824-3350 GCA_040384925.1 Pseudomonadota bacterium | reverse complement strand
TTGCTGCCCTGCACGGTCTGCTGAACTTCCCGCTTGACATCGGCCATCAGGGCTTCGCGTTTGAGCGAAAGCAGGTCTTTGACCGTGCGCTTGTTGATTTCTTCCTGGAAAGCATTGCGCACCACACGATTGAGCTGATTTGCACCCGCTTTTTCATCAAGCCCCACATTGCGAATGTAGTCGGTAGGCTGGGTGACACGCCAGCGAACATACCAGTCGATGACCACACGCTGTTTTTCGGCCGTCAGCATGGGTTCTGCGTCCACGCTGTCCAGGGTCAACAAACGTTTGTCGATGTAAGAGACGTTCTGGAAAGGCGGTGGCAACTTGAAGTGCAGGCCAGGCTCGGTCACCACATCCTTGATCTGTCCCAAGGCATAGACCACGCCAAATTGCCGCTGGTCCACAACAAACAGCATGGAACTGAGAAGCGCCAGCACGACCAGCAATGACGATGCAATAAATCCAACTCTATTCACTTTTGTCTTCCTTGACTGTTGATGCTGGATCAGCGCGTGCGTGCGTTATCACGGGAGCGTGGGTCTGTGCTCATCGTGGATGAGGGCAAGGCCGGTATCACGACAGAAGACGGGCTGGACGCAGCACCCGCAGCCAATTCGGACGGGGCAGCCACAGCGCCCTGCCCGGTCATTTGCATGATCTTGTCAAGCGGCAGATAAAGCAGGTTGGAACCTTGCCGCGACTCGACCATCACCTTGGTCACATTGCTGTAAACCTGCTGCATGGCATCGGTATACATGCGGTCACGTGTGACCTGCGGGGCCTTTTGATATTCAGTCAACACAGAACGAAAACGTTGTGCATCACCTTCTGCCTGCGCCACCACGCTTGCCTTGTAGGCGTCCGACTCTTCCTTCAGACGCGAGGCAGAACCTACAGCGCGCGGGATCACATCGTTGGCATAAGCCTGTGCTTCATTTTTGGAGCGCTCGCGCTCCTGGCCGGCTTTAAGCACATCGTCAAACGCCGCCTGTACCTGCTCCGGAGGTCGAACGCCGCTTTGCTGCAGATTGATGCCAACCACCTCGACACCCACCTTGTAACGATCCAGAATGGTCTGCATCAGGGCCCGAACGCGCGGCCCGATCTGATCGCGCTCTTCAGCCAGCGCCGAGTCCATCTTCATCTTGCCGACGACTTCACGCACTGCCGTCTCTGCGGCCTGCACCACAGCGGCGGCAGGGTCCTTGCTCTCAAACAGGTAAGCACGTGCGTCGCTGAGCCGGTATTGCACGGCAAACTTTATTTCGACAATATTCTCATCAAGTGTCAGCATGGCCGACTCACGCAAACCAGTGGCCTTGATGATGTTGTCACGGCCAACGTCCACCGAACGGATCTGCGTGACCACAACCATTTCGTGGCGCTGGATGGGGTAAGGAAGCCGCCAGTTAAAGCCCGCGCCTACCGTCGAGTTGTATCTGCCGAACTGGGTAATAACAGCCTGTTGACCCTCTTGTACGATAAAAAAGCCGGTACCCAGCCATATCAGCACTGCCACGCCAGCAATCAGGCCCACGCCAATGCCGGCATTTTTCATGTCAGGCTGAAAACCGCCACCATTGTTGTTGCCGCCATTGCCGCCGCCATTACCAGACACACGCCGGTTATCGGCATTTTTGTTGCCGCCAAACAGGCCACCCAGCTTGCGATTGAAGTCGCGCCACAGTTCATCAAGATCTGGCGGCCCCTGGTTTGGACCCTGCCCCTGGGGACGGCCAGAAGGTTTGGGCGAACCCGCCTCAGGTGCTGCCTTGGGTGGGGACTCTTCCGGGGCAGATTTATCGTCATCACGACCCCAACGCGGGTCATTGAGATTAAACATGCCTTTGGCTTGATGCTTCAGCCAGGTCGGCACGGTTGACAGGGTCTGCAGCACGGGGTTCAGATTCATGGAAACAAACTCGCTTTTTTATAACTTCGACATTGTGCCTAATTCGCAACGCCGCTCAGGCAACGACCTCTGGGAGTTCGGGGGTATCACCCAGCGGATTGGCAGACGCGTGACTGGAGAGAAGCTGCCTCAGCAAGGGCAAACCGTCACCGGTCTGCGCACTGACAAAAACCCGCTCCACTCGCCTCACTGATTCGGAGAAGGCATCCTTGACTTCAAACATGTCACTCAGTTGCAGCGGCCATCTGGCTTTTTCAAGAGCGTCAAGCTTGTTAAAAACCAGAATCTGCGGAACATCTGCAGCGCCGATTTCTTCAAGCACACGCTGAACCTGTTCAATTTGCTCCAGGTGGTTGGGATTTGCACCATCAACGACATGAAGCAACAGATCAGCATCTGCCGCCTCCTGCAAGGTGGCAGCAAAAGCATCAACCAGACCATGCGGCAAATCGCGAATAAAACCAACCGTGTCAGACAGGGACACCGACCGGTGGGCTTCGCCAAGATAAAGCTGTCTGGTCGTCGTGTCCAGCGTTGCAAACAACTGGTCGGCCGCATAGGTACGCGCCTTGACCAGGGCATTAAAGAGTGTGGACTTGCCCGCGTTGGGA
>JAZKIK010000444.1:0-814 GCA_040384925.1 Pseudomonadota bacterium | reverse complement strand
GTTGGTGTATCCAACCAGGGAAATGGTGAAAGAGTTGCGCCGTTCACGCTGGCGGCGCTGGGTTTGCCGCTGTTTTTTGACTTTGGTCAGGCGCTCTTTGGTGCGCTTGATGGACTCGCCAATCATGCGTTTGTCCAGCTCGATCTGCTTCTCACCAGGCCCGCCGCGCACACCGGCTCCGCCAGTCTGACGCTCAAGGTGGGACCAGCGCCTTACCAGGCGGGTTGACAAATATTGCAGGCGCGCAAGCTCAACCTGAAGTTTGCCCTCGTGACTGCGGGCACGCTGGGCAAATATCTCCAGAATCAGCAAGGTGCGGTCATTGACCGGCAATTCCATATGCCGTTCAAGATTGCGCTGCTGAGCCGGGCTCAAGGCTTGGTCAAAAAGGATTTCAGTCGCGCCGACTTGCTGCGCGAGCATCTTGATTTCATCGGCTTTTCCGCTACCGATGAATAAAGCGGCGTCAGGAGCCCTGCGTTTGCAGGTGACGCGCTCTACAGGCTGTAAACCGGCCGTCTGTGCAAGCAAACCCAGCTCTTCAAGGGTGCCGTCGAAATTGGGTAAACCCAGATCGACGCCAACCAGAATGGCCAAGGGTCCGGCTGCAGAATTTTCACGCCGGTAGTTGTCTTCGGAACTCAGTTGGCCGGGCTTTCTTCTGAATCGGCTGCAGCGAAATTAACCGCCCGGCCTGGCACGATGGTGGAAATGGCGTGTTTGTACACCATTTGAGTCACCGTGTTGCGCAGCAGCACTACATATTGATCGAAAGACTCGATCTGGCCCTGCAATTTAATCCCGTTGACGAGAT
>JAZKIK010000443.1:0-2685 GCA_040384925.1 Pseudomonadota bacterium | reverse complement strand
CCAACGTTGCACGCTTTTTTGCCTGTGAGAACCTCAACTTGGCAAGAGCGGCGCTAATCGTTCAGTCTTTTGGGCGGAGGCTTTCGAGGGTCTGGAGCCGTTGAACTCTTTGAGAAACAGATCCCGTATCAGAACAGGGTTGGAGGATCAGGAATCCAGTGCAGCTTCTGGCGCACCGAGTACAGATTTTCTTTCCTGTAATGCGCTGGCGACGAGTAGACGAAGTGCGTTGATCGCGTCGGCAGCGCGATGAAGACCAACCGATGGACGCGTTACTCGGGGAATAGGGTTGTATTGCGTTAATGGGGTCGAGAAAAAGTAGCTGACGGGTTGGAATTGAAATCAGGCCGCAAGGCCGTAGATCTGGTCGGCTGTGGACACAGATAATTCAGTAGGGCAGTCCAGCTGCGCTTTCTCAATCATGTGCATGGTTTCGATTCGGCGATGATGGCGCTGGCGTTCCGTAGTAATTCGAATCCGAGCATTGGTCTGGTAATTCGTTTGACGGTCCAGTGGATCTTCTTGACGATGTTGTTCAGATACTCGTTTTGGCGCATCAGGATGTCAACGCAGGCGTCAGCCTTGATACTTCCAATGTCGGCCGTGTTAGCGCCGCTCTTGTCGATGGTGATTTTCTCTGGTAGATCATGCAGGTTGATGGCACGCCCCAAAAACCGGCGGACCGCAGCCAGATCCCGCTTGGCGGTGAGCAAAAAGTCCACGGTGTCTCCGAATTTGTCAACGGCGCGGTAGAGATACTTCCAGACACCCTTGACTTTGATATGGCTCTCGTCCATGCGCCAGCTACTGCCCACCGGGCGCTTGTGCTTGCGAAAGACTTTTCAAGCAAAGGCAGAAACCGGATCGCCCAGCGGTTGATCAAGGAATGGTCGACAAACACGCCGCGTTCCCGCATCATTTCCTCAAGATGGCGGTAGCTCAATGGATATGCTGCGAACCAACGCATGCACACCAAAATGATGTCGATTGGAAAGCGCATTCCTTTGGTAGCCAGTATCGCGTTTCAAGCCTTTTCAGTTAAACACTCAGCATAGACCAGCGGGCGGCTTGACCGCCAACGCGACCGAACCCAAAAACTGGAAGCCTTTCGCCATACCCTGCACGCCATCAAACGCCGCCTGGAACTGCTGACCAATCTGCCCGCCGCCAGCATCGAACGCCTGATGCTGCAAAAAACAGCCCACGACCTTGCCAAATCATGAGCGAGGCAAAAACTTCAAGCCAAAACCCAGGTTTACCGTGCCAGCTGCTGGCCGAATTTGTCGGCACCGCCGCCTTGCTGTGCGCCGTGATTGGCTCCGGCATCATGGCCGAAGCCCTGAGTGGCGGCAACAACGGCGTGGCGCTGCTGGCCAATACGCTGGCCACGGTGTTTGCTCTCTATGTACTGATTGAAATTTTCGGCCCCATCAGCGGCGCACACTTCAACCCGCTTGTCACCCTGGTTTTATGGTCAAAAGGCCCTGCTGCGCACGTGCAGCGGACACAGTCAGCATTATTTTTTATAGTGTTTCAGTTGCTTGGTGCAGTTGCCGGTGCCTGGCTGGCGCATCTGATGTTTGACCTGAACATGCTGCAGTTCAGCCACAAGATTCGCGGCGGCTGGAATGCTGCGGGCCAGTTCAGCGGATGGGGCCAGTGGGTGGCCGAGGCCGTGGCGACCGCCGGGCTGGTTCTGGTGGTGTTGCGTGCACCCGCCCACAAGGCCGCAGCCCTGGTCGCCTGTTACATCGGTGCGGCCTACTGGTTTACCGCCAGCACCTCATTTGCCAACCCGGCAGCCGTGCTGGGACGGATGTTTTCAGACAGTTTTGCAGGCATTGCACCGGCCAGTGCCTTGGGTTTTGTGCTGGCTGAAGCTTTGGGTGCAGTCCTTGCCGTATGGCTCGACAAGGCGCTGGGTCGCTGCGAGGTGCGGGCTGAAACGCTGGTTTGAGCATGGCGCGATTTGCGGCGCGATTCATGAAAACCGCGCCAGTTTTAAAAACCTGTCGCCGTTTGTAGGGACAAATCCATGCTGTGCCAGCGCACAGGCGCGGCATGATGCAACTCGCTCACATCTGTTGGCTTGCCATTGGTGTGAACCATGGATTACATTTGGTCGCACTTTTGAAGGAGTCATCCGATGAACCCTAAGGCAGCCGCACAGCTTGGCATTAAACCTTTTGAAGCCGCCGACTATCTGCAGTCGGATGAAGACTGCGCCTTGTACCTTCAGGCCTGCATGGACGAAGCCCCTGAAGATGCCGCCCTGTTCACCAAAGCCGTTGGCGACATTGCACGGGCGCGCGGCATGATGCAACTCGCCCGCGATACCGGCATCAGCAGGGAGGGCCTTTACAAAGCCCTGGGTGAACAAGGCAACCCAAGTTTCGCAACGGTAGTCAAGGTCATGCACGCTCTGGGTCTTGAATTCAGCGTCGGTGCGCGGGCGGCCCAGGGCTGAGTCTTTTGGCAAGCTCAGGACAGACTTTTGCCAATCTCCACCGCGTGCTGGCGAATACGCCCCTCATCCGCTGGGTTGGGCAGCAGATTTTCAGCCAACGCGGCATGCAGGTTCATCGGCGTGTAGCGGTCCAGCGTGGCGGTGTGGCTGTTTTCCACCAGTAATTCGATGGCGGACTTGTGGTTCAGATCATCTGCGTCTCAAGCACCGCCTTGCCC
>JAZKIK010000442.1:0-2516 GCA_040384925.1 Pseudomonadota bacterium | reverse complement strand
CTGGACAGCGCCGCCATCAAGATTGCCCACGGCAAGTTGCTCAATGCCGGCCAGACCTGTATTGCACCTGACTACGTGCTGCTGCCCAAGGGCCGGGAGGCTGCATTTGCCGATGCATTTGCCAAAGCGGTGGCAACACTTTTCCCCAGCATTGCAGGCAACCCTGACTACGCCGCCATCATCAGCCCGCGCCACCACGAAAGGCTGCAGGCGCTGCTGGCTGAAGCCGAAGGCGAGGGCGCACGTTTGCAGCGTGTAAACCCCGGTGCCAGCGAGCCGGCAGCGCGGCAGATGGCACCGGTGCTGGTGTTCGCTGCCTTGCCTGAATCGCGTCTGTTGACCGAAGAAATCTTTGGCCCCATCCTGCCGGTGCTGCCTTATGACTCGCTTGATGAGGCCATCCATTACATCAACGCCCGGCCACGGCCACTGGCGCTGTACTGGTTTGGCAGCGACAACAATGCGCGTGACAATGTTCTGGCGCGTACCGTCAGCGGCGGTGTCACGGTCAATGACACGCTGATGCACATCGCCCATGAAAATCTGCCTTTTGGCGGTATTGGTGAAAGCGGCTGGGGCAGTTATCACGGTGAGGCCGGGTTTTTGCGCCTGACGCAGCAAAAACCAGTGCTGGTGCAGTCGAAATGGGCGCGTGGTGACCTGTTTTATCCCCCGTATGGCAAACGCTTTGACCAGATCATGGGTTTGCTCAAACGCTGGTTGTGAAGCCAGTGATGTGATCTGAAGGCACCTGTTTCTGCACATTTGTGCTCGCAGCGGGGCCCAAAGCCCTGAATCAATCGAGGCTGCTGCGTCTGATTTGCCGGAGTTGGCGCTCCGGATGATTTACGATCATCGCCTGAGGATGTAGCTTGCGTGCCGACAAGGCTTTGTATCAGGGTCTTTACAAAGCGCGCAGCAGATCCATCTTCTTGCCGCTTTTAATCAACCTGCGCCTCACCATGAACGAACCTGTCCTGAACCATGTCAATTGCCCGGATGCCAATGGCGGCCACCGAATGGCCTATTGGCAGTGGGGTTCACCCGACAGCGCTCATGTTGTGGTGTGTGTGCATGGTTTGTCACGTCAGGGGCGCGATTTTGATGTTCTGGCGCAAACACTGTGTGACACCGTTGCCCAAAAACACGGCAGCATCCGAATTGTTTGCCCTGACGTGGTAGGCCGGGGTGAAAGTGACTGGCTGCAGGATTCTTCGGGTTATCAAATCCCTGTTTATGCCGCCGACATGCTGGCCCTGCTGGCCAGGCTGCAGGCCGAATCACCGATCACGACGCTGGACTGGGTTGGCACCAGCATGGGCGGGCTGATTGGCATCGTGGTTTGCGGGCAGCCTGGTTTGCCGCTGCCTGTGCCGGTGCGACGCCTGGTGCTTAACGATGTGGGGCCAGCGCTTGCCTGGCAGGCACTTTTGCGTATCGGCACTTACCTGGGCCAGGCCGGGCACTTTTCCACGGTTGAAGACGCCGCTGACGCGATGTGGGCGATTTCCTCAGGTTTTGGGCCGCATACGCCCGAGCAGTGGCTGGCACTGTCGGTTCACATGGTCAGGCCGGTATCACCTGACGACCGCAAACTGCGACTGCATTACGACCCGGCCATCGCGCTGCCTTTCCGGCAAACCACTGAAGAGGCCACGCTACAGAGTGAAGCCATCCTGTGGCAGCTTTATGACAACATCAGTGCACGCACGCTGCTGTTGCGCGGAAAAATCTCAGACCTGTTGAGCCCTGAAACCGCAGCAGCCATGGCCTTGCGTGGCCCCAGGGCACATCTGGTCGAGTTTGATGGTGTCGGGCATGCACCCACCATGATTGCCGATGACCAGCGTGCAGTGGTCGCTGACTTTTTGCTTGCCTGAATGAAAGCTGCAAGTCGGGTTCAAATTGAAAAAATCTGGTCCAAGTCTTCATGAAAAGCAACGCTCCGGGGCTTGCAAGCCCGATATCCTTCGCACCGGCCAGTTCCTCCATCGTTGCTGCAACGGCTGACAGCCTGACTGATCAGCCGCACGCGCTGGCCAGGGCGCGTGCCTTTGCCGAGCCGCTGATTGCATTTGAGGTGCTCGACACAGGCGAGAACATTCTTGCGCATGCTGACGCGGTAGCTGCCATCCTCAAGTCCATAGGTGGTTCGGAGGCCATGCAGGCCGCCACTTACCTTGTGCATTCGTGCCAGCACCTGACCAAACCGCAAGAGGTCATCACCAAGGCGTTTGGTGCCAACTTTGCGGCTTTGGCGATCGAGACGACCAAACTCGTCAATGTGCAAAAACGTGCGCAAGATGCTGCTGGCGTTTTCGCGCGACTTGCGTGTGGTGATGCTGCGACTGGCTTCACGCCTGCAAACGCTGCGCCACTATGCCGCCACCAAGCAGTCGGCAGCGCCAGCCCTGGCCTATGAGTCGCTGCATGTATTTGCGCCGCTGGCAAACCGGCTTGGTATCTGGCAGATCAAATGGGAAATGGAAGACCTGGCGTTCCGTTTTCTGGAGCCC
>JAZKIK010000441.1:2546-21204 GCA_040384925.1 Pseudomonadota bacterium | reverse complement strand
CCTCTGCAAAAACCAGCCGCAAGCCGGGCAAAAAAACGCATCGCTGATTCACTTCCCCGATGGACACCCTCTTTTTTATGACTGATAACGCATGCTGATCCGGATTCTGTTTTTTCTGCTTGAAACGCTGTTCTTTTTGCTGATTGGTGCAGCCTTGTTGCGTGGCTGGATGAACTGGACGCGTACCAATATGCGCGCCCAGCCAGGCAGCTTTGTGATGGCGCTGACCGACTGGATCGTCAAACCCCTGAGGCGCGCCATGCCTGCGCAGCTTGGCAAATCAAGGGTTGACTGGGCCAGTCTGCTGGCCGCGGCGCTTCTTGCCCTGCTTTATGCCGTGATCTTGGCTTTGCTGACCGGTTTGCTGTCTGGCCTTGGGGCCGTGCTGCCGCTGCTGGGTTTTGCGCTCAAGATGCTGATACGGGTGGCCTTGCAGGCAATGATGATTCTGGTGTTTGGTTTTGCCATCCTGTCCTGGGTGCAACCAGGCTCGCCCGCTTACAGCCTGCTTGGACGTTTGACCGAACCTTTGCTGGCACCGCTGCGCCGCGTGATCCCGTCCATAGGCGGCGTTGACCTGTCGGCCCTGGTGCTGATTCTGATCCTGCAGATTGGTTTGATGGTTCTGACTTGAGCGGCAAGCTTCAGCTCTGGTGCTGAAAAGCAGCCAGTGCAGAAGCCGTCAGCGCCTCATGCGGCCGTTTTTCGGCCCAAAGCTCAGCCACCAGCCCATGCGCCAGCACGGCGCTGCAGGCCGCCTCAAAAGCCCCGCAGCCGCTGGCCAGCCAGGCACCGATCATGCCTGCCAGCACATCACCCGTTCCGGCGGTGGCCAGCAAGGCGTTGCCACTTGAATTGATGCAACTGCTTTGACCTGGCGCGGCAATTACCGTACCCGAGCCTTTGAGCACCACGGTGCAGTGATACAGCGCGGCCAGCTGCTGCGCGGTATTCAGGCGGTCTGCCTGCACCTGCACTGTTGTTTGCCCTGTCAGCCGGGCGGCTTCCAGTGGATGTGGTGTCAAAACGGTGCAAAAGCGGTTTGTATTGCGTGTCTTGAGCAAAAGCTGCAGCTCAGTTTCTGCGGCGATGGCATTGAGTGCATCAGCGTCAAGAACCAGCCTGTCTGCATTGGCCAATACGCTGGCCAGGTGTTTTTTGATACTGCTGCCACCACCACAGCCGCATACCAGCACCTGCTTTTTTAAGTCAAGCGCCTCGGGGCTGCGAAACATCAGTTCCGGCTGGCTCATGTCAATTGCCGTTTGACCAGAACTACCGTCGCCAAGCAGCGCCACAAACACCCGGCCCGCACCCGCATGCAGCGCAGCGCGCGCTGCCAGCAAGGCCGCGCCTGCCATATGGCTGGTGGCCGTGGACTCGCCACCCAGAACGGCGACATCGCCAAAACTGCCTTTGTGGCTCGAATGTGCTGCACCGCTGCGCAAATAGCCGGCCGTTCTGTCTGTTCCAAGCAGCCATGCGGACGGTGCCAGGTTGGCAAATTCTGCAGGATTAACGCCCAAATCATCAAACCAGACTTCACCAGCACAGTCCCGACCGTCTGCGGTAAACAGGCCAGGCTTCAAAGTCAGAAAGCTCAGGGTAAAAACGCCTGTTGCACAGGTGCGGCCAAGCTGATCGGCGGCTGATTGGGTCGTATTTTCAAAGCCAGCCTGACCCGTATCGGCATTGAGTCCGCTTGGCAGATCTGCACAAAGACGCGGTTTCTGGCTGGTTTGCATCAGATTCAGCCATTGCCTGATCTGTGTGTCGCCGTGGCGGCCGGGATCTGGCGCGGCGCTGATGTTTGCGCCTATGCCAAGCAGGGCGTCGATACAAAAGTCAAACTCTGGCGGTGGCTGGTCGCCAATCTTTACCCCTGCAGCCAGCGCGCGCCGGTGTGATGCCTCTGCGTCTGGCGCTGGAGTTTTGCCTGGCGGCCAGCCGGTCCAGCTTACAAGCACGTTTTTGCCCGATTGCTGCAGGTGCATGGCGGCTTCAAAACCGTCGCCGCCATTGTTGCCTGGGCCGCAGGCTATCCAGATGTTTCTGGCATGTGGTGCCAGAGCCATGCCCAGGCGCGCCAAAGCCAGCCCGGCGCGTTGCATCAGCGTGTGCGGATCCAGTTTTGCCGCTGCCAGTTGCTCAAATTGCCGGGTGGCCGCCACCTTATGAAGTGGCTGGCTGAGCAGCAGGGCGGTGCCCGTGATTTTTTGCAACATCGCACCTGCCAGGTGTGGGGAGGGGTTTTACTCAGGCTTCAGGCGGAATACGCAAAACCTGGCCTGGATAAATCTTGTCCGGGTGGGTCAGCATGGGTTTGTTGGCTTCAAAAATCTGTGGGTATTTGTTGGGTGTGCCGTAAAACTGCTTGCTGATCTTGGACAGATTGTCTCCACTGACCACCACATACATCTGGGACTCGGGTTCTGCCGCAGCGGCTACCGTCATCAAATCGTTTACAGCGGCCACCGAGGCCACGTTGCCGCAGCAAAGCAGGACTTTTTCCTTGGTTTGCTGGTCGGGTGCCACGCCGGCCACCGTTACCGTAGCGCTGGGGGCGTCAAAAGTGACATCCAGTGCTTCGATATTCAGATTCATCGTCTCGATGTAGTGCTTGATGGACGCACCGGCTTTTTCGCTGAGTGCTGCAATATTTTCTGGCGTTGGTGCGGCGGCGACGGCTTCTTCTGCAGCCTTGGTTTCTCCGCGACCGAAAAGCTTTTCACCAGCTTCCTTTATAAAACTGAACATGCCCATGAGTGCTCCAATCATTGGTAATTTACCCGGTACAACACGCCGGGCTGTAAAGACTGTACAGCCTGGGCATGACGTATTGGCGCTTCAGTGGGCATTGATGCCTACAAGTTCCACAAATCGCGCTGCTGGCCTACAAGACGCCCACTTTCAGGGCAATCGGTGGTTCTTATCGGAGGTTCTTATTGCGCAAGCCGGCCGATGCCCAGGCCGTCCATGTCGATATCAGCGCTACGGCCACCTATCAGGTCAGTCAGCACACGCGCGCTGCCGCAACTCAAGGCCCAGCCGCTGGAGCCGTGGCCGGTGTTGACCCACAGCCCGCGCAGCCCGCTGTCACCAATGATGGGCGGACCGTCGGGCAGCATCGGGCGTGCGCCTTTCCACTCCTGTACGCTGGCACCGGTGTTGGAGTGTTGCGCCGCGCCCGGAAACCAGTCGTGCAGCACCTTGTACAAGGTCTGTATCGAAGCGGCACTTTTTTTGTCCAGTGACCCCCCTATTTCAGCACTGCCAGCCACGCGCACCCGGTTGCCCAGGCGCGAAATGGCGACCTTGTAACGCTCGTCCATCAGCGCGCTGCGCGGTGCATTGAGGGGTTCACGAATCGGCGCACTGATGGAGTAACCGTAAACTGCGGCCATTGGAATCTTCAGCCCCAGCGGCTTCAAGAGCTCGGCAGACGCCAGCCCGGCGCAAAGTACCACACGCTCGAACTGGCGAGGTGTGGTTTCACCAGCAATCAAAATACTGCCCGCCTGGGCCCGTTCTATCTGCGCAACAGATCGATTGAACTCGAATCTGACACCCAGGCGCTGGGCTTCAGCCTTCAGCAGCAAGGCAAACTGGCGGCAGTTGGCTACGCCGTCATCGGGCAGGTGAATGCCACCCAGAAACTCGGTGTCAGTATTGATGGCAGGTTCAATCTGCCTGACTTCGGCCGCCCCCATCTCACGAAAATTGACACCTGCATCGCGCAGTACCTGCAGACCGGGTTGAACCATCCTGCTGTCCTTGCTGCTTCGCAGCAGCACCAGGTAACCAGGGCTGCGGTCGTATTCGAGTTTTAAATCCTCGGTCAACTGGTCCAGCCTCTCGCGGCTGTAAAAAGCCAGACGCTGCATACGGGCACGGTTGGCAATGTAAGTCTCAAGTTTGCAGGCACGAAACCACTTCCACATCCAGGCCAGATCGCCGCCGGACAGCGGAAACCCCAGCTTGACCGGCGCGTGGCGGCTGAAAAGATGGCTCAAGACCTTGGCCGGCATGCCCGGCGCTGACCACGGAGTGACGTAACCGGGTGCCACCACGCCTGCATTGGCAAAACTGGTTTCTTCTGCGGCGGCGCTTCTGCGCTCAAAAACAGTGACTTCGTGGCCATCTGCGGCCAGTTCATACGCTGTAGTGATGCCGATGATGCCGGCACCAATGACGGCAATCCTCATGCGCGGCTACCCCGCATGAAAAGGCTGGAATCGGGGTCAAAAGTCTTGTTGTTCATGTTTTTGGGAGTCAAATCAGCCGCCTGCGCCATCAGCGCAGGCATGGGGAGCTGCTGTTTTTTTGGGGTAGATGGCCGATTCGGGCCAGATCAGGAAAGATTTCCCAGAGCCGCTTCTGCCTGCAATGCAATGTCAAGCACCACATCGTCGTGAAGCGCTGCGTGCCAGATCATCAGGCCGACAGGCAACTGATCTGGCGCATGACAAGGCAGCGAAATACCGCAGCCGTCCAGCATGTTAACCACTGCAGTATTGCGCAGCAAAAGCCCGTTGATACGGAAAAACTCCTGATCGTCAGTCAGCACACTGGCAATTGGCGGGGCAACGATGGGCGCTGTCGGCGACAGAACAGCGTCAAAACCGCTCAGGCGGGTTTGCATTTTTTTGATCCATTGCTGGCGTGCGGCCAGCAGGTCGATGTATTCAAAAGCACTCATTTTTGCGCCGCGCAGAATTCGAAGTGCCACCCGGTGATCGTAATCGGCCTCGTGTTTTCCTATCAGATGGCGGTGCCAGGCATAACTTTCAGCAGCAGACAAACCGCCCGTGGCATTGATGCCTGCCAATTCGTTGATCTCGTCAAGAGCAAGCTCTTCAATCTGCGCACCAGCCTGACGCAGCATCCGCAGGCTGCGCTCAAACGCCTGACTCACTGTGCTGTCCAGGCCATCCAGCATCAGCGTTCCGGCAATGGCCAGTCGGTAAGCCGAGAGCGGTTTGCCCGTGAGTCTTACTTTGCGGTCTGCCAAAATCTCATGCACGGTGACTGCATCGCGCACTGAACGGGTCAGCGCGCAGACGGTGTCCAGGCTGGTGGACAAGGGCAGGGCACCCAGAGTGGGCACCAGCCGTGCGGTACTTTTGAAACCAACAATGCCACACAATGCGGCCGGAATCCGAATCGAGCCGCCTGTGTCCGAGCCCAGACCCAGCATGGCAGCTCCGGTGGCTACCGAAACGGCGGCACCGGAGGATGATCCACCGGGAATTCGCTCAACTGCGGTGTCTGCCGGGTTGACGGGCGTACCGTAATGCGGGTTGATGCCCACCCCCGAAAATGCAAATTCAACCATATTGGTGCGCCCCGCGATCACCGCGCCTGCGGCCTGCAGCCTGGCAACCGCCGGGCAGTCGGCAGTAGCGGGTGCCGCATCGGCCAGCACTGTCGAGCCTGCTTTTGTGGTCTGGCCAGCGATATCAAACAGGTCCTTGACAGAAACAGGCATGCCAGCCAAAGGCAAATCAGGGTCTGTGCTGGTGACAGGGGCCTGAAATCTGGCACCTGGCATAAAGACATGGCGGCAGATTTCACTTTCAGCGATGGCTGCTGAGTTGGCCAGCAGCTCTGCCGGGCTCAGTTGTGCCGCCTTGATCAGCAGGTGGGCGTCAAAAATGTCTTTCGGCTGCAGGCCGGTGCGTGGTGAGTGGGTCATGGGAAAGAGAATGTTATACTCGACTGGCTTTGCTGCTGACGGTCAATCGGGCGTCAGTTGGCAAGGTAAATCGCAAATCAGCCACGCAAGGTGTCGTCAGAAAGCCGAAAAAAGGGTTTTCAGGCGATAAGCGCTGATTTTAGACACAACCTTTAGGAGTATTCATATGTCAACAAGCATGCGTGAAATGCTGGAAGCCGGCGTCCATTTCGGTCACCAAACCCGCTTCTGGAACCCCAAGATGGCCCCGTATATTTTCGGCCATCGCAACCGTATTCACATCATCAACCTGGAAAAATCGCTGCCGATGTTCCAGGACGCGATGAAGTTCGCCAAACAGCTGTCCGCCAATCGCGGCACCATTTTGATGGTGGGCACCAAACGCCAGGCGCGCGAAATCGTCGCCACCGAAGCCAGGCGCGCTGGTGTGCCTTTTGTTGACCAGCGCTGGCTGGGCGGCATGCTGACCAACTTCAAGACGGTCAAAACCTCCATCAAGCGCCTGAAAGAGATGAAAGCGCAGCAGGAAGCCGGTCTTGATTCCATCAGCAAAAAAGAACAGCTGACCTTCAAGCGCGAAATCGACAAGCTGGAAAAAGACATAGGTGGCATCCAGGACATGGCAGCATTGCCGGACGCCATTTTTGTGATCGACGTGGGTTTCCACAACATCTGCATCCTGGAAGCCAAAAAACTGGGCATCCCGCTGATTGGCGTGGTTGACTCCAACCATTCACCTATCGGTATCGACTACGTGATTCCCGGCAATGATGACTCGTCCAAGGCTGTGGCCCTGTACGCACGCGGCATTGCCGACGCCATCATTGAAGGCCGTTCCAATGCCGTGAACGACGTTGTCAAGATGGTTCAGCCTGAAAGTGCTGACGAATTTGTGGAAGTGCAAACCGCAGCTGCGTAAACGGCTACGGCGTAACTGGTGTCACTGGCCAGACGCGAAAAAGGGGCTCGCGTAGCCCCTTTTTCACAAGTTAATCATTAAATCAAGGTCAAATTGACAGGCGATGGTCGGAATCAATCCCATCCAGTCAATCAGACAAACGGAGAAATAAAGATGGCAATTACTGCAAGCATGGTCGCCGAACTGCGCGCCAAAACCGACGCTCCCATGATGGAGTGCAAAAAAGCGCTGACCGAAGCCGAGGGCAACTTCGAAAAAGCAGAAGAAATCCTGCGCGTCAAGCTTGGCAACAAGGCTGGTAAAGCCGCTTCGCGCGTGACTGCAGAAGGCGTTATCGCATATCACACAGAGGGCGGCATTGGTGCGCTGGTTGAAATCAACTGCGAAACCGACTTTGTGACCAAGAACGACAGTTTCCTGGCTTTTTCCGACGCGGTAGCTGTTGGTATCGTCAAGAATGATCCGGCCGACGTGGCTGCCATCGGTGCCATGCCACTGAGCCTGGACGGTTTTGGCCCAACGGTTGAAGACGTGCGCAAGGGCCTGATCGGCAAGATCGGCGAAAACATGTCTGTGCGTCGTTTTCAGCGTTTTGCCAGCGGCAAACTGGCTTCTTACCTGCACGGCACACGTATTGGCGTGGTTGTTGAATTTGATGGTGATGAAGCTGCGGCCAAAGACGTTGCCATGCACGTCGCTGCCATGAAGCCGGTTTCCCTGTCCAGCGACCAGGTGCCTGCTGAACTCGTGGCCCGCGAGCGTTCTGTTGCTGCTGCCAAGGCCGCTGAAGATGCCAACATCGCAGTTGCTGCCGGCAAACCGGTCCAGTCACCTGAAATCGTTGCCAAACGCATCGAGGGCGGTGTGCAGAAGTACCTGAAGGAAGTCAGCCTGCACAACCAGACTTTTGTCAAGAATGACAAACAGACTGTCGAGCAGATGCTGAAGGAAAAAGCCACGGCGGTGAAGTCTTTCACCCTTTACGTGGTTGGTGAAGGCATTGAGAAAAAGGTTGACGACTTTGCTGCTGAAGTCGCTGCCCAGATCGCTGCTGCCAAGGCGGCCTGATAAGGCCTTCGTACCAAGCGGTTTGAACAGTCCCGTCCAGCCGGAAGGCCGCTAAACTTCAAAACAATCCTAGCCAAAGAAAGACTTCACATGCCAGCCTACAAGCGCATCTTGTTAAAACTGTCAGGTGAGGCCTTGATGGGCGACGATGCTTTTGGCATCAATCGCGCCACCATTGTGCGTATGGTTGAAGAAATCGCTGAAATCACCCACATGGGGGTTCAGGTAGCCATCGTCATTGGCGGGGGCAATATTTTTCGCGGTGTAGCCGGTGGTTCGGTGGGTATGGACCGGGCTACGGCAGACTACATGGGCATGCTCGCCACCGTCATGAACGCGCTGGCTCTGGGCGACACCATGGACAAGGCCGGGCTGGTGCCGCGCGTGATGTCTGCAATTGGTATCGAACGTGTAGTGGAGCCCTATGTGCGGCCCAAGGCCCTGCAGTACCTCGAAGAGGGCAAGGTTGTCATTTTTGCCGCAGGTACCGGTAACCCGTTTTTCACCACTGACACCGCAGCCGCCTTGCGCGGTGCAGAAATCGGTGCAGAAATTGTGCTCAAGGCCACCAAGGTGGACGGTGTTTACACCGCCGATCCGAAAAAAGATCCACTCGCCACCCGATATACAAACATCACTTTTGATGAAGCCATGGGTAAAAATCTGGAAGTCATGGATGCAACCGCATTTGCCTTGTGCCGTGACCAGAAACTGCCCATCAAGGTCTTCAGCATTTTCAAGCACGGTGCGCTCAAGCGTGTTGTGCGCGGCGAAGACGAAGGAACACTTGTTCACGTTTAAGCCTGCCATCCATCTGAATTTTCCAGATTCACCCACTTTGCATAAAAATCCGGAGTTTCAATCATGAGCATCGTTGAGATCAAGCAGACCGCAGAGCAAAAGATGCAGCAGTCTGTGGATTCGTTCAAAAGCAGTCTGACCAAAATCCGTACCGGCCGGGCCAATCCAGGCCTGCTCGATACCGTTCATGTTGACTACTATGGTTCCATGTTGCCCATCAGCCAGGTCGCCAATGTGTCGCTGCTTGATGCCCGAACCATTGGCGTTGCACCATGGGAAAAAGGCATGGGTGCGAAGATCGAAAAAGCCATTCGTGATTCGGATCTGGGTTTGAATCCCGCCTCCCAGGGTGACCTGATCCGTGTACCCATGCCCGCCATGACTGAAGAGCGGCGCAAGGAACTCACCAAGGTTGTCAGGGGTGAGGGCGAACATGCCAAGGTGGCGATACGCAACCTGCGCCGTGATGCCAACGATCACATCAAAAAACTGGTCAAGGACAAGCTGGCGTCCGAAGATGAAGAGCGCCGTTCACAGGACGAAGTGCAAAAATTCACCGACCGTTTCATTGCCGATGTTGACAAGCTGGTGTCGGGCAAGGAACACGACATCATGGCGGTTTGAGCACAATCACCGTGGCCTGAATGCAAACCATGGCCTCGTCAAACCCAAGCGCCGCTCCGCACCATGTTGCCATCGTCATGGACGGCAATGGTCGCTGGGCCACCAAACGTTTTTTGCCCCGTGTTGCGGGACATAAACAGGGCGTTGACTCCCTGAGTCGATGTGTGCAGGCCTGTCTTGACCGCGGGATCGGTGTCCTCACGGTTTTTGCCTTTTCATCCGAAAACTGGAACCGCCCTGCCGAAGAAGTGTCTGGTCTGATGGAGCTTCTGGCTTTTTCCCTGTCGGGTGAAGTCCCCCGGCTCAAGGCGAATGGTGTGCGCCTGCATTTCATTGGTGATCGTCAGCGTCTTTCAGAAAAGATGCAGGCTGGTCTGTGTCAGGCTGAACTGACGACGGCCGGGAACCAGCGCCTCATTTTTAATGTTTGTTTTAACTATGGCGGACGTTGGGACATTGCCCAGGCTGCTCAAAAGCTGGTCAGCAGCGGCCAGGCCATCACTGAAATGTCCATGGACAGAGCAATGGCCCTGGCGCATGTGCCTGATCCTGATCTGTTGATTCGTACTGGCGGTGAACTGCGCATCAGCAATTTTTTGCTTTGGCAGGCGGCTTATTCGGAGCTTCATTTTTCGGACAAACTCTGGCCGGACTTTGATGCTGCGGCCCTGGATGAAGCGATTGCGGTGTTTCGCAGCCGTGAAAGGCGTTTTGGCCAGACTTCGGCACAGATCAAAAATAGTCACGCGTCAACAGATGATAAAAACCAGAAGGTGAAGGCGGCCTGATGCTCAAACAACGTGTGATCACTGCAATTATTTTGCTGGCAATTTTGTTGCCTGCACTTTTTTACCCTACACCTGTCCCATTTTGTATGGTTGCATTGGTGTTGATTGCGGCTGGTGCGTGGGAGTGGGGGCGTCTGAATCGCTGTGGGCAAACCGTGTCGCTGCTTCTTGGCGCGATTTCCGTTGTGTTGTGTTGTGTGTCGTGGTATCTCGGTTTGCTTGAAAAGCCGCTTTCCCTGCTCTGGACGCTGGCGGGGGCCGGCTGGGTACTCGCAGGGGCATGGCTGCTGCGTCTTGGCGTTCCGGGCTGGTCCGGCATCCCCAAGGCTGTCCGTCTGATTGGCGGCATGTTTGTGTTGTGGCTGGCCTGGCTGGCCATTGCCCAGGCGCGTTTTATCGGCATCAACTTCCTGTTGTCTGTGTTGCTTCTGGTGTGGGTGGCCGATATTTCCGCCTATTTTGCTGGCCGTGCCCTGGGTGGCCGTTTCAGCAAAGGCAAACTCGCGCCTTCCATCAGTCCCGGCAAAAGCTGGGAAGGTGTCTGGGGTGGCATGCTGGGTGTAGTCATCCTGTCTCTGGTCTGGGTGTTTGTGGCTCAGGCCGGCGGCGCTGCATCCGTGTTTGGCGGCAGCCTTTACTCGCGGCTCTGGACTGCCCACGGCGTGCTGGTCATGCTGATAGCGGTGATTTTCATGGCCGCGATGAGTGTTGTTGGTGATCTGGTGGAATCTCTGGTCAAACGCAGCGCCGGTGCCAAGGACTCAAGCGGCTTGTTGCCGGGCCATGGTGGTGTTCTTGACCGGGTAGATGCCTTGCTGCCTACCCTGCCACTCGCAATGATGTTGGTAAATCTTTAAGTTTTTCAGTCCCAGGCTTTTAATGACTTTTCAAAAGCAGCGTGTCACCGTTTTGGGCTCTACCGGGTCGGTTGGGGTCAATACGCTGGATGTGATTGCCGCCCATCCTGATCGTTTTGAGGTATTTGCGCTCAGTGCTGCCACACAGGTCGATTTGATGCTGGTGCAGTGTGCGCAGTTCAAGCCGACCTACGCCGTGATGGTCAGCGAGCCGCATGCCCGTCTGCTGGCTGAAAAAATCAAGCAGAGAAACCTCGGTGTTCATGTTTTATGGGCACCTGATGCTCTTGAAATGATAGCTTCTCACGAGCTGGTCGACACCGTCATGGCTGCTATTGTGGGTGCTGCCGGTCTGGCACCCTGCATGGCTGCCGCCCGCGCCGGCAAACGTCTGCTGCTCGCCAACAAAGAGGCTCTGGTGGTCGGCGGTGACGTGTTCATGCAGGCAGTTGAGGCGGGCAAGGCCAAACTGCTGCCTATCGACAGTGAACATTCCGCCATTTTCCAGTCTTTGCCAGAAGACGCCTCAACCTGGCCAACGCGGGTTGAAAAAATCATCCTGACTGCTTCTGGTGGGCCATTCAGAACGCGTGATCCGGCCAGCTTGTGTGAGGTCACGCCTGAACAGGCCTGCGCGCACCCGAATTGGGTCATGGGCAGAAAAATCTCTGTCGATTCAGCCACCATGATGAACAAGGCGCTGGAAGTCATAGAAGCCAAATACCTGTTCGGGCTGAGGCCTGGGCAGATTGAGGTGGTGATTCATCCACAAAGCATTATTCACTCGATGGTGCAATACCTTGATACGTCAGTTGTTGCACAACTGGGTAGCCCCGACATGCGGGTACCGATTGCTTATGGCCTGGCCTGGCCTGGCAGGATTGCATCGGGTGCGCAGGCGCTGGACTTCAGAACTCTCTCCAGCATGACTTTTGAAGTTCCCGACCATGCACGTTTTCCAGGTCTGCAACTTGCATGGCAGGTGCTGGCTGCCCCGACAGGCACCACGGCCGTGCTCAATGCTGCGAACGAGGTCGCAGTGGCAGCTTTTCTCGAAAAACGGATTCGTTTTGACCATATCCACTGTGTAAACCTTGAAACTTTGGACAAACTTGCCATATCGGAGATCAGGGGCGTGGAGGATCTGCTTGCCCTTGATGCCCGCGCGCGTCTTGTCGCCAGCGGAATAGCCAAACATCTGGAGTGTTGACATGTTGACCGTGCTTGCTTTTTTAGTGGCGCTTGGCGTCCTGATCGCCGTGCATGAATACGGCCACTACCGTGTGGCAGTAGCTTGCGGCATTAAGGTTTTGAAGTTTTCGATTGGTTTTGGCAAACCGCTCTACACGTGGCGGCTCAAAGGTAAACCAACCGAGTTTTGTATTGGCATGCTTCCATTGGGCGGCTATGTCAAGATGCTGGACGAGCGTGAAGCACCGGTCGACCCGGCTGAAAGACATCTGGCCTTCAATACCCAGCCGCTCAAATCCCGTGCGGCCGTTGTTGCAGCCGGGCCTATTGCGAATCTGCTCCTGGCAGTGTTGCTTTACAGCGTTGTCAACTGGAGTGGCTTGCAGGAGCCCAAAGCCGTTCTCGCCAGCCCGGTTGCCGGATCTGTGGCCGAGCGTGCAGGTCTGCGTGGCCAGGAACTGGTCATGCAAGCCGCGTTTGATGATGAGGCGCTGGAAGATGTCAGCTCGTTTGAAGACCTGCGCTGGCGTCTGACACAAGGGGCGCTCAATGGCCAGGATGTGCGGCTTGCGGTCAGCCAGGATACAAGGGCGACACCTTCTTCAGGCACGCCCACCAGGGAAGTTCTTTTGCGGCTCAGCGAGTTGAATGCCAGCGACGCTGACGCACAGCTTTTTCGCAAAATCGGCATTGTCAGCCCATGGACACAAGCGGCTATTGGCGAAGTCATGGCTGGCGGGGCGGCTGAAAAGGCCGGGCTCAGAACCGGGGATCTGGTGCAGCGTGTGGGCGAAACCACGATTGTTGACGGGCAGCAGTTGCGTGAAATGATTCGGGCATCGGTGCTGCTTGCAGGTGCCAAACCTTCGGTTTCCGCGCAAAACTGGCAAATAATCCGCAGCGGGCAGCCTGTTACGCTGGCGGTCACCCCAGAAATCAAGACTGAAGGCGAGACCTCGGTTGGCCGGATTGGTGCTTATGTTGGCGCGCCACCCGAATTTGTAACCGTTCGCTACGGATTTTTCAGCGGGATGTGGCAGGGTGCGGTGCGGACCTGGGAAGTGTCGGTACTCACGCTGAAGATGATGGGCAAGATGGTGGTAGGTCAGGTATCGCTCAAAAACCTGAGTGGGCCGCTGACGATTGCAGACTATGCGGGCAAGTCAGCAAGTCTTGGCTGGACGGCCTATCTGCTGTTTCTGGCACTCATCAGCGTCAGTCTGGGTGTCTTGAATTTGCTGCCACTGCCGGTTTTGGACGGTGGTCACCTGATGTATTATCTTTGGGAGGCAGCCACCGGCCGGACTGTGTCCGAAGCCTGGATGGACAGGCTTCAGCGTGGTGGCGTTGCAGTCCTGCTCTGCATGATGTCCGTAGCCCTGTTTAACGATGTCACCCGGCTCTTTGGCTAACTCCAAAGCTAACACCCTAAACTTCATGCGAAAAAAACTAAATCGATTTCAGCTCCGAACCATCTCCAGCGTTGCCGCCAGTTTGCTGATTGCCCAGGCTGCCTGGGCTGTAGATCCCTTCACGGTACGGGATATTCGGGTTGAAGGTCTGCAGCGTGTTGAGCCAGGAACCATTTTTGCCTCCCTGCCTTTCCGGGTTGGTGAAACATACAGCGACGACAAGGGTTCAACCGCCATTCGCGCGCTGTTTGGCCTGGGTTTGTTCAAGGATGTACGGCTTGAAGTCAGCGGTGACGTTCTGGTCGTGATTGTTGAAGAACGCCCGACGGTTGCCGAAGTGGACTTTGTTGGCTCCAAGGAGTTTGACAAGGACATTCTGAAAAAATCTCTCAGGGAAATTGGACTTTCGGATGGTCAGCCTTTTGACAAGGCCTTGGCTGACCGTGCAGAGCAGGAACTCAAACGCCAGTACATCAACCGTAGCATGTATGGCGCTGAAGTGGTCACCACGGTTACCCCAATAGAACGCAACCGTGTCAACGTTTCGTTTAATGTCACTGAAGGTGATATCGCCAAAATCAAGGATATCCGCATCGTTGGCAGCAAAGCCTTCAGCGAATCAACCTTGCGTGGTCTGTTTGATCTGGATACCGGCGGCTGGATGAGCTGGTACACCAAGTCTGACCGTTATTCCCGCGCAAAACTCAATGCTGATATCGAGACCATGCGGTCCTACTACCTGTCGCGTGGGTATCTTGAGTTCAGGCTTGATTCAACGCAGGTGGCCATTTCGCCTGACAAGCAGGATGTCACCATCACGCTGAACATCTCCGAAGGTGCCCGGTTTGTGGTTTCCGGCGTCAAGCTGGAAGGCAATTACCTCAATCGTGAAGAAGAGTTCAAGTCACTGGTCACCATCAAGCCTGGGGAAGCCTATAACGCCGACACAGTGGCTGACACCACCAAGGCTTTCACGGATTATTTCGGAACCTTCGGTTTTGCCTTTGCCAAGGTAGAAGCCACGCCCGAGGTTGACCGTGTCAACAACCGTGTGTCGTTTGTATTGCAGGGTGACCCTTCACGCCGCGCCTATGTCAGGCGCATCAATATTGCAGGTAACAACCGCACGCGTGATGAAGTTGTTCGCCGCGAGTTCAGGCAGTTTGAAGCTTCCTGGTATGACGGTGACAAAATCCGCCTTTCGCGCGACCGTATTGACCGTCTTGGATTTTTCACAGACGTCAATATGGACACGCAGGAGGTCACAGGTACCAGTGATCAGGTTGATGTAACCGTGAATGTGGTTGAAAAACCCACCGGCAATCTCCAGCTTGGTGCAGGTTATTCGAGTTCCGAAAGTCTTTCCCTGACATTTGGTATCCGCCAGGAAAACGTATTTGGTTCAGGCAACTATCTGGGCGTTGAGGTCAATACGAGCAAATCCAACCGTCAGTTGGTGCTGAGTACGATTGATCCTTACTTCACGGCAGATGGCATTTCACGTTCGATTGACGTGTATCGCCGCACCAGCCGTCCACTTGATGGTCAGGGTGGTGACTACGGTTTGAAGACGACAGGTGCCAGTATCCGCTTTGGTGTTCCTTTCACCGAAACCGACACGGTGTACTTTGGCAGCGGTTATGAAAGCCTGACGATTGAGCCTGGTGTCAATGCTTTGCCAATTACGTATCTGAACTACGCCAATCAATTTGGATACACCAGCAACTCGATACCGTTGACAGTGGGCTGGACGCGTGACAACCGCGATAGCGCGCTGGTTCCGACCAAAGGTTTGTATCAAAGGGTTTATGGCGATTGGGGTATCGCAGGTGATGCCCGTTTTTTACGCGCTACCTATCAGATTCAGCAATACATTCCGCTCAATCGCCAGTTCACAGTGGCACTGAATGGTGAATTTGGATGGGGCCGCGGTTTGAATGGTCGGCCTTTCCCGGTATTCAAAAATGCTTATTCCGGTGGCCTGGGTTCTGTCCGTGGTTACCAGCAGGGCTCTCTCGGGCCACGTGATACCTCCGACCTTGCAGTCGGTGGCCCGAAAAAAATCACGCTCAATGCCGAGCTGATTGCCCCGTTCCCCGGCGCTGGCAATGACCGTACCCTGCGTCTTTACGGTTTTGTGGATGCTGGCAACGTTTTTGGCGAGAGTGATCCGTACAGACTGAGTGACTTGCGCGCCTCGGTTGGTATCGGTTTGAGCTGGATTTCACCGGTTGGCCCTTTGCGTATCGCAATTGCCAACCCTTTACGTAAAAAGGCAGGCGATAGAATAGAGCGACTGCAATTCCAAATTGGTACATCTTTCTAATGAAGCACATTTCACGCAAAATATTTTTGGGTTCAGTGATCGCGCTGAGCAGCTTTTACGCAAACGCCCAGGAATTCAAGGTCGGGATTGTCAATCTGGACCGCATTTTCCGCGAGGCCAATACGGCCAAGGCCGCACAAAGCAAACTTGAGCAGGAATTCAGCAAGCGCGAAAAAGACCTGAATGACATTGCCAGCCAGCTTAAAACCCTGTCTGAAAAGTTCGAGCGTGAAGCGCCAACCTTGTCTGAAAGCCAGCGTGTCACACGCCAGAAACAGCTGGTTGACCAGGACAGGGAATTTCAGCGCAAACGCCGCGAGTTTCAGGAAGACCTGAACGCACGCAAAAATGAAGAACTGCAGCAAGTCATCGAACGCGCCAACAAGGTTGTCAAGGCTCTGGCTGAAGCAGAAAAATATGACCTGATTGTTCAGGAAGCTGTTTACGTCAATCCCAAGCTCGACATTACGGAAAAAGTGATCAAATCACTGAATGCCTCAAACGGCAAATAAGTCATTCCATTTTCAGATCAATCGTGAACGCGAAGGCGAAGCGAAGACAGTACGAACGTACGGCAAGCGAAGCCGACAAAGTGCACGGTTGATATGGAAATGGAATCTGGTGAACAGGCTGGTGTGGCGTGACGCTTAGCCTTGCTGCGATTGTTGCCTCACTTTCTGGTGAGTTTGACGCCAGGCTTGTGGGTGAGCCAGAACTGCTGATCGAGCGCATTTCGCCGCTCGAGAGCGCATCTGACCGCGACCTGAGTTTTCTCAGCCATCCCAAATACACAGCCAAGCTGGCTTTGTCGCGTGCTGCTTGTGTGATTGTGGCACCGGGTGCAGAAGATGCCGCTCGCCAGCGTGGTGCCTGCATCGTCGTTGACAATCCCTACTTTTATTTTGCACGTGTCACGCAGCTCTGGAAACGCCATCTGAGGCCAGACGCTGTTGCGAGTATTCACCCCTCTGCTTTTATCGACCCTTCGGCACATGTCGAGCCGGGCGCTTCGATTGCTGCTTTTGCCTGCATTGGCTCAGGTGCGCGTATCGCAAGCGGTGCCCGTATCGCCGAACATTGTGTCATTGGCCGTGATGCTTCGGTGGGCAGTGACAGTCGCCTGGCACCGCGTGTCACGCTGATGGATGCCTGTCATATCGGTGAGCGATGTATTGTTCATTCGGGTGCGGTGATTGGTGCTGACGGTTTTGGTTTTGCACCGCATCAGGGTCGATGGGAGAAAATCGAACAACTGGGGGGTGTGCGGATTGGAAACGACGTTGAAATCGGGGCCAATACCTGCATTGACCGCGGCGCGCTGCAGGACACGGTGATTGAAGATGGTGTGAAGCTTGATAACCTGGTCCAGATTGGTCACAACGTGCGTGTCGGTGCACATAGCGCGATGGCTGGTTGTGCCGGGGTTGCAGGCAGCGCCAATATCGGTGCGCATTGCGCTGTAGGCGGTGGCGCAGTCGTGCTTGGGCATTTGACGCTGGCTGATCATGTCCATATTTCTGCCGCATCAGTGGTTACCCGCTCGATTTTGAAGCCTGGAAACTACACTGGCCTGTTTCCCATCGACGACAATGCCGCGTGGGAAAAAAATGCAGCCACGCTTAAACAATTGCATACCCTGCGCGACAGACTCAAGCAGCTTGAAAAATCTCTTGCAAACCAGTTTGCACAGCGCACCCCATAAAGCCAAGAAAAAATCATGATGGACATTCACCAAATCCTCAAGCAACTGCCGCATCGTTACCCTTTTTTACTGATTGATCGAGTGCTTGAAATCGAAAAAGGAAAACATATCAAGGCGCTTAAAAACGTCACCATCAACGAACCTTTTTTTGTCGGTCACTTTCCGCATCGTCCGGTCATGCCTGGTGTTCTGATTCTGGAGGCCATGGCCCAGGCTGCAGCTTTGCTGGCATTTGACCTGCTAGGTCAGGCACCCGATGACAAAACCGTTTATTACTTTGCAGGCATTGATGCCGCGCGTTTCAAGCGGCCAGTCGAGCCTGGTGACCAGTTGATCATGGACATCACGCTGGAACGCATGAAGTCGGGCATTTTCAAGTTCAAGGGCGTAACCCGTGTTGGGGACAATGTGGCTTGCGAGGCTGAACTGATGTGCACCATGCGCACGATTGCCTGAAAAGAGTAGGCTGCAAATGACGCAGAAGCTTGCGCCTTCGGGCATCCATCCCACCGCCATCGTTGACGCCAAAGCCGAACTGGACAGCACGGTCAGTGTCGGCCCGTACACCGTCATTGGCCCGAATGTAAAGATTGCTGCTGGCACCACAGTGGGCCCGCACTGCGTGATTGAAGGCCACACCACGATTGGACGGGACAACCGCATTTTCCAGTTCAACTCGCTAGGCGCGATTCCACAAGACAAAAAATATGCAGGCGAACCCTGCGAGCTGGTTATTGGTGAGCGCAATACGATTCGTGAGTTCTGTACTTTTAATATCGGCTCGCCTGGCGACACCGGTGTGACACGGATCGGCAACGACAACTGGATCATGGCCTACGTCCATCTGGCGCATGATTGCGATGTTGGCAACAACACCATTTTTGCCAACAACTCACAGCTGGCCGGTCATGTACATGTCGGTGACTGGGTGATCTTGGGTGGTTTTACCGTTGTTCACCAGTTTGTGCGCCTGGGGGCGCACAGCATGACGGCGATGTGTGCGCTGCTGTTTGCCGATTTGCCGCCATTTGTCATGGCCCAGGGCCAACCAGCCGAGGCGCGATCCATGAATTTTGAGGGTTTGCGCCGCCGTGGGTTTTCGCCAGAGCGAATTTCTTCCGTCAAGGCCATGCACAAGGCGCTTTATCGTGACGATCTGACCCTGGAGCAATCCCGGCTGCGCATTGCAGAGCTGACTCAAAAATACCCTGAGTCCTTAGCAGATGTCCAGATGATGCTCTCATTTCTGGAGCAGACCTCTCCACAGCGCGGCAT
>JAZKIK010000441.1:0-2536 GCA_040384925.1 Pseudomonadota bacterium | reverse complement strand
GGCGTTGATGTCAGCTGCGCCCACTCCTGTGCCCAGCCGTGCAGAGCTTGGCAGCTTGCCCGTGAAGCCGCCAGGCCTGCCAAGCAATGCTCCGCGCATGGCCATGGTCGCCGGTGAAACCTCTGGTGATCTGCTCGCGGGCCTGATTCTTGACGGTTTCAAGGCGCGCTGGCCACGGCTGAAATCCTTTGGCATAGGCGGACCGCAGATGCAGATCAGAGGCTTTGACGCCTGGTGGCCTAGCGACAAACTCGCCGTGCGCGGTTATGTAGAGGTTTTGCGCCACTACCGCGAGATTGTCGGCATACGCGAGCAACTCAAAACCCGTTTGCTTCAAGACCGGCCCGATCTTTTTATAGGTGTCGATGCGCCTGATTTCAATCTTGATCTCGAGGCCTCGCTCAAGGCCCAGGGCATCAGGACAGTTCATTTTGTGAGTCCGGCTGTCTGGGCCTGGCGCGCCGACCGGGTCGAAAAGATACGCCGAAGTGTTGACCATGTCCTGTGCATTTTTCCGTTTGAGCCGGCCTTGCTTGCGTCTCATGGCATCGCTGCTAGCTATGTAGGCCATCCGCTGGCCAACATGATTCCCTTGCAGCCAGACCGGGCAGCGGCCAGGCGCAAGTTGGGCTTGCGCGACGAGGATGCGGTGGTCGCGATTTTGCCCGGCAGCCGCCAATCCGAAATCCAGTACTTGGCCATGCGTTTCTTTCAGGCTGCTGCGCTTGTGCAGCGGGCACAAGGTGGCGTTAAATTCATAGTGCCTGCGGTACCCTTGCTGAAAAAGACTATTGAAGCCCTGGCTGAAAAAGCCGGCATGCGGGCCAGTCTGCAGATTCTTGATGGCCAGTCGCACACCGCGCTGGCCGCTTGCGACGTGACCCTGATAGCCAGCGGCACGGCCACACTGGAAGCGGCCTTGTTCAAACGGCCCATGGTGATTGCCTACAACATGAACTGGCTGTCATGGCAGATCATGCGGCGCAAAAAACTGCAGCCCTGGGTGGGTCTGCCCAACATCCTGTGTGAAGAGTTTGTTGTGCCCGAATTGCTGCAGGACGCCGCCACGCCACAGGCATTGGCTCAATCCGTTCTGCAGTGGCTGGACGCAAGACATTCCGCGCCTGACAAAATAAGGGCCGTAGAACAACGCTTTACCCGCCTGCACGCAGAACTGCAGCGCGATACCTCCCAATTGGCCACCGATGCGATCCAGAAAATTCTTGAAACCTGAGCAAACCGCGCTTTATTGGGACGTGCCCGGCCTGCTGGCCGGTGTGGACGAGGCCGGACGTGGCCCGCTGGCTGGTCCCGTGGTGGCAGCTGCCGTGATTCTGGATGATCTTCAACCGATTCGGGGCCTGGCCGATTCAAAAAAACTCACGGCCCTGAAGCGCGAAAAACTTTATGACGAAATCCGCGCCAAGGCCTTGTGTTGTTCGATTGCCATGGCCACGGTTGAAGAGATCGATCGCCTGAATATTCTGCAGGCCACCATGCTGGCCATGAAAAGGGCGGTTGAGGGCCTGCGCCTCAAGCCGCACAAAACTCTTGTTGATGGCAACCGCCTGCCATTGCTGAACATGCTGGCAGAGGCCATAGTCAAGGGGGATGCGCTGGTGCCGGCTATTTCTGCTGCGTCGATTCTGGCCAAGGTGTACCGCGACCAGTGGTGTTGTGAGTTTGATCTTGAATATCCGCAATACGGTTTTGCTGGTCACAAAGGTTATGGCACGGCAAAACACCTGGCTGCCTTGCGTGAGCATGGTGCCTGTCCGCAGCACCGCCGGTCGTTTGCGCCTGTGGCCGAGGTTTTGCGGTGAGTGATGTGAATCTCCAGGGTGCGCAGGGTTTTTCAGTGCCCGTCACCCACATCAGTTCGCGCGACAACCCGCTGATCAAGGACTTGCGCAAGCTCTCGCAAAACAGCACGGCTTACCGCAAGCAGGGCCGGGTCTGGCTGGAGGGTGATCATCTTTGCCGTGCGGCGCTGCAGCGCGGTCAAAAACCGGCACTGGCCTTGTTCTCGGAGTCTTTTTGGCCTCTTGCACAAGCGCAGTGGGCCCAGGTGGCTGTCAAGAACATAGTTGTCCCCGATGCCTTGCTGCCCGAGATCAGCGGCCTGGAATCACCGGCACCCATGGGTTTTGTGCTTGATCTGCCGGCCGAGCCGGTTTTGCGACCTGGTGTCGCTTCGGTCATTCTTGACCGTGTGCAGGACGCCGGCAATGTCGGCTCCATGCTGCGCAGCGCTGCGGCCTTCGGTTTTGGCCAGATCATTGCGCTCAAGGGAACGGCGGCGCTGTGGTCGCCCAAGGTGCTCAGGGCCGGCATGGGTGCACATTTTGGTTTGCAATTGCTTGAAGGTGTCGAACCCGAAGCACTGGCTGGATTGCAGGTACCAATTGTGGTCACCAGTTCACATCAGGGCAGTTTTTTGCACCAGCTGTCTCCGGGCAAATCGCTGCCCATGCCCTGCGCCTGGGCCATGGGGCATGAGGGGCAGGGCGTCAGTGATGAGCTGATGGCAAGAGCC
>JAZKIK010000440.1:5906-7212 GCA_040384925.1 Pseudomonadota bacterium | reverse complement strand
GCTGTAGGGGGACAAATTCATGGAACCCACCCATTCGGCCAACTCACGCGGCACACCGGTAAACGCCATGGTTTTGGTCAAAAAAGCAGCCCCGGCCAGGATGAACATGATCATGCAACTGGTGCGGGCCGAACCCATCAGGGCTTCCTTGAAGTTGGCCCAGGTCAGGGACCGGCTCCAGCCGGCCAGAACCAGCGCCCCCACCACACCATAAGCCGCACACTCGGTGGCAGTGGCCCAGCCAGCCAGCAAGGACCAGCAGATAAACACAATCAGCAGTGCGCAGGGAATCAGGTTTTTGGACAGCACCAGTTTCTGTTTGAAGCTGGTGGCAGGCTCGGCTGGCGGCATGGCTGCCTTGTTGCGCAGAGACCACCAGGCGATATAGGCTGAAAACAGAGTCATCAGCAACAAACCCGGCAAAAAACCCGCCAAAAAAATCCGGATGATGGACGCATCAGCCGCTACCGCATACACCACCATGGTGATGGATGGCGGAATCAGAATGCCAAGGGTTCCGGCAGTGGCCAAGGAGCCGAGTGCAATGTTTTCGTCGTAACCGCGCTTTTTGAGTTCGGGCAATGACACCTTGGCAATCGTGGCGCAGGTCGCGGCTGAAGAGCCTGAAACCGAGCCAAAAATACCGCAACCCAGAATCGTCGTGTGAAACAGCCTGCCCGGTATCCGGCCCAGCCAAGGTGCCAGGCCAGTAAACATCTCTTCACTGAGTTTGGTGCGAAAGAGAATTTCGCCCATCCAGATAAAAAGAGGCAGCGCGGCCAGTTCCCAGCTTGCATTGCTTTCCCAGAAGGCGCTGAACAGGTTCAGGCCCGGTTGTGTGGTGGTAAAAAAAGCTTGCCCGACCCAGCCGCAAATCGCAAGCGTGATGGCAATCCATACGCCGCCCGACAAAAGCAGCAGCATTAAGGTCAGCAAGATGCCGCCAATCATCAAAATGTCCATGATGTGTGTCCTGGTGATAAGTTGGTTTACAAGTCGGACGAAAAGTCGCCCTTGGCATGGCGCTCTTCCACCAGACGCACAAAAGTTGGTACACCACCGCGCAGAACAATCACAAACTCATCGATCACAGCCACCAGCAAAAGCAGAGCGCCGAGGGCAAAACTTGACTGCGGGATCCAGATCGGCAAGGGCAACAAACCCTGGGCAAGTTCATTGAATTGCCAGCTCTGATAGGTAAAGCGGCAAGCCCACCAGGCCAGATACGCCGTTGCGCAGACGGCGATGAACAGGCTGAACAGTTCCAGCGCCCTGCGCACCGAAGGCTGCACTTTCTCAAGCACCA
>JAZKIK010000440.1:0-5793 GCA_040384925.1 Pseudomonadota bacterium | reverse complement strand
GCGTGCGCCATGGTAAAAAAGGCCGCCGCCGCACATAGCCAGGAAACTATGTCATTGGCCGCGCCAGTGGTAAAACCAAACTGCCGGCCCAAGGACTGGGCCACCATCAGGGCGCAGATCAATGCGATGCAAACCGCGCCCAGAACAGCAGATGCCATGTAAACGGCATCAAGGCCAGTGCGTAGTGCAGTGGGCGGCAGTGCAACCGAAAAACCGGGAAGCGGAGCAGTGCCTGTTGCAGGCGGGGAAACGTGGGGTGTATGGGGCGACATGGCAGGCTCCAGCATTTTTTGGTTCTTACTTTTTGCTGAAGGTATCGATGATGGCCTTGCCATCATCGCCAGCTGACTTGAGCCAGTCTGCCGTCATGCGTTCACCAATGACTTTGAGCTCTTTTTTCAGGCCGTCGCTGGTGGTGTCGATCTTCATGCCCTTGGCGGCCAGTTCGCGCATGTATTCGGCGTCTTTTTGTTCGCTGATCTGCCAGCCACGCTGCTCGGCGGCGCTTGCCTGCTGCAGCACGGCCTCCTGCGTGGCCTTGTCCAAAGCGTCAAAAGCCTTCTGGTTCACCACCACTGCATTGCGCGGCAACCAGGCGTTCACGTCGTAGAAAAACTTGACACTTTCATACAGTTTGCTGTCAACACCACTGGCGCTGGAGGTCAAAAAGTTGTCCACACCGCCGGTAGCCAGCGCGGCAGGCAGCTCGGCCAGCTGAATCGTCACCGGCTGGGCGCCAACCGAGGTGGCGATAAATGCCGTGGCGGGGTTGTAGGCGCGCATCTTGGTGCTTTTCAGGTCCTTGATCGACGCAACGGGTTTGATCGAATACAGCCCTTGTGGCGGCCATGGTGCGGTGTAGAGCAGTTTGATGCCTTGCGTCGCCAGGGTTTTGACCAGCAGGCTGCGTGATGCGCTGTCCAGCTTTTTTGCATCTGCATAACTGGTGGCCAGGAAAGGAATGGCATCCAGACCAAACACCGGCGCTTCGTTGGAGGCACCCGACAGGATAAATTCGCCGGCCTGGGTCTGGCCCGACTGAACGGCACGTTTGATTTCATTGGCCTTGAACAGCGATGCGTTGGGGTGAACCGTGATCTTGAGCTTGCCGGCTGTGGCCTTGTCCACCGCTTCGGTGAACTGCACCAGGTTTTGCACCTGGAAGGTGTTGGCACCGTAACCAGACGGCAAGTCCCATTTGGTTTGGGCAAATACAGTGCCAAAAGTTGTCAGGGCGGCCAGTGTGATGATCAGTTTTTTCATGATGTTCTTGTCCGTTTCAAAAATGCCTGGGGCGGGTTGGGGTTGGGGTGGGGGAAACTAAAAACAGGGCTTAAAACGCTGCAAGCTGGTGGTTCAGCAAATCAGTAATCAGCATCTTTCCGGGGGCGTGGGTGATGCAAAAAGGCGGGCGGGCCTGGCTGACGGCTGCTTGCGGCGTGACACCGCAGGCCCAGAACACCGGAATCTCGTCATCCATGATTTCAACTGCGTCACCGTAGTCAGGGTTGCCGAGGTCGCTGATGCCGATTTGTGCCGGGTCGCCCAGATGCACGGGTGCGCCGTGTACATCAGGGAAACGTGAAGTGATCTGCACCGCCCGGATCGCGTCAGCCGGTTTCATGGGCCGCATGGACACCACCATGGGGCCGTGGAACACACCGGCGCTTTGTGTGGCGATATTGCTGCGATACATGGCGACATTGCGGTTTTGCGCGATATGGCGCAGCGGCAGGCCGGCCTGCAAAAGCGCTTCTTCAAACGAAAACGAGCAGCCAATCACAAAAGTCACCAGATCATTGCGCCACAGGGCGCGGATGTCGTTTGGCTCTTCAGTCAGCAGCCCATCACGCCAGACGCGGTATTGCGGCACATCGGTGCGAATATCGATGTCAAGACCCAGCGTTGGCAGCAGCGCCTGGCCAGGTTCACTGACAGCCAGCAGCGGACAGGGTTTGGGGTTGCGCTGGCAGTACAGCAAAAAGTCGCTGGCCAGGGTCTGCGGCAATATGGCAATATTGCCCTGAACAAATCCTTCAGCCAGACCGCTGGTATGGGCGGTGTAGTTGCCGAGGCGAATGTTGCTGCGGGCCTGAGCAGATTTTGAGTTGCCGATAGCCGAGGCTGGCGGGTTACGGCTCGGGTTTTGAAGGTTGGCGCTCACCGGAGAATCCTCTTGTTTTTAAGTCATTTTCATGACGATGAACGGATTGTGGAAGCGCTTCCTGACCAGGGCAAATTCAAAATTTATTGCTTAGCTCATCGATTTTTTCGATGTTATGGTTTACCTTTAGCGATCTTTTTTGGTGCTTTTTTGCCCGCTTTTGGTGATTCGGTTTCCTGGCTGCGGGCAAAGGCAATCGCCGACTCCACCACGGTTTCAACACTGCGTGAACTCGGGTCAGTACGGTAACTGGCATGTATCGGCAGTGCCTGCAGCCGCGCCTCACAGGCCAGCGCCCGCAGGCGTGCAAAACCGCTCAGCCGCGTCACGGCAGCACGCGGCAGCAGCGCCACGCCAAACCCCCCCTGAACCAGCTGAACCATGGCTGAAATGGACGAGATGGCATGCACCTTTTTGGGTTCCAATTTCTGTTTTCTGAACAGATCCAGCAAGGTTACATGCGGCTGGGAGCCCTTCTGAAAGGTCAAAAGCTCCAGTTCTGCGAGTTCCGACAGGCGATAAATTTCTTTCTGATGCAGGTCGGGGTGGCCCACAAACACCATTTCCATGGTCGGCAGGGCAACATTCCGCACACCATCGGCTGCAGAAGGCAGTACCGCAAACACCACATCGAGTGTGCCGCGCTGTATCAGGTCCACCAGAATCGGCGTGGTTTCAACCGTCAGTTCCAGTTCCAGGCCGGGGTAACTGGCACGCAGTTCCTCCAGCCAGGGAATCAGCCACGAATGCAAAACCGACTCAATTGCACCAATGCGCATCGACACCGCCATGGTAGTGCCCGAGCCCATTTCAGCCTTGACCTCCCGCTGCAAAGCCAGCAGCTTGTCGGCATATGTCAAAAACCGCATACCTGCCGCAGTGAGCTTGAACTGTTTGCCTGCCCGGTCAATCAGCAGCACACCCAGTTCTTCTTCAAGCGTTGAAATGCGACTGGACATGGCTGATTGCGTCAAAAACAGCTTTTCGGCTGCGCGTGAAATGCTTTTGAGCGACGCCACCCAATAAAAGGCTTCAACAAAACGCAGGTTCATGACCGTGCCCCTGAATTTGCAAGTGGTATAGACATCTTCAATCTCTTTTCATTCACAAAAAAGCTCCGGAAAGGCACCAGATGACTATAAAAATGGTAGCTACCGATGCCCACTGCATTGACGGGAAGGGCCGATTCAAGATAAAAACAGGCCTTCCCCGCAAACTTGCACTGTATCCAGCCAAAAGAATGACAGACCGCAACTGGCGCAGCTTTTGCACGTATCCTATTACGCTTGCCTGCAGCCACAAGCTGAGGCAATTTCAGCCACAGCAGCAAACCATTGCGTCAACCCTTGAACCGGAGCTTTTTCATGAACCTCAAACTCACCCTGGTCGCCGCCACCCTTGCCACCAGCGCCTCAGCCTACGCCCAGACCAAATGGGACTTGCCCGCAGCCTACCCAGCCAGCAACTTTCACACTGAAAATCTGACGCAGTTTGCAGCCGACATTGACAAGGCCACCGCAGGCAAACTCAAGATCACGGTTCATGCCAACGCATCGCTGTTCAAGGCCAATGAAATCAAACGCGCCGTGCAAGGCGGCCAGGCGCAGATTGGCGAGGTGCTGCTGGTCAACTTTGAAAACGAAAACCCGATTTACGGCGCAGACGGCATTCCCTTTCTTGCATCGTCGTATGCAGACTCGAAAAAGCTGTACGAGGCGCAAAAACCCGCGCTCGACAAACTGCTGGGTACCCAGGGCATGAAACTGCTTTACACCGTAGCCTGGCCACCACAAGGCATTTACAGCAAAAAGGAACTGGCCTCGGTTGCCGACCTGCGCGGCATCAAATGGCGTGCCTACAGCCCCGCCACGGCCAAGATTGCAGAGCTGATTGGTGCACAACCCGTGACGATTCAGGCCGCCGAACTGTCGCAGGCGCTGGCAACCGGTGTGGTCGAGAGCTACATGAGTTCGGGCTCCACCGGGTATGACTCCAAAACCTATGAAAGCATCAAATACTGGTACGACACCCAGGCCTGGCTGCCCAAAAACGCCATCATTGTCAACAAAAAGGCTTTTGATGCGCTGGACCCTGCAACCCAGGCAGCAGTAAGCAAAGCCGCAGCCGATGCGGAAGTGCGCGGCTGGAAGCTCAGTGAAGAAAAAAACGAGTGGTACAAAAAAGCCCTGACCGAAAAAGGCATGAAGATCATGACACCGCCAGCCAAGCTGGTCAGCGACATGAAGCAGGTCGGCACCATCATGCTGGCTGACTGGCAGAAAAAGGCAGGGCCTGACGGCGAAGCCATCATCAGCAGCTTCGACAAATCAAAAGCAGCAAAGAAATAATAGATGCGCAAGCTGCTTGACAGGCTTTACCTTGCAGGCGGTGCCTTGGGCGCCGTTTTTATTGCACTGATTGCGGTGCTGATGATTGCGCAAAGCGTGTTGCGCGAGTTTCGCGTCAACACCGGCGCGGTCAATGATGTGGTCTCGTGGTTTTGCGCCGCAGCCGCTTTTTTTGCCATGGCGCATGCCTTCAAACACGGCGACTTTGTGCGTGTGACGCTGGTGCTTGACTCGGTAGGCGTCAAAACCCGGCGTGTGCTGGAAATTGGCTCGCTGGCCATTGGCACGGTAGCCACAGCCTATCTGGCCTGGTCAGCCTGCGCCTTTACTTATGAAAGCTGGGTGTTCAACGACATTTCGCAGGGTTTGCTGCCCATGCCGATGTGGATACCACAGCTGAGTTTTGCCCTGGGTTCAATTCTGCTGCTGGTTGCCGTGGTCGATGAATTCATCATCGTGCTGCGTGGCGGTGTGCCAACCTTTGTCCGGGAAGTGGCCGAACGGCATGCACAAGGCGACTTTTCATCTGAAGTCTGAGCGCCTGAAAGAAAAAAATGGATATTTTGATGGTCGGTGGCATTTTGCTGCTGTTGATGATGCTGCTGCTTTCGGGCGGCGTCTGGATTGCGATGACGCTGGCGATTTGCGGCTGGGTTGGGCAGGCATTTTTTACCAGCACACAACCGGGCAAAAATCTGTTCAGCGCCTTTTGGGAAAGCAATGCCAGCTGGGAGCTGGCGGCACTGCCGCTGTTTATCTGGATGGGCGAGATACTTTTTCGCACCAAACTCAGTGAAGAAATGTTTGAAGGCCTGCGTCCCTGGCTGAACCGAATTCCGGGCCGGCTGATGCATACCACGATTCTGGGCTGCGGCATTTTTGGCTCGGTGTCCGGCTCATCAGCGGCGACCTGCGCCACCATTTCAAAAGTCGCCCTGCCAGAACTGCTCAAACGCGGTTACGACGAAAAAATTGCCCTGGGTTCGCTGGCCACTGCGGGCACGCTGGGCATTCTGATTCCACCGTCCATCACCATGGTGGTGTATGCGGTGGCGGCTGATGCATCCATCATCCGGATTTTTCTTGCCGGTTTTCTGCCAGGCTTTTTGTTGATGGCTCTGTTTTCAGGCTACATCGTCTGGTGGAGCCTGCGCCACCCCGACAAGGTGCCCGCCGCTGACCCGCCCTCCACCTTCATGCAAAAACTCAGGCAATCTGGCAATCTGCTGCCCTGCGCCGCGCTGATTGTGTTTATCTGCTGGGTGCTGATAGCAGGTTACG
>JAZKIK010000439.1:0-4812 GCA_040384925.1 Pseudomonadota bacterium | reverse complement strand
TCACCTTTTGCGCGCACCGGGCTTTGGTCCGCCTGTATCGGAGTGGTCTTGCTGGCCTGTCTGGCGATCTGGCTGGCGACACTGCAACCCTGGCTGGGGCTGAACCTGGTGCCTGAACCAGTGGTGGATGCTGTTGCTGCAGATGCCAAACCGGGTGAATCGCCCCGGCCGCCGCCAGGTGTCATCGTCGGCTCTAGCTCCGGGCCGGCGGCGGCGATAAGCAAAGGCTCGCGGCTTGTGAGTGTCGCACCTGGAATCGGTGAGGGCCTGACCTTGCTGGCCACTGACCTGATTGAAGAGCCCGACGCCTTTAACTCCTATCAGGAGTGGGGCGATTTTTACAAGCGGCAGGACTTGCTGGCCAGTTGGCTGCGCGCCGGGCCCGTCAATCTGACCCTGCAGGACGCTCAGGGCCAAACCCGTGTTGTCAGCGTCAAAGCCCTGGCAAGCCGGCCCGTTGACAGCCTGCCGCCGGTTTTCTGGTTCCAGCTGTTTGTAGGCGGTGTTGCTGCGCTGGTGGGTGTGTGGATTCTGGCGCAGCGCTGGGCTGACTACGCGGCGCGTTGCCTGGCGCTGACCGGCACAGCCCTGCTGCTTACCACCTTTGCCGCAGCCGTTTACAGCACCCGCGAGCTGGCCCTGCATCAGGACCTGTTCCGCCTGCTGTCCAGCGTCAATCATTTTGGGGCGGCGGTTTTTGGTATTGGCCTGGTCGGGATTTTTGTCTTTCACCCGCAGCAGCTTTTCAGGCTGCGCTGGTTTGGTTTGCTGGCGCTGGTTTATCTGGCCTGGGGTGTCGCTGATATTTTCTGGTGGATAGAGTCACCCGACCTGGCTTACCGCCTGATCGTGCTCAGCCAGATGTTGCTGGCCGTGGCGCTGGGCATCTGGCAGTGGCGGCGCGCGCGCGGGCGGCTGGTTGACCGGGCTGCGCTGCGCTGGGTCTTGTTGTCGTTTCTGGTCGGTGCCGGGGCTTTTATCGCCATCACCGTCTGTACCCTGATGCTGGGCTGGCTGCCGCCGATTGCCCAGGGTTACGCCTTTGGCCTGTTTTTGACCATGTATATCGGCCTGGCGCTGGGCGTAAAGCGGCACCGCGTGTTTGATCTGGATGCCTGGTCGCTGCGGGCGCTGATGTGGCTTTTTGGTGTGCTGGGCATTGTGTCGATAGACGCACTGCTGATTTCACAGCTGCAATGGAACAACGAGCTGTCCCTGGTCCTCAGCATGGTGGTGTGTGCTGCGCTGTACTTCCCCTTGCGCCAGTGGGTATGGGAGAAGGTCTTTGGCCGGCTTGAGCCCGGCCTGAACGACCTGACAGGCGACATCCTGTCGCTGGGGCTGGCCGGCAAAGAGGTGCGGGTCCAGCGCTGGACAGCCTTGCTGGGGCGGCTGTTTGGTGCCGGGCGGGTTGAGCAGCAAAACGGGCTGGGCGGGCACTCTGGCCGCGTGGCTCTGCTCGGCCAGGGCATGGGTTTGCAGATACCCGCCGTTGCCGACATGCCCGCCTTGTCAGTTTGGGACAGGGACCAGGGCAAACGCCTTTTTTCAAGCCAGGACCAGCGGCTGGCCAGCCGCCTGCACGAACTGGTGCTGATGGTGGTGCAGACCCGCGACGCCTACAGCCGCGGCGTGGCCGAAGAACGCGCCCGTATCGCCAGCGACCTGCATGACGACCTGGGCGCACATCTGTTGTCCATCGTGCATGCGAGTTCCCAAAATACGGCCGGCCCGTCGATTGCTGCTTCGGCACGCCGGGCGCTTGACGACTTGCGCCTTTCGGTGCGCGGCCTGACCAGCGACGCCATGCCCGCCCAGGAAGTTTTTGCCGACTGGCGCGCCGAAACCCTGAACCGGCTGGAGCTGGCACATATTGATGCCAACTGGCAGCAGGACGATGCCCCGCCCGGGCTCTATCTGAGCGCACGCATGCATGTGCAACTGACACGTGTGTTGCGTGAAGTGGTGTCCAACGTCATACGCCATAGCCAGGCCAGACGCTGTGCATTGAGCATCAGGCTCGACAAGGGCTGGCTCACGCTGGTGGTTGCCGACGATGGCACGGGCCTGCCGCAGGAGCAGGCGCAGCAGCGCGGCAAGACGGGTGGCCACGGCCTGGCCAATATCGAGCGCCGGGCCAAGGCCCTGGGCGGCAGCCACCGTTTTGCACCCGGGCCCTGGGGTGGTGCAGAAGTCACAGTAAGTGTGCCGGTCATTGAACCTGCATCAAGCTTTTAGTCATCCGTCTTGGGTACCATAGGCCCATGCAGCACATACTGATTGTTGAAGACCTGCCACAGACGCGCCAGTGGCTCAATGATGTGGTGCAGCAGACTTTTGCCGGTGTGCGGGTCACGCTGGCAGCCAGGCGCGACGAGGCGCTGGCCCTGCTGAAAACGCAGAACTTTGACCTGGCCCTGATTGACCTGGGCCTGCCCGATGGTTCTGGCCTGGATGTGGTCAGCGCGCTGCAGCTGCAGCAGCCGCAGGCGCTGTCGGTGGTGGTGACAATTTATGACGATGACGCCCATGTTTTTCCGGCCTTGCAGGCAGGCGCTTTTGGTTATCTGCTCAAGGACCAGCCCGATGAGGATTTTGTCCAGCAGTTGCTGCGTATTGCGCGTGGCGAGCCGCCCCTGTCGGCATCGATTGCCCGGCGCGTGCTGAAGTATTTCTCGCAGGCACCCCGCGTTGCCGTGCTGGGCCGACAATCCAGCAGCAAAAAACTTGCTGCAGAAGAAATGGTTTTTCTGACCGAACGTGAAACCGACGTGCTGCAGCGTGTTGCCAAAGGCTACACCCTGAAGGAAATCGCCGTGCAGTTTGGCCTGTCGCACCACACCGTGGCCGATTACGTCAAGATTATTTACCGCAAGCTCAATGTCTGTTGCCGCGCCGAAGCCGCTGTTGAAGCCATGCGGCGCGGCCTCGTCGAGCTTTGACTTTTAATTCAAAAAGAAAAACAAAACATGATTGGACGACTGCAAGGCCTGCTGGCCGAAAAAAATCCACCCGAATTGCTGATTGACTGCAACGGCGTGGGTTATGAAGTCATGGTGCCCATGAGCACCTTTTACAACCTGCCGGGGCTGGGCGAAAAAATCACATTGCTGACCCACTTTGTGGTGCGCGAAGACGCCCAGATACTTTACGGTTTTGGCAGTCACACCGAGCGTGCAGCCTTTCGGCAACTGATCAAGATCACCGGCGTTGGCCCGCGCACGGCACTCAGTGTGCTCAGCGGCATGAGTGTTGACGACCTGGCCCATGCCGTCACGGCTCAGGAGCCAGGCCGCATCATCAAGGTGCCAGGCATAGGCAAAAAAACCGCCGAACGCCTGCTGCTGGAGCTCAAAGGCAAACTCGGTGCCGACATCGGTGTGCATGTCAGCGTCGCAAACGACGCGCAGTCAGACATTCTGCAGGCTCTGGTAGCCCTCGGTTACAGCGACCGCGATGCCGCACTGGCGCTAAAAGCCCTGCCCAGGGATATTGGCGTCAGTGACGGGATCAAGCTGGCGCTGAAGAGTCTGGCGAAGTAGCATGACCATCCAGACCGACAACTTTGCCATGCCCGACCTGCCACCCGCCCGGCGCGTCATGTCTGCCGTGCCTGATTCGCCACGTGAAGAGGCGATTGAACGCGCCTTGCGGCCCAAGCTTTTTGAAAGTTATGTGGGCCAGACCAAGGTCAAGGAACAGCTCGAGATTTTTATTGGCGCAGCAAAAAAACGCAGTGAGGCACTTGACCACGTCTTGCTGTTTGGCCCGCCTGGCCTGGGCAAAACCACGCTGTCCCACATCATTGCGCATGAGCTGGGTGTCAACATGCGGCAAACCTCGGGGCCGGTGCTGGAAAAACCCAAGGACCTGGCAGCGCTGCTGACCAATCTTGAGAAAAACGATGTCCTGTTTATTGACGAAATCCACCGCCTGAGCCCGGTGGTAGAAGAAATCCTGTACCCCGCGCTGGAGGACTACCAGATCGACATCATGATTGGCGACGGCCCGGCGGCGCGCAGCATCAAGCTTGACTTGCAGCCCTTCACGCTGGTGGGGGCCACCACGCGGGCCGGCATGCTGACCAATCCGCTGCGTGACCGTTTTGGCATCGTCGCCCGGCTGGAGTTTTATTCGGCAGACGAGCTGGCCCGCATCGTCACCCGCAGCGCCGGTTTGCTCAATGTGCCCATGGACGGGGAGGGCGGTTTTGAAATTGCCCGCCGTTCACGCGGCACCCCCCGCATTGCCAACCGGCTGCTGCGCCGTGTGCGTGATTACGCCGACGTCAAAGGCTCAGGCACCATCACCCTGGACATTGCCAACAAGGCACTGGCCATGCTTGATGTGGACCCCCAGGGTTTTGACGTGATGGACAGAAAACTGCTGGAAGCCGTGATTCACCGTTTTGACGGCGGCCCGGTCGGTCTCGACAATATCGCCGCGAGCATTGGCGAAGAGCGCGACACGATTGAAGACGTGATCGAGCCTTATCTGATCCAGCAGGGATATCTGCAGCGCACACCACGCGGGCGCATTGCCACGCTGGCAGCTTACAGGCATTTGGGCATCACACCGCCAGCGAGTGGAACCGAGCTTTTTTGATCCTTAGACCGTGAACACGTTCTTAGCTCAGCGCCCCCCGCGTATCCACCTTGATGATGCGCTCGACCACCCCTTTGAGCAAACCGCCGCGCACGCCAATCATGAAGTCATGCAGATTGACGGTGGGGTCGCAGTGGCCCGGAATCAGCCACAGCAGGCTGCCCAGCACCGGCAGCCGGGAGCCGCCGTCAGCGGGTTTCAGAATGC
>JAZKIK010000438.1:7878-8494 GCA_040384925.1 Pseudomonadota bacterium | reverse complement strand
GAGGCGTTGAATTTGTAGCAAACAGCAACATCGCTGCAAGATTCACATCAGAACCGAATTGCGCTGTTGGTCAGCAAACCTGATCTGACAGCGCCCGTTGGTTTCTAGAACTTCGGAGGTTTTTTCTTACTGTTGCCACTGCCCATGGATGAATCGAATTCATCAAAATCAATCAGGCTATCAATCTCCAGGTCAGTTTTTTCGACTGGAATATCAATCACAGGTATTGGATCGGCATTTTCGTTGTCGGCAAATTGTTCAAAAAACCTGGAGTCAGACTCGACTGTAGCCGTCAGATCTTCGCTCTCAATGAACAAATCGCTCAAATCGACATCAAGCCCCAAACGTGGGGACGCTCTTGGAATCGCCGGCACGATGGCAATTGTCGGTTCTGGCGGTCTGAGTTCAGCCACACTCGCCGAGAGTGGCTGAATGGATGTGGACATGAACCTGTTGACGGCTTTTGCTCCTGCACCACTTGCTGAAGACAGTGAATCAGGCGCACCAGACCTTGATGAATTCACACTCGGGCTCTCGGCAACAATAATTTCTGCCCCATTTCTCCTTATGGTTTCAAAATTCTTTTTAGTAGCTTCTCTTCGAATTGTTGGATCGT
>JAZKIK010000438.1:0-7868 GCA_040384925.1 Pseudomonadota bacterium | reverse complement strand
ATAATTTCCTTTGCGATGGAATACAGCAGCAAAAGCTCGCGATAAGCCTCCAGATCAAAGGCTTCGGCATTGGAGTCTGCTCCGCGAAAAATGGATTCCTCAATGACTTCAAGCACTTTTGGCGATGGCCACAAAGCCACAATACGGGAAAGTGCACCCTGATATGCCTCCAGCCCAAGGCTGCCAAGGGTGTAAAACTCAAAAGACGGGATTTTTGCGTTGAAACGCTGGTTGAAGTCTTCGCGCAAGGCCTCGTAGTCGGCCTGTCGATGAAGCTGATGGTACAGATTGAACAGATCAAGATACACCATGGCGCTTGTCTGGCCACTGTCTTCGATGTGATTGCGAAGTACCTCTATGGCCTGTTCGTTCTGTCCAAGGGAAATAAAAAAGTCCGCCTGTTGCTGAACGTCAAACAACTCTTCTGCTTTGACTGCCCGAGACATGTGGGTCATGCTCATGCCGAAATCAGAGCGGTCCTTGGATGGCAAGGAGGAAAACGAATTGGCGCGACGAGCCGCCGGGCTTGCACTTACCTCAATGAAATCCGAATCGTCGGAATTCAGGTCAAGGTCAAGATCAAGCTCGGAAGGCCTGGAGGCTTTTGATTTTTTTGCACTCTTTTTGCCTGCCGCCGGATCACCAAGCTGCGCAACCGGATCAGAATCGGCGGCGCGCCCGGCCCAACCTTTTTCGAGCGCCTTGCTTTTCCGCCACCACGGCAAGTCTTCCTCGTCCTTCTCACGTGATACCGCTCGCAACTGCCACAAATATATCAAGGCAGCAATAGCCAACAGCAAAAGAGCCATCAATGCATAGCTGAAGGGATTGGTATAACGATCAGTTTGGGCCTGAGTCAATTGCCCATTCAGATCACTGATGGTTTTCTGATTTTTCAGCGACTGGGCCTGCAGCTCGCGCACAGAAATTTCCAGCGCCTTCAGTTTTTCGGCATCCCTCAAAATATCCTGAGGCTGCGCGGTCAAGGCGCGCCACAGGGCCGCGGCAACAGAACGCTCCTGCTCGCTCGCAGCGGGGGTGCTGAGAAGCTCTGGCGAAGATTTGAGCCGGGGATCAGCCTCGAATGACAAATCAATCGGTTCCAGCTTGAGACGAGCCCTGCTTTTTTCCGTTCTCTCGCTGATCCTGCTGCTTTTAAAGCGCTGGCCGCCAGCTGCTGCCGATGGTGGAACCGCGCCAGCGGCAAGTAGCTCAGGTTTTTTTGAATTCGTATCCGCAGCACCGGAGGGCTGCGCGGAACTGCCGGACAAACGCCCTCTGGCGGGCCGGGCTGAAGAAGCTGCACCTGACGGACGGGCTACTACGGCCCCTGGTGTTGCCACTGAACTGTTGCCACCCGGCACCGGCTGGCTCTGCGATGCAGGCCGTGCATTCAGCCCCGCTGAAGGCAGCACAAGCGAAGCTGCATCCGATGCCAGATCAGCCAGCACGACATAACGTCGTTCAGTTTTCTGCTGGCAACCCACTCTGAGGTAAACAGTGACAACCGGCTCATCTATCACGACCGAGGAGCGAACATGAATCAGCAGATCCTGCGAGCCGGGCACTGGCCGTTCAGCGCTCACGCGAACCCGTGAACCATCGACTTTGTTGTCTGCCAAAAAAACGTCGGCCTCCAGGCAAAGACTGGCCAGATCCTCCTGCGCATCAGTGACCGCCTGTATGGAAATGTCGACTGGTCTGCCTATCAATGCGGTAGCCCGATGTCGTCCAAGCGACATGGCCATGCTGCTGCTCGCAGCAAACAGCATCAGGCAAGATAGGGCAATGCGGTTTTTTTTCACAGTGACAGATATGAGTTCACGCACCAATTTTGACACAGCCTATCTGCGCAGGCTCTGCGTAATAATACCTTGCTATGAAAACCGTCATATATAAAACCGTTGGTATTGTTGGCGCGGGCGCCATGGGCCGTGGAATTGCTCAGATCGCAGCGCAAGCTGGCAGCGTTGTCAAATTGTTCGATCTTCAGCCGCAAGCAAGTATCAGGGCAAAAACAGAACTCTCTTCGCAATGGGACAAACTGGTTGCAAAAAACAGACTGAGTCCAGAGCTCGCGGCTGATCATTTGTCACACGTTTTGCCGCAGGACACACTGTCCGGATTGGCTGATTGTGATCTGATTATCGAAGCAGTGGTGGAGCGACTTGATCTCAAACAAACGCTGTTTACCGAACTCGAAAGCCTGGTCTCTGCACAGACTGTACTGGTGACCAATACATCCTCGCTTTCAGTCACTGCCATCGCGGCGAAGTTGCAGCATCCAGGCCGCTTCGCCGGGTATCACTTTTTTAACCCCGTACCACTGATGAAAGTGGTTGAAGTGATAGCAGGTCTCAAAACCGGGTCATCCACATGTATTCAACTGGCAGACTACGCACGCCAGATGGGTCACACGCCGGTACAGGCGCAGGATACACCCGGTTTTATTGTCAATCATGCAGGGCGAGGGTATGGCACCGAGGCACTGCGCATCGTCAGTGAAGGCATCAGCGACTTCGCCACCATTGACCGGATCCTGCGTGAACAGGCCGGTTTCAAACTCGGGCCGTTTGAGCTGATGGACTTGACGGCACTGGATGTGTCACACCCAGTGATGGAGTCTGTTTATCACCAGTATTACGAGGAAGCACGCTACCGCCCAAGCGTCATCACGGCGCAGCGTCTGGCGGGTGGACTGCTTGGCAGAAAAACCGGCGAGGGTTTTTACCCTTATGTGGATGGCGTCATGCAGGTTGGCGCTGAACCTGCGGCTCCGGAAGTTGCAGAAATGCCCCCTGTCTGGGTGTCCCCAAGAGCAGCCAGGCGTTCGGAACTCTTGCAATTGCTTAAAAACCTGGGCGCGAAGATAGAAACCGGTGCATCGGCCTCGCCTCAAGCGCTGATGCTGGTCGCGCCACTGGGTTTTGACATCACAACCGTGGCAGTGGTCGAGCGCCTGGACCCCGCAAGAACCATAGGCATTGACATGCTGATAGACGATGCGGCCACCAAACGCCGTGTACTGGCAACCAACCCGGCAACCCGCACCGACATGCGAGACGCCGCACATGCGCTGTTTGCCAGAGACGGCAAAGCCGTCAGCGTGATACGTGACAGCGGTGGTTTTGTCACGCAACGTGTGGTGGCCACCATCGTCAATATTGCCAGCGACATTTGCCAGCAAGGCATCTGCAGCCCCAAGGACCTGGAAACGGCTGTCACCCTGGGACTGGGTTATCCACTTGGGCCTCTGGCCATGGGGGACCGTTACGGTCCGACCAATATTCTTGAAGTCCTGTTCAACATGCAAACCGTCTACGGCGACCAGCGATACCGGCCTTCGCCGTGGCTGCGCAGGCGCGGCGCCATCGGGCTGAGCCTGATGCACGAAGAAAGCTAAACAATGACCAGCTCGCTCAAAAGCACCTCCGAAGGCAGTACGCTGATTCTGACTATCAGCAACCCGGACTACAAAAACGCGCTCGGGCCAGAGATTTACGCAGCCGGTGTTGAAGCGCTGAACGCTGCCGAAACCAGTTCCGAAATCCGCAGCGTGGTCATCACAGGCGAAGGTGGTGTTTTTTGCGCTGGCGGCAATTTGCAGCGCCTGCTGGCCAATCGCCGTGAGCCACCCGAGGTGCAGGCGCAAAGCATTGAAGGCCTGCACAACTGGATTGACTCGATTCGCACCCACCCCAAACCGGTGATCGCAGCGGTTGAAGGTGCAGCAGCCGGTGCCGGTTTTTCACTGGCGCTGGCCTGCGATTTTTGTGTTGCAGCTGACAATGCCGTGTTTGTGATGTCCTACAGCACTGTTGCCCTGTCGCCCGATGGCGGTGGCAGTTGGGCTTTGGCCAGGTCCTTGCCACGCGCTCTGGCAAGTGAACTGCTGATGTGTGGTGAACGTATTGGTGCCCAGCGTCTGGCTGATTTCGGTCTGGTCAACCGGGTTTGCCAGGCCGGTGATGCCCTCGGCGAGGCTTTGAAACTTGCTGAACGCCTCAACGCACGCGCGCCCAATGTGCTGGGCAGCATCAAGGAACTGATCAACGACGCTGCAGGCAGCACCCTGAGCCAGCAACTGGCCAGCGAACGTGACCAGTTTGTGCGCAATCTGCACCACTCCAACGGTGGTGAAGGCATTGATGCATTTTTGAGCAAACGCAAACCGCAGTACCGCTAGGAACGTGTTCACGTTCTAAAACTTCAGGTTTCGCAGCAACCGGCGCAGCACGCGCCCGGCAAACATCACTCCCGCCGAACCAGCGCGTCACCCCGGGCTCAACCCAAGTCCGTTTCCGCACGACACGCAGGCGACAGCCTGGTTGCGGCTGGCTCGTCCCTAAAGCGACAATGGCCGTCTTATTAGTCACTCAAAAGACAGACCATGGACGATCCTATTCTTACCATAGACGAGAGAGCGGCCATCAACAGCGGCCGCTGGTTTTCATCCCTGTCACCTTCCCTGAGACACGACATACTTCGATGCGCCTACGTCAAACGCTACAAGGACGGCGAGCTGATTGCCGCCCGCGGCGAGCCGCCAGAAGAATGGATTGCGTGTGCCAAAGGCGCAGTACGTGTCAGTTCCACCTCGATTTCAGGCAAACAGATCACCCTGACCTATGTGGAGCCGGGCATCTGGTTTGGCGACATTGCCATCTTCGACGGAGACCGGCGTACACACGACGCGTATGCGCACGGCGAAACCACCATCCTGTGTGTTGCAAAGGCCGACTTCAGAAAGATTCTGGCCACGCATGTGGAGCTTTACGAGGCCATGCTGCGCCTGCACGCCAGGCGGCTGCGCCAGCTGTTCGGGCTGGTGGAAGACCTGAACACCCTGCCCTTGCGTGCGCGCCTGGCCAAGCAACTGCTGCATCTGGCGCGCAGCTACGGTGTGCCCAGCCTGTCGGACAACAACGAGATCCGTATCGGCCTGCAGCTGGCGCAGGAGGAACTGGCGCAGTTGCTGGGCGCATCCCGCCAGCGCGTGAACCAGGAACTGAAGGCAATGGAACGTGAGGAAGTCATCCGCATCGAGCCGGGTGGCCTGGTGGTGCGCAACCGCGAGTCACTGCTGCGCATCTCCGAAGCGGATCTTGAGAGATAAACATAAAAACAAATACAAAGGAGACAAAAAACATGAGCAACTTTGATCACTTCGTTGGCACCCGCGCAGTTTCTGGCCTGCAGGCTTTTGACATGGAGGCACTGAGCACCTATCTGGACCGGCATCTGGACGGTTTCAGCGGCCCCCTGAGTGTTGAAATCTTCAAGGGTGGCCAGTCCAACCCGACCTACAAACTGATCACACCGTCAAAGTCCTATGTGATGCGGGCCAAACCCGGCCCGGTCGCCAAACTGCTGCCGTCTGCCCATGCCGTTGAGCGCGAATTCAAGGTCATGACGGGGCTGCAAGGCACCGATGTGCCAGTTGCGCGCATGTTTTGCCTGTGTGAAGACGAATCCGTCATAGGCCGCGCTTTTTACGTGATGGAGTTTGTTGAAGGCCGCGTGATATGGGACCAGGCCCTGCCCGGCATGACCCCGGCCCAGCGCGGCGAGATCTACAAGGAAACCAACCGCGTCATCGCCGCGCTGCACAAGGTGAGGTTTGCAGAACGCGGCCTGGCCGACTATGGCAAACCCGGCAATTATTTTGAGCGCCAGATTGGCCGCTGGAGCAAGCAGTACGCGGCGTCCATCACCAGGCCCATCCCGGAGATGGACTTGTTGATGCAGTGGCTACCCGCCAACATTCCGGCCAGCGCGCGTGATGACAGCATGGTCTCCATCGTGCATGGTGACTACCGGCTCGACAACCTGATGTTTCACCCGACCGAGCCACGCGTGCTGGCCGTGCTTGACTGGGAACTCTCCACCCTGGGCCATCCGCTGGCCGACTTCAGCTACCACTGCATGGCCTGGCACATTCCGCCTGGCACTTTTCGCGGCCTTGGCGGCCTGGACATCAGCAGCCTGGGCATTCCGCTGGAGGCCGACTACATCAGCCTGTATTGCGAACGCACTGGCCTGACCACACCAGAAGCTCTCAAGGCCGACTGGAATTTTTACCTTTCTTACAACCTGTTTCGTCTCGCCGCTATTTTGCAAGGCATTGCCAAACGGGTTGAAGCCGGTACAGCATCAAGTGCCCAGGCTGTCAGCTCTGCCGCCGGCGCGCCCCTGCTGGCAAAAATGGCCTGGGACTTTGCGCTGAAAAGCCAAAAGAGCCAGAACGGCCAGGCGTTTTGATTTCCACCACAACAAGCAACAAACCCATTCCCAGGAGACACCATGGATTTTGACTTCACCCCCAAAGTGCAGGACATGCAGGCGCGCCTGCTGGCCTTTATGGACGAACATATTTACCCGAACGAGGCCAGGTTTTTTCGCGAGATTGCCGAAAACCGCGCCAAGGGCAATGCCTGGATTCCAACCACCCTGATTGAAGAACTCAAACCCAAAGCCCGTGCCGCCGGTTTGTGGAACCTGTTTTTGCCGCACTCACCACGTGCGCCTGAGGGTCTGTCCAACCTTGAATACGCCCCGCTGTGCGAAATCATGGGCCGTGTGCCCTTTGCTGCCGAAGTGTTCAACTGCTCGGCACCCGATACCGGCAATATGGAAACCATTGCCCGTTACGGCTCCGAAGACAACAAGGACCGCTGGCTGGAGCCGCTGCTCAAAGGCGAAATCCGCTCTGCCTTCCTCATGACAGAACCCGAAGTGGCCTCTTCGGACGCCACCAACATCCAGTGCCGTATCGAGCGGGATGGGGATGAGTATGTGCTCAACGGCCTGAAATGGTGGTCGTCAGGCGCTGGTGACCCGCGCTGCGCAATCTACATCGTGATGGGCAAAACCGACCCCGATGCGGGCCGCCATGAACAGCAGTCCATGATTCTGGTGCCCGCCAATACACCCGGCATTGAAGTGATCCGGCCGCTGACGGTGTTTGGATATGACGATGCACCTCATGGCCACATGGAAGTTCGCCTGACCAACGTGCGTGTTCCCGTCACCAACCTGCTGCTGGGTGAAGGCCGTGGTTTTGAGATTGCCCAGGGCCGCCTTGGCCCCGGACGCATCCACCACTGCATGCGTACGATTGGCTGCGCCGAACGTGCTTTGGAGCTGATGTGCAAACGCCTGAACAGCCGTGTCGCTTTTGGCAAACCCATATCGCGCCAGTCAGTCTGGCAGGAACGTATCGCCGAATCACGCTGCATGATCGAGCAGGCCAGGCTGCTGACGCTCAAGGCTGCTTACATGATGGACACCGTGGGTAACAAGGTTGCCAAGGCAGAAATCGCCATGATCAAGGTCGTAGCACCCAGCATGGCCTGCCAGATCATTGACTGGGCGATTCAGGCCCACGGTGGTGGTGGTGTGTCAGACGACTTTCCACTCGCCTACGCCTACGCCCACCAGCGCACCCTGCGCCTGGCCGACGGTCCGGACGAAGTTCACCGCGCATCCCTGGCCAAACTGGAGTTAGCCAAACACCTGCTGATGCCTGGCGAGCTTGAAATGCCTATCACCCGCGGTTCCTGAAAAAACTGAATTGCCCCCTGGACTGCCTTGCAGGTATTTGGGGGGCTTTTTGTGGTCCAGCGAGTCCTTTTACTTTACAGCCACAGACAAAGCCGTGGCCTGTACGGCGTGCAGTTGCCAGCCTGACCCGGCAAGCCAGACCCAGACCGCCAGGTAAGTGCTGGCGACTTCACGCCTGGCCTCCCCACGCCGTACTGTGGCGCGCATGATCGCATTGACCAGCCCGGTCTGGCCAGCAACCCTGGTGTCCAGCGCTTCAAACTCAAGCTTTTCGTACACCAGCGCCCCGCTTGACAACTGCTGCA
>JAZKIK010000437.1:0-1917 GCA_040384925.1 Pseudomonadota bacterium | reverse complement strand
AGCAAGGTTTGAAACACTTCACCGTCATTGACACCTTCCACCAGCTTTTCGATGGCGGTCGGCTGGTCACCGGCAGGCATGTAGGGCTGAAACAGCTCAAATGGCGAACCAGGAAAACTTGCAAAACTGCCGCCCGGGCTTGTGGCGGCTGAATCTGGCAGTTTGGTTATGACTTCCAACGCTTCTGGCATGGGATCCCTTTCTGAAAGCTTGTTCGGCCCCGCTAAAATCAGGGCAACCGGACAGCATACGACATTCGGGCAAACCTTGGCGCCGCCAGCGCGGCTTCACCCTTTTTGCGTTTGTCATGTGCTGGTTTGCCTGCTGTGCAGCACGCCAGTCCGGGGTCATGCTTTTTAACTTTTTAGAGGATTTTTCATGTCTCTGTTTACCGCAGTCGAAATGGCCCCCCGCGACCCCATTCTGGGCATCAACGAAGCATTTGCGGCTGATACCAACCCCAACAAAGTCAATCTGGGTGTGGGCGTGTATTACGACGACAACGGAAAACTCCCGCTGCTTGAGTGCGTTCAGGCTGCTGAAAAACTGATGATGGACTCGCCCAAGGCACGTGGTTATTTGCCGATTGACGGCATTGCCGCCTACGATTCAGCCGTCAAGTCACTGGTTTTTGGTGCTGACAGCGAAGCCGTCAAAAGTGGCCGTGTAGCCACTGCCCAGGGCATTGGCGGCACCGGCGGCCTGAAAATCGGCGCTGACTTCCTGAAAAAACTGAGCCCCAACGCCACAGTGCTGATTTCTGACCCGACCTGGGAAAACCACCGCGCCATCTTCACGCAGGCTGGTTTTGCGGTTGATACCTATCCCTACTACGACGCAGCCACACGCAGCATCAACTTTGACGGCATGCTGGCCGCACTGAATGCCGCCGCTGAAGGCACCATCGTGCTGCTGCATGCCTGCTGCCACAACCCGACCGGTTACGACATCACGGCTGCGCAGTGGGATGAAGTCATCGCCGTGGTCAAGGCCAGGGGCCTGACGGCGTTTCTGGACATGGCCTACCAGGGTTTTGGTTACGGCATCGACGAAGACGGCTCGGCTGTCGCCAAGTTTGTTGCCGCAGGTTTGAGCTTTTTTGTCTCCACTTCCTTCTCGAAAAGTTTCAGCCTGTACGGCGAACGTGTAGGCGCGCTGTCGGTTCTTTGTGAAAACAAGGAAGAAGCCGGCCGTGTGCTGTCGCAACTCAAGCTGGTGATTCGCGCCAACTACAGCAATCCGCAAATCCATGGCGGCACGATTGTGGCCACGGTGCTCAACACCCCGGAACTGCGCGCCCAGTGGGAAACAGAACTGGCCGAAATGCGCGTTCGCATCAAGGCCATGCGCCAGAAGCTGGTGGATGGCCTGAAAGCCGCCGGTGTGGCGCAGGACATGAGTTTCATCACCACACAGATCGGCATGTTCAGCTATTCAGGCCTGTCAAAAGACCAGATGGTGCGCCTGCGGACTGAGTTTGGGGTGTACGGCACTGACACGGGCCGCATGTGCGTGGCTGCACTGAACAGCAAAAACATCGACTACGTTTGCGCGTCGATTGCCAAGGTTCTGTAAACCGGCCAGGCTCAATGGATGGCCTTGCCCAGCGTTTTGTGCACGATACGCTGCGCAATCGCAGCAACGCCGTCCTGCTGGAGCGCCTTTGCGAACTGGACCTGCCTGACGCCTGGCTGGTTGGCGGTTGCCTGTTCCAGACGGTATGGAATCTCCTGGGCGGTCAGCCGCCCGGGGCGGGCATCCGCGACTACGACATCTTCTATTTCGACGCGGGCGACCTGTCGGAAAGCACGGAGAACGCAATCAACCAGCGGGCACTGCAGGTGTTTGGTGAACTGGGCGTAAAACTCGAACTGAAGAACCAGGCGCGTGTGCACACCTGGTACCCAGCTTACTTCG
>JAZKIK010000436.1:10307-16281 GCA_040384925.1 Pseudomonadota bacterium | reverse complement strand
AGGTGTCGTCTTCAACGATATGAAACTTGTGCTGGCTGGCCAGTTGCAGCACGCGGTGGGCGCTGCCGGGGCTCAGGCAATAACCGGTGGGGTTATGGAACACGCTGACGCTGACAAACAGTTTGGGCTGGTGAATCTGGCAATACTGGGCCATGACTTCCAGGTCAGGCCCATCAGCGCGGCGCGGCACAGGCAGAATGCGCATGCCCAGCGCAACAAGCCGGGCAAATTCAACCGCCCAGCCGGGTTCCTCGACCATCACACAGTCACCGGCGCGCAGCAGGGTGCGGCTGACGATGTCAAGCGCATGGGTCGCACCCACGGTGGTCATGATCTGTTCGGGCGCGGCATGCACGTTGAGCGTACCGAGCTTTTGCGACAGGGCTCGGCGCAAGCCTGAATCGCCCATGGGCTCGCCATATTGCAATGAAAAATCACGCAGCGCTGCCACGCCAGTGACCTTGCGCACCGCAGCGGGCAAAAAGGTGGTTTCCAGCCATTCAGGCGGGAAAACACCCATGCCGGGCTGCGGTTTGTTGCTGACCTTGTGGAACATACCGCGAATCAGCGCGCTGGCGTTGACAGGTGCGTGGCGTGTGGCCATCCAGCTGGCGGTGCTCCAGCTCGACGCTATGTTGATGGGCTGGGCATCGTGTAACGGCAAATCACCAGCCCCGGCAAAAGCCGAATTGGCCATGTTTTTGGTAGCCGACAGTGCCCGCTGCATGGGCACCACGGGCATGCTTGAGGCACTGAATGCTGCATCGCGAACAAAAAAACCGCTGTTCTTGCGCGCCACCACCAAACCCTGGGCCTGCAACTGGTCATAAGCCGCCACAACGGTTGAGACACTCACGCCCTGCTGCTCGGCACACAGGCGCACCGAGGGCAGGCGGGCACCGGGTGCCAGCAATCGGCTTTTGATGCGCTCGGCAAAACGGGCACACAGCTGTTCGGTCAGCGATTGGGAGGCAGTTTTCATCAACATGGCGGGCCTTGGCTGGTGTACCGCTGCAGCGAGCAATACACATCTGTAATTTGTAGCTTCAACTGTACTGGTCATGTACTGGTCGAATACAGGTTTCAACTATAAAGTGAGACGCATGAATTGGCAAGAATTTACCGCTCTACTTGTTCTGGCCACGGCCATGAGCTTTTCACCCGGCCCCAACACCACGCTGTCAACCGCCATTGCGGCCAACCGCGGGCTGAAAGGCGCAATGCCTTTTGTGTTTGCCGTACCTGCGGGCTGGGGTGTTTTGCTGACGTTTTGCACCGTGGGCCTGGGCGGGCTGGTGCTGGCGGTGCCCATGCTGGGCCTGGTCGTCAAGGTGGTGGGTGTGGCTTACCTCTTGTACCTGGCCTTCAAACTGGCACAGCGCCGCCCGCTGGGCCAGCTTGACCAGGCGCGTTTGAACGTAACTTTCTGGCAAGGCGCAGCACTGCAGTTTGTCAATATCAAGGCCTGGATGCTGGCGCTGGCCATTGTCAGCGGCTGGATAGCCGGGCGCGCTGACCCAGGCTTGCGTTTTGCCGTGGTGCTGCCGCTGATGCTGGTATTTGCTTTTGTCAGCAACCTGACTTATGCGCTGGTCGGCTCGCTGCTGCGTGAATGGCTGGCCGGGCCGGACGGCACAGGCGGCCGTTTGCTGGTGTTCAACCGTGCCATGGCGCTGGTGCTTGTGGTGACTGCCATCTGGATGCTCTATATATGACAGCAACGAAAACCCCCTCAAAAGCCGATATTTCAAAAGGCCTGTGGCTGGGCCTGCTGGGTATTGCGATTTTTTCAGTCACCCTGCCGATGACACGGCTGGCTGTTGGCACAGCTGACGCGCCGCAAATGTCAGGCGCCTTTATAGCTTTTGGCCGCGCCGTCGTGGCGGCTGCGCTGTCGGCGATTTTTTTGCTGGCCACACGCGCTCCCTTGCCGCAACGCCAGCACTGGCTGCCGCTGGCCATCACAGCGGGTGGTGTGGTGTTTGGTTTCCCCTTGTTCACCTCGATTGCCATGCGTTATGTTGAAGCCGTGCACGCCAGCGTGATTGTGGGTGTGCTGCCGCTGGCCACCGCCGCCGTGGGCGCCTTGCTGCACCGCCAGCGCCCATCGGCCGGGTTCTGGCTGTGCGCAGCAATTGGCAGTGTGATGGTGGTGACTTTTGCAGTGCTTCGTTCAGGCAGCTCGGGGCTGGCCATTCATTTTGCCGATGTGCTGCTGCTGGCCGCCATGCTGTGTGCCTCCATCGGTTACGGTTATGGTGCCAGGCTGTCGCAGCAGATGCAGGCTGAACATGTGATCTGCTGGGCGCTGGTGATTTCCTTGCCGCTCACCTTGCCGCTGGCGCTGATAAGCTGGCCACAAGCCCCGCTCAAGGCGACGACCTGGGCTGCATTTGCCTATGTCGCCGTGTTTTCAATGTGGATTGGCTTTTTTGCCTGGTACCGCGGCCTGGCCCTGGGTGGCACGGTGCGGGTCAGCCAGGTGCAACTGGTGCAACCCTTTATGTCCATGCTGTTTGCCGTGCCGCTGCTTGGCGAAAATCTGGATATTGTTACCGTGGGTTTTGGCCTGGCGGTCATCACCACCGTGTTTATCGGCAAAAAGATGCCAGTCCATTCAGTTCCACCGTCCACCCAAGGCCTTTTAACCCCCTCACGCCCTTTACGCCCATGACTACTTCTGCCTGGCTGCTTTTCATCACCATTTCACTAGTTACCGCACTCAGCCCCGGGCCGGGCATTTTGCTGGCCGTGTCCAACGCGGTCGCCTGGGGGCCACGCAAGACCTTGTGGAGTTCTGCGGGCAATGTGCTCGGCGTGTTTGCCGTCTCGGCTGCGGCCATGGCGGGTTTGGGCACCTTGCTGCACACCTCGGCCTGGCTGTTTGCAGTGCTCAAGACTGTGGGTGCCGCCTACCTGATGTATCTTGGCTGGCGCCAGTGGACCAGCAAGACCTCGATGTTTGACAGCCCTCTGGCAACCCCTTCCGAAAAAAGCCATGCAGCGCTGTTCCGACAGGGCCTGCTTGTGGCGCTGACCAATCCGAAAAGCATTCTGTTTTTTACCGCGCTGTTTCCACAGTTCATACAGCCTGAAGCGACCATGCTGCCGCAGTTTCTGGGTCTGACCAGCGTTTTTGCCGCCTGTGTGCTGATTTCACACATCAGTTATGTGCTGCTGGCGCGCCATACCCACCGCTGGTTTGGCACACCGCACCGTGCCCGCATCTTCAATCGCATCTGCGGCGGTGCGTTTGGCCTGCTGGGCTTAAGCCTGCTTCGACTCAAAAACCCTGCCTGACTGACCGGGAGATTCAAATGTATTCAGCCGCCTTTATTTTTGAACCAGGCACTTACGACGAAAAGTTTTACGCCCTGGACGCCCTGATTGAAGCCGCCGCCCTGGCCACACCCGGTTACCTGGGTGCAGAAACCTGGAAATCTGCCGACGGCAGCAAAAGCAACGCCACCTATTTCTGGGAAACCGAAGAAGCCCTGCGCGCTTTTTCAGCCCACCCCAGCCATCTGGAAGCCAAACGCCAGTACACCCGCTGGTACAAAAGTTTCCATATAGTGATCTCGCAGGTGCTGCGCTCTTATGGTGACGGCGCGCTGGCACACATCACACCCAATCAGCGGGCGCGCGCATGAAACTTGCCAACATACCGTTTGGCACCACAGACTGGTCGGCCATACCGCGCACCGAACATTCAGCCCTGGCTGGCCAGGCTTTTTGGCGCACACAGCAATTTGGTGATCTGCGGGTGCGAATGGTTGAATACAGCGCGGGTTATGTCTCTGACCACTGGTGCAGCAAAGGGCATATCCTTTTATGCCTTGAAGGTGAATTGCACACCGAACTGGACAATGGCCAGACGCATGTGCTGCGGCCAGGCATGACTTACCAGGTGGCCGATGGTGCCGAGGCGCACCGTTCGACAGCTCCCACGGGTGCCCGGCTTTTTATCGTTGACTGAACAGCCCATACATATCTAGACATACAGACATAGACAAAAGGAGAAAGAAGATGAACTGGACCCAGGCCAAACGCGCCCAAAAAATGAACCCTTCCGTGATCCGCGAGATCCTGAAGGTCACCGAAAAGCCCGGCATCATCAGTTTTGCGGGCGGGCTGCCCTCACCCAGGACATTTCCGGTCGCGGCCTTTCGTGAAGCCTGCGACAAGGTACTGCGTGAAGACGGCAATGCCGCGCTGCAATATGCCGCCAGCGAAGGTTATGCACCACTGCGTGAACTGGTTGCCGCCATGCTGCCCTGGGAAGTTGATCCGGCCCAGGTGCTGATTACCACTGGCTCGCAGCAGGGACTTGACCTGATTGCAAAAATTCTGGTGGACGAAGGCAGCCGTGTACTGGTTGAAACCCCAACCTACCTGGGCGCGCTGCAGGCGTTTACGCCCATGGAACCTGAAATCGTGGCCATCAACAGCGACGACGAGGGCGTGGACATCGGCGACCTTGCCAGCAAAGCCAGGGACGCCCGCTTTTTCTACGTGCTGCCCAACTTCCAGAACCCTACCGGCCGCACCATGAGCGAAAGCCGCCGCGCCGCCCTGAGCGCCGAAGCCGCCCGTCTTGGCCTGCCAATTGTTGAAGACAACCCCTATGGTGAGCTCTGGTTTGACGAAGCACCGCCACCCACCCTGACATCACGCAACCCCGATGGCTGTGTGTACCTGGGATCGTTCTCAAAAGTGCTGGCACCCGGCCTGCGCCTGGGTTTCATGGTCGCGCCCAAATCGCTGTACCCCAAACTGCTGCAGGCCAAACAGGCGGCCGATTTGCACACGCCAGGTTTTAACCAGCGTATGGTGGCCGAGGTGATGAAGGGCAATTTTCTGGACCGCCATGTACCCACGATTCGCAGCCTCTACAAATCCCAGCGCGACGCCATGCTGGACGCGATGACCCGCGACATGCCAGCAGGCGTGGAGTGGAACACCCCCGCAGGCGGCATGTTTTTGTGGGTTCGCCTGCCCGAAGGCATGAACGCGATTGAACTGCTGCCCAAAGCGGTTGAACGCAATGTGGCTTTTGTGCCCGGCTGGGCGTTTTATGCGGCCACCCCTGATGCCCGCACCTTGCGCCTGTCGTTTGTAACGTCAAGTGTCGAGCAGATCAATATCGGCATTGCGGCGCTGGCAGAGGCGATTAAAGAGATGTTGCCTGCCTCGGCTGAAGCTGCGGTGGACGAAGCCGTGACGGTGGCTTGAGCTGGATGTGTCATCCCGGACTCGATCCGGGATCCATCGCCGATAAGTCACCATCACCTGACAAAAGGCACCATGTTCGAGTCAAACGCCATCTGGATTGCAGGTCAAGCCCGCAATGACAGAGGTTTATCGACAAAACAAAAGGAAAACCCATGCTGCATATCTGGGGCCGCACCAGTTCCATCAATGTCCGTAAAGTCGTCTGGACCGCACAAGAGCTGGGTCTGGAATTTCAGCGCACCGACGCGGGCGGCCAGTTTGGTCTGGTCAGGGAAGCCGACTACCTGCGCAAAAACCCGAACGCACAGGTGCCGGTGATTGAGGATGACGGCCGGATTTTGTGGGAATCCAACGTCATCGTGCGTTATCTGTGCGCAAAACATTCACCTGATGGCCTGTATCCGCTGGACCTGGCCGAGCGTTTTGCCGCCGAACAATGGATGGACTGGCAACAGACCACGCTGAACCCGGCCGGGCGCAATGCCTTTATCCAGTTGATACGTACGCCTGAAGAAAAACGCCAGCCCGAGCTGATAGCCCAGTCCAACACGGCCACCAGCGCACTGCTCGACATGCTGGACGCCCACCTGGCACGCCACACGTTTGTGGGCGGCGAAAAATTTGGCATGGCCGACATTCCACTGGCGTGCGAAATGCATCGCTGGAACGGCCTGCCCCAAACCCACATCGCCCGCCAGCACCTTGACCGCTGGTATGAAGGCATTCTGGCCCGACCCACTGC
>JAZKIK010000436.1:0-10207 GCA_040384925.1 Pseudomonadota bacterium | reverse complement strand
TATTACGGCAACCCCCTGGCCGTGGTGCTTGATGGCAGCGGCCTGGACGACGCCGCCATGCAGCGTTTTGCCGTCTGGACCAATCTGTCTGAAACAACGTTTCTGCTGCCACCCACAGACCCGGCTGCCGACTACAGCGTGCGCATCTTCACGCCAGGTGGCGAACTGCCTTTTGCCGGCCACCCGACCCTGGGCAGTTGCCACAGCTGGCTGCAGGCCGGTGGCCAGCCGAAGTCTGACAAATTTATCGTGCAGCAATGCAAACAGGGCTTGGTCAGGATCCGGCGTGACCCTTCGACAGGCTCAGGACAGGCCGGCGGAAAGTTGGCTTTTGCCGCGCCCGCCCTCAAACGCACGCCGCCCAGCCCCGTGCTGTTGGCACAAGTGGCTTCGTCCATGGGCATCAAGGCCTCGCAAATCATTGCCGCACAACTGCTGGACAACGGCCCGGTCTGGCTCGGCCTGCTGCTGGACAGCCCTGACACAGTGCTGCAAATCCAGCCCGACCATGCGGGTTTGCTCAAACTCGGCGCCAAGGTCGGTGTGGCCGCAATCTACCCGGCTGAAGAAAAACCCGCGCTGATTGGCCGCGCCAACCGTGAAGCACAGGCCTTTCAGACCGAAGCAAAAACTCAAACACCCGAACCGGCACCCAACCTGGAAGTACGCGCTTTTGCCGCCGCCATTGGCATCAATGAAGACCCGGTCACCGGCAGCCTCAACGCCAGCCTGGCCCAATGGCTGATTGCCGAAGGGCATTTGCCTGAAACCTACCTCGCATCCCAGGGCATTTGCCTGGGGCGCGCCGGCCAGGTATTTATAGAGCGTGATGAGCTTGGTCAGGTCTGGGTTGGCGGTGAATCAGTCACCTGCATCAACGGCAGCGTGGCCCTTTAAAAGATGGCAGCCCGGCTCGATCATCTTGTCATAGCCGCCAGCAGCCTTGAGCAAGGTGTGGCCTGGTGTGAAGACGTGCTGGGCATCACACCCGGCCCTGGTGGTGAGCACCCGCTGATGGGCACCCACAACCGGCTTTTCAGCATCACGTCGCCGGATTTTCCACTTGCCTACCTTGAAATAATCGCCATCAATGCAGCAGCCAGCCCTAGCCGATCAGCGGGCGCAAAGCGCTGGTTCGACCTCGACAATGCAGACCTGCAGGCCCAGCTTGAAAAAACCGGCCCGCAGCTGATTCATTTTGTAGCCAACACAACACAGGCAGCAACTGATGTCAGGGCTTTGGCCAAACTGGGACTGGACAGGGGCAGTCTGCTTGAAGCCTCCCGTATGACAGAGCAAGGCCTGCTGCGCTGGAAAATCACGGTGCGCGACGATGGCCAGCGGCTTTTTTACGGCACCCTGCCCACGCTGATCGAGTGGGGTGATGTCCATCCATCGACCAGCATGGCACCCTCAGGCATCACGCTGCAGTCTCTGCAGGCCTGCCACCCGCGGCCCGACGACCTGCGCGCCGCCTGCGAAACGATTGGCCTGGCATCGGTCAGCATCCATCAGGGCGCACCCAATCTTGTTGCCACACTGCAAACGCCGCGTGGCATCGTCACGCTTGAATCCCGAGGAGTCTGAAACATGAGCGCCCTGCCCACCCTATTGCAGATCGAAGCCGCTGCCCGCATTGTCTACCGCGAATTTCAGGCCACACCGCAATACCGCTGGGGTCTGTCCAGTCAGCGCCTGGGCACAGACTGCTGGATCAAACACGAAAACCACACGCCGGTCGGCGCTTTCAAGATTCGCGGCGGGCTGACTTATTTTGACGCGCTGCAAAAAGCCGGTGCGCTGCCGCCAGAAGTCATCAGCGCCACACGCGGCAACCACGGCCAGAGCATTGGCTGGGCCGCACGCGCCCATGGTGTGGCCTGTACCATCGTTGTGCCGCACGGCAATTCACTTGAAAAAAATGCCGCCATGCGGGCGCTGGACCTCACGCTGATTGAACATGGCACCGAGTTCCAGGAAGCCCGCGAGTTTGCCATCCAGCTTGCCAAAGACAAAAACGCCCACATGGTGCCCAGCTTTCACCCCGCGCTGGTGCTGGGTGTGGCGACTTACTGGTGGGAGTTTTTCAGCGACGTGCCGCAACTGGACGTGGTGTATGTGCCGATTGGCATGGGTTCCGGCGCGGCGGCAGCGATTGCAGCCAAACTGGCGCTAGGCCACAAGGCAAAAATAGTGGGTGTTGTCAGCGCCCATGCCACCAGTTATGCAGATTCCATCGCCGCAGGCCGCGTGCTGGCCGCACCCGTCACCACCCGGCTGGCCGACGGCATGGCCTGCCGCATCGCCGACCAGGACGCGCTGGACATTTTGCTGCCGCACATAGACCACATCGTAAAAGTCACAGACGACGAAGTCGCCCAGGCCATGCGCGACATTTACACCGACACCCACAACGTCGCCGAGGGTGCCGGTGCAGCCAGTTTTGCAGCCGCCATGCAGGAGCGCACCAGACTCAAGGGGCTGGTCGTGGGTACCACGCTTTGTGGCGGCAATGTGGATGCAGAGGTGTTTGCGCGCGTGCTGGCTGGGGCTTGAGGCAGAGCTTCCCCCGATTTCCTGCAAATTCAAGTTTGTTTTTTCCACGACACCCTAGTGACAGCGTTGCCGCATTCAGGCCAGCACAATTGGCGGCATGGGAACCCTCTACCTTGTGCGCCATGGCCAGGCCTCGTTTGGTGCTGAAAATTACGACGTCTTGAGTGAGCTGGGCTGGCAGCAGGCGCTGCGGCTTGGTGAATACTTCAAGTACAAAGGCATTGGCTTTGACGCCGCGTTGACCGGCACGCTGCAGCGCCAGGTCAGGACTTTTGAAGGCATCTGCAAAGGCATGGGCAGCACTGTCCAGGCCATCCAGTGGCCTGGTTTGAATGAATATGACAGCGAAGCCGTGATTGGTGCCATTCACCCGCACAAGCTTGAAAAACCGAGCTCACCCGAGATGTACCGCAGCCACTTCAGGTTGCTGCGTGACGGTTTGCGGCAATGGATGGACGGTGTGGTCAGCCCCAAAGGCATGCCGGTTTATACCGATTTTGTGGCCGGCGTGACCACCGCGCTGGACCATATTCGCCACAATTACACCGGCAATGTGCTGCTGGTATCGAGTGGCGGCCCGATTGCAACCGCTGTTGGCCACGTATTGGGCACCAGCCCCGAAACCACGATTGAGCTGAACCTGCGCATACGCAATGCGTCGGTGACCGAATTTGCCTTCACCCCCAAACGCCACATGCTGGTGACTTACAACACACTGCCGCATCTGGACGGACCTGAGCATGCGGGGCTGGTGACCTATTCGTAGCTGAATATCAAAACAGCGGCATCAGCACAATCACCACCATTGCGCTTATGCCCTGAGCTGTCACGTAATGCCACAGGATGGCGGTGTTGTCCATGGACGAGCGGGCGTCCGGCCGCAATTTGCCAGTCCAGCAGCGCGCGCAGACATAAGCGCCCATCAGCACCAGCACGGCAACATGAAAACCCTGCCAGGCCAGCAGTGCGGCGACGGTAGCGCTCCACGCGCTGGCGCTGGGTTGCAAACCGGCCATCTGATGGGCGTGTAGGTCGAACCAGCCAGAGGCAACAACACACAACATCGCCAAGCCAGGCAGCAGCCAGACCAGGGGGTTTTTACCAGCCCCGCCTTTTTTGCAAGATCCCAGCAGGGCTTGCGCTCCAGCAATGGCGGCTGAGCCAGCCAGCAGCAAACCAGCCGGCAGCACTGGCCACCAGCCGCCCGGCAAGCTGGCCCCGGCGGGTGGGCAGACTTCAGCGGCCATTGCCACATGCACATGGGCAAACACCAGCGCAGCAAATACAGTGGCGTCAACACCCAACAAGATCATCATCGCCCACCAGCTGTGCGAGCGGGCACCGCGCGCGCCCACGGGCAAAAACACACCGTCAGCCACTTCGGCAGTTCTGGCATGCGGGACCTGGTCGGTTTGCCACAGCCAGGCCATGATGGCCACCACCGCCAGCACACCGCAGCTGAAGGCCAGCACCAGTTGCGACACTGTCAGCAGCAGAAAAAAGCCTGCCGTGCCAAGCGCCGCCACAAAAGGCCACCAGCTGTCTCCCGGCAGCACCAGCAGATGCTGCGGCCGCGCCGTGCGCCAGTGGGTCACCAGGGTTTCACGCCCACCAGAATGAGTACCGGGCAGCCAGTGGCGGCCGGCTTCCACCTGCTGCGCCAGGCCGGGCTGGTCCCAGCCGGGCTCACGTGTGGATATTTGCGGAATGCTGCGCACGCCATAGTCGCCCTGGGGCAGCCATTCAAGCGTGGGGGCGCACCAGGGGTTGCCGTGTGCGGTTTTCTTTTTGAAGATCCAGCGGGCCAGATCGACAAAAAACAGCAACACACCCAGCGCCAGAACAAAAGCACCAATGCTGGACAGCAGATTCAGCGTGTTCCAGCCCAGGTCACCGGCATAGGTATACACCCGGCGCGGCATGCCCATGAGACCGCTGATGTGCATGGGGAAAAAAGCCAGGTTGAAACCGCCAAACATCAGCCCAAAAACCCAGCGCGCCATTTTTTCAGACAACTGGTGGCCGTTGAACAGTGGCGCCCAGTAATACAAGCCCGCAAACACCGGAAACACCATGCCGCCAATCAGCACATAGTGCAGGTGTGCCACGATGAAATAGGTGTCATGCACCTGCCAGTCAAAAGGCAGCACGGCCACCATCACGCCAGTCAGCCCGCCCAGCACAAAAATGAAATGAAACCCGAGCAGAAAAAGTGTAGTCGCCCGCAACTGCACCCGGCCTTTCCAGAAGGTGGCAATCCACGAAAAGACCTGTACCGCACTGGGAATGGCCACCGCAAAGCTTGCCGCCGACACCAGCAACATGGCGTGGCTGCCCAAACCAGCGGTAAACATGTGGTGCGCCCACAGCGCAAAACTGATCAGGCCCACACCCAGCAGCGCCGCCACAATCGCCCGGTGGCCCAGCAGCGGTGTGCGCGCCATGGCAGGCACCATGGTCGAGACCATGCCGGCAGCGGGCAAAAAGATGATGTAAACCTCGGGGTGGCCAAAAAACCAGAACAGGTGTTGCCACAGCAGGGGGTCGCCGCCACGTGCGGCGATGAAAAATGGCCAGTCAAAAGCACGTTCCAGTTCCAGCAGCAAGGTGCCCGCAATGATGGCCGGAAAGGCAAACACGATCATGAAGGCGCTGACCAGCATGGCCCAGGCATACACCGGCATGCGGCCAAGCGTCATGCCGGGAGCGCGTGTCATCAGGATGCCTATGATCAGTTCAATCGCCCCGGCAATTGCTGAAATCTCGATAAAACCTATGCCCAGCAACCACCAGTCGGCGCCTATGCCGGGTGAATGTTCCTTGCCAGTCAAAGGCGGGTACATATACCAGCCGCCGTCAGGTGATGCGCCAAAAAACAGGGTGGCAAAAAACGCGATCCCGCCTATCGCATAAGCCCAGAAGGCGTAGGCGCTCAGGCGCGGAAAGGGCAGATCACGTGCGCCCAGCATACCGGGCAGCAGGTAGACCGCAATCGCCTCGACCACCGGTACGGCAAACAGAAACATCATCACCGTGCCATGCATGGTGAAGACCTGGTTATAGGTCTGCGGACTCATCAGCGCACTGTCGGGCAGGGCCAGTTGCGCGCGAATCATCAGGCCCAGCACACCGGCCAGCACAAAAAACAGCAGCGAGGTGGCAATGTAAAAAAGGCCTATCTGGGTGTTATTGACGGCGGACAGCAGACGCCAGCCGGTGGGTGCTTTCCAGGCCTGCTCCAGTCGTTCCAGCTCGCCGGGCGGACGCGGCAGACTGGACGGCAGGGCCGGTGTGGCTGATTCGGTTGTTCCGGGCGTTGCGGTCATTTCAGGCTTTCAAGCCAGGCAGCCAGCGCCTTCAGGCTGGCGGCGTCCATGTCACTTGATGAGGGCATGCGTGCACCGGGTTTGATGGCCTGCGTGTTTGCCACCCAGTGCGCCAGCTGGCCGGGCTGGTTGGGCAGCGTGCCCGCGCCAATGGACAGGCGGCTGCCGACATGCGTCAGGTCAGGGCCAAGGCGGCCTTCTTCAGCCACACCGCGCACCGTGTGGCAGGCATTGCAGCGCTGCGCCAGAAAAATTTGTCGCCCGCGCTCAGCCAGGCTGCCGGACGAAGAAGCTGCGGCTGGACTGGCCTGCGCGGCCAGCCAGGCGTCAAACACGGCCGGCGTCTCGGCCACAACATGCAGCGCCATGCGTGCATGCTGCTCGCCGCAAAACTCCGCGCACTGGCCACGGTACACGCCCAGGGTGTCAGCCTGAACCAGCAGGTGATTCGTGCGACCCGGCACCATGTCCATCTTGCCGGCCAGCGCTGGTACCCAGAAGCTGTGAATCACATCGCGGCTGCTCAAGCCCAGCCAGACCGGCCGGCCAGTGGGCAGATGCAGCTCATTGGCCAGCGTGACTTCGCCGCCGCTGACCGGGTCGCGGTATCGGACTTCCCACCACCAAAGATTCGCGGTGATGCCGACCATCAGCGCACCAGGCGGCGGCTGCGCCAGCCAGCCTGGGGTACGCGCTGTGCTCCAGACCAGCAAGGCCAGCAGCACTACAGCCGGAAACACAACGCCACCGCCCAGCAGCCACAGGCGTTTTGAAACAATACGGCCCGGCTGCTCAGCGGCGCGCTGCTTCAGGCTCCAGACCAGCAAGGCCATCACGACGGCAAAAATCAGCGTTGCACCGACGATCAGCACCCAGCTCATGCCAGCTACGGTTTGCGCAGCCTGCCCGGCCGGCGACAACACTGATTGCAGTTGCACAGCGGGCAAAGGCGCGCCGCTCACTTCAGGCTGCCCAGGTAGGCAGCCATGTCACGCGCCTGCTCTGGCGAAACGCCCATGGCGGGCATGGTCGTGTCGGGCACCAGTGCTGCGGGCTGGACTATCCAGCGCACCAGAGTGTCGGCCCGGTTGGGAATACGCCCTGCTATATAACTGCGTCGGCCAAAGGCCTCAAGCGTTGGCCCCTGAATGCCGCGTGCAGCCGCAACACCAGGAATGGCGTGGCAACTGCCGCACTGGTATTGCGTCAGCAGACGCTGGCCGCGCTGCAGGCTCGGGGTGTTTTCTGGTTTGACCGGGGAAGGATTTTGCGCTGCCGCAGGCCCCACGGCCATCGCAAGCACTACCGTCAGGCAGCAAACGACAAAAATGCAGTGAGGCACAGGCAAGGGCATGTGCTGATTCTTGTTCAGCCCCGCGCAAACACATGCAGGACAGCACCGACAGTTCAAAAAACCGCGCGCGGTACGCAGCAAAATCAGCGTTTTCATGAAGCCGCCCACCACTTTGCTAACTGCAACCCTGACCGCTTCAGCACTGCTGCTGGCAGCGATGGCAGGGGCTGCGCTGGTGGTTTACAGCGGTTTGTACGATGTGGGTGCCAGCCGCCAGCACACACAATGGGTTTATTCGCTGCTGGAAACGACGATGCGCCAGTCGGTGCGGCTGCGGGCGCGTGACATCCAGCCGCCGCCACTGGATGACCCAGTCCGCATACAGCGTGGCGCTGCCTGCTTTCAGGCCAAATGTGTCCAGTGCCACGGCGCACCGGGTGTTTCTGCTGGTGATGTAGGCAAAAGCCTGCAGCCCGTGCCCGGCCCGCTGGTGGATGCCCTGCAGCGCTGGCAACCTGCCGAGATTTACTGGATCACCCGACACGGTATCAAGATGAGCGGCATGCCTGCCTGGGAGTTCAGGCTGCACGACGGCGAGTTATGGGACCTCGTGGCTTTTATAAACCACCTGCCCAGCTTGACGCCGCAGGCCTACACAGAGATTACGCAGGCAGCCTGGCAATCTGCCGGGGCAGGGCCGGGGCCAGCGGTTTGTGGACAAGCCCCTGCTGATTCAAAAACGCCTGAAACAGCTGGAAATGTTGAACGCGGCCGGCAGGCGCTGTATCAGTACGCCTGCAATTCATGCCACACGATTCCTGGGGTCACCAGTTCTTTTCCCAATGTAGGCCCACCGCTGAAAGGCCTGGCAAGCCGCAGCCTGATAGCAGGCAAACTGGCCAATACGCCCGCCAATATGGCGCTGTGGATACAGCACCCCAAGTCTGTCAAACCACTGAGCGCCATGCCGGACATGGGTGTACGCGATGACCACGCTGCTGACATCGTGGCTTATCTGGCGACTTTGCGCTAGGCAGTCGCTCTCACGTCGCCAGCGACGTGCCTGGCAATAAGCCCTATTTTGCTGCGGCCACCCGCCAGATCACATTGCCCACATCGTCAGCCACCAGCAGCGCGCCACGTTTGTCGATTGCCACCCCCACAGGCCGGCCATAAGCGTGGCCTTCGGGGCTGACAAAACCGGCCAGCACATCGACTGGCAAGCCCGTCGGCTTGCCATCGTTAAACGGTACAAAGACCACCTTGTAGCCACTGAGCGGGCGGCGATTCCACGAACCATGCTCACCCACAAAAACACCGTTGGCCAGCGTAGGCAAGAGATTGCTGCCGGTTGCAAACGTCATGCCCAGCGGCGCAACGTGCGAACCCAGTGCGTAATCGGGCGCTATTGCCTTGGCTACCAGGTCGGGGCGCGGCGGCTTGACCCGCTCATCAACATGCTGGCCGTAATAACTGTAGGGCCAGCCGTAAAAACCACCATCCCTGACCGATGTCAGGTAGTCGGGCACCAGGTCGCTGCCGATTTCGTCACGCTCGTTCACGACCGTCCAGAGCTTGCCGTCCTGCGACCAGCCCATGCCGTTGGGATTGCGCAGGCCACTTGCAAAAATGCGGTGCCCACCGGTTTTCAGGTCCAGCACCCAGATCGCAGCGCGGCCTGCTTCCACTTCCATGCCACGCTCGCCAACATTGCTGTTGGAGCCCACAGTGATGTAAAGCTTGCTGCCATCCAGGCTGGCAATCAGGCTTTTGGTCCAGTGGTGGTTGATCGGGCCGCCGGGCAAGTCCAGCACATTGACCGGTGCGGCAGTGATGCTGGTCTGGCCTGCCACGTAAGGAAAACGCAGCACAGCGTCCGTTGTGGCCACATAAAAATAGTCGCCCACCAAAGCCATGCCGAATGGTGAATTGAGTTTGTCCAGAAACACCGTCCGCGCCTCGGCCTTGCCGTCACCATCCGCATCACGCAGCAGCGAAATCCGGTTGGCCGATGGCACACCGGCACCGGCGCGGCCCATCACCAGTTTCATCACAAAACCCTTGATGCCCTTGCCGTCTTCAGGTTTGGGCGGCGCATTGCTTTCAGCCACCAGTACATCACCATTGGGCAAAACATGTACCCAGCGCGGATGGTCAAGCCCGGTAGCCAGCGCCGTCACAGCCAGGCCAGCCATAGGCACAGGCATCGCGCCCTCAGGCCAGCCCTTGGCCGGGGCAATATTGACAGTAGGGATCAGGCTGCTGACAGGTTTGGGCAAAGTTGGCGTTGCACCCATGCCAGCGCTGGGTGGGAGCACTGCGGTGTCACCACAACCGGCCACAAAAACCGCAACCCCCATGACAAGAAGACCCGCCGCCGTGTTTGCAAGCCCTGAAAAATGAGATTTTGACCGCATAAAACACCCCTGATTTGAGTTTTAGAAGCTGGATGTGCTACGGCCACTTGCAGGGCGATTGCAGTACAAACAGAACTTCTATAAAACTCTAGGCCAGCACGGTGCTGAAAGCTGTCAGCCAACACCGCCAGCTTTGGGCGGCATCAACCCGGCAACAGCGGCAAATCCGCTTTTTTCAGCGTGCGCAGCACAAAACTTGATTTGCTGTGGCGAATGCCCTTGATCTTGTAAAGCCGCTCACGCAGCAGCCGTTCGTAGTCCTTGGTGTCCTTTACGGCAATGCGCAGCAGATAGTCATATTCACCCGACACCAGCCAGGCCTCGATCACCTCGGGAATCGCCGCCAGCGTTTCGCCAAACTTTTCAAGCGTGTTGTCAGAATGGCTGTCCAGCGTGACCTGCACCAAGACCGTGTCCCCCAAGCCCAGCGCCTGCGCATTCAGCCGAACGGTATAACCCTCAATCACCCCCGCCTCTTCCATTTTTTTGATGCGCCCCCAGCACGGCGAAGGACTCAGGCCAACTTTTTGCCCAATGTCCTGCAGGCTGGTGCGTGCGTCGGTTTGCAAAATCTGCAAAATTTTTCGGTCTAAAGTGTCCATCAAGACAATTTA